>CAJBCQ010000054.1 GCA_903951595.1 uncultured Hyphomicrobiales bacterium | reverse complement strand
GGTTATCGCGCGAGGTTCCGGCCGCGCGCCTGTGGGCGCTGTTGCTTTTGGTCGTACCCTTGGGGCTCATCGGCGGGTTGGCCGTCGAGCCTTGGTTTGCCGACCTAATTCTCGTGGCGGGTCTTTGCCTTTTTGGTATCGTTTTTGCTATTAATTCTTCCGTACATTCCTATTTGATCTTGGCCTATGCGGGATCGGAAAAAGCGGCCGAAGATGTTGGTTTTTATTATGCGGCCAATGCGGTGGGCCGCTTTATTGGCACTTTGTTGTCGGGGCTTTTATATCAGCTTGGCGGGCTTTCCGCCTGTCTTGGCGGATCTGCCATTTTACTGTTGACCTGTTGCATCGCAACGCAGGCTTTGCCAAAGGCGCCTATTGCGGGCGGCGAGACAAAAAACGTCTAGGCTTGCCTTGAAAATCCAGCAAAGAACACCATGTAAACGCTGAATATATGATCTGGACCCCTCTGGCATGCACTATCGAGCCTGTGGCCGAGGCGCTGATTAGTTGCCGATAGATAATGCAAAAGGAGATTGCAATTGATCCACGATCTTTTCGCTTGGCTTTTAGCCACCTTTGTCATCGGCCCCGTACAGGCTGAACTTGCGACGAAGATGGAAGCGGTAAAGGCCCCGGCTGCCATCATCCAGCAGGTGCAGGAATGCGTGGTGAACGGCACGCCCGCGCTCATTGCGCGGGCAGTTGAAGATCCCTTCTGGGGCATCACCACCACGATCAGCGTGGTGGCGGGCCTGACGGATGCCAAGGCGGTGCTTGCGGGCACTTCCCCGCAATGCGCCACTGCCATCGGTGCCGTGAAGCCCCTGCTCGACATGCCGGAAGCCTGATGGGATTGCCGTCTAACCTATCAAGATGGCGCGAAAATCATTGACGTTGGTGAGGGTGGGTCCTGTGACCACCTGATCCTTTATGGCGGCAAAGAAGCTGTGGGCGTCATTGTTGGCAAGGTGCTCGGCGGCAACTAAACCCAACGCCTTGGCCTTATCCAAGGTTGATGGCCCGATGATGGCGCCTGCGATTTCGGCGGCACCATCGACGCCATCGGTATCGCAGGCGATTGCGTGAATTCCTTCTGCACCCTTCAGCGCAATCGCCAAGGCGAGACAGAATTCCGCGTTGGGGCCACCGATGCCGTTGCCCGTTTTTGTGACGGTCAATTCGCCACCGGACAATAACAGAACCGGCGGATCGCCTTGCTTTCGCTCTGCCTTGATCCGCAAAGCTTTGGCTGCTTGCTCTATGGCCACTTGGCGGGCTTCACCTTCCACGGCATGCCCAAGGCGGCGCACATCCAGACCCTGTCCGCGCGCCAATTCTGCTGCGGCGGCAAGCGATTGCGCGGGGGCGGCATAGATGATGTTTTCCACCCGCGACAGGCGCGGATCAGCGGGAGAAATAACCTGACTGCCATTGCGCAAAGCATGCATGACCGAGTTCGGTGGCGTGATCTTCCAGTCGTGAAGAATCCGCAGAGCATCTTGCGGTGTTGTAGCTTCACCGACCGTCGGCCCAGAACCGATCAGGGCGGGATCATCTCCCGGCACATCGGAAATCATTAGGGTGAGCATGCGCGCTGGGTAGGCGGCCGCGGCCAGTTGACCACCTTTGACCGCGCTGAGGTGTTTACGCACAGTGTTGATGCGATCAATCGGCGCACCACTGGCCAGCAGGGCGGCGTTGACCATTTGCTTGTCTTGCAAACTTACGCCCGCGACAGGAGCCGTGAGCAAGGCCGATGCGCCCCCGGAGATCAGAGCCAAAACGAAGTCATCCTCGCCCAGCCCCTGAACCAGCTTCAGCATGCGTGTTGTCGCCTCTAGCCCAGACCGATCTGGAACCGGATGGGCTGCCTCCACAATCTCGATTCCCTGGCAAGGTCGGGCATAGCCATAACGGGTGATGACGAGGCCCTCGCAGGGGCCCCACAAGGCTTCCACCGCCTCTGCCATGCGCGCGCTGGCCTTGCCAGCACCGATGACAAGAACCCGTTTGTCAGGTAGCGGCGGCAAATGCCGGGCGAGAGATCGCATTGGATCTGCAACTTCTACAGCGCGGTCAAAAAGGCTTCGAAGAAGTTCCGGCGCATAAAAATTGTTCATTTTGGCGTGATGACCTTGGCTGATCCACTCTGCACAGTATCTGGCTTGACTTGACTGGTCTAGATTGATGCTAAGAAAGCCAAACAAACGGAGGCCCCAAATGGAACGGATCACTCTTGCAGGCGGCGTTAGCCTGTCGCGCATTGTCTATGGCATGTGGCGTTTGGGCGATGATCCTGATACTTCCAGCGGCCATATCATGGCCAAGATCGAAGCCTGCCTTGAGCAGGGCATCACATCCATGGACCATGCCGATATCTATGGCGGCTATACGGTGGAAGGCCTGTTTGGGCAGGCCACGCGCAACAAGGGCTTGCGGGACCGCATGGAGATTATCAGCAAATGCGGGATTATTGCACCCGTGGGTGATTACGGGTCTGCAAGGCTCAAGCATTATAACACCTCACGCCAGCACATTACGGCCTCGGTTGAGCGATCCTTGCGGCTGTTGGGAACAGACCGGATTGATCTGTTGCTCATCCACAGGCCTGATCCTTTCATGGACTTTGATGAAGCGGGCCAAGCCCTCGATGAGGTCGTATCATCGGGCAAGGTGCGCGCGGTGGGTGTTTCAAATTTCCGCCCGTGGGACACGGCCCTTTTGCAATCGCGCATGAAGGTGCCCTTGGTGGTCAACCAGATCGAACTCAGCCTGCAAGAGTGCCGCCCTTTCAGCAATGGCGATCTATCCGAAATCCAGCGCGCGAATATGCGTGCTATGGCGTGGTCACCGCTGGGTGGTGGCGCGCTGATGCGTGAAGGCGGCAAGCTTGGTGAAACGCTCGGCCGGTTAGCCGCGCAACAGGATGTTGACCGCAGTGCCGTTGCGGTGGCTTGGCTGTTGGCGCATCCGGCGGGGGTGCTGCCTGTCATGGGCACCAATTCCATCGCGAGAATCAAGGGATTATCACAGGCTTTGCGCGTAAAAATCAGCCGCGAAGATTGGTTTGAACTCTATGCCGCAGCGCAGGGCCGAGAGGTTCCTTGAGTTTTAGAAGCAGGCAAGCAGACTTGCGGCGATGTGGCCGCGAACAATCGCGCCATAAGCGTTTTTTGCTGGGCGCAGGAGATCAAAGCTCACGGGTTCGATGTTGGAGAAACCAGAACGTACCCGCGCGATCTATCCGCATTGTCGGAATCCTTGGTATTCATGGCTGCGAAGAGTTCCTCCGCCTTGACCCAGACGGGCGGATATTTGTAGCGCGCGACATCGAGGATCAGGAAGCGGTCCGTCTCGCGATCATAAGCCGCCAGCGGGGAGAAGTGACCGCCCTTCTGCTGGCCCAGGGCACTTCGCAAGTAATTGATCAGAACGAAATGGCCTGACGTAGCGAGATAAGTCGCCGCTTCCTCTCGGAAGGCTGCGAGGCTCGTGTCTGTTGCGTGGCGGACGGCGACGGTCACGGGTTGCACCGCCAGCAGGGCGCCCATCTGATCGAGGGTAATTCCTTGTTTGAGGATGATATCGCGCGGCAGGATCGCCTCGGTGCGGGAATCAAATATGTTGTCTTGCGTGAATGTTTTGTAGGGCGCGTATTCAGGCACTTCTGGGGCTGGGATTTGCATGGCGTTAAAAACCATGACCATGCTTGCGACCCCGCAGAAGGACTGTGTTGTTTGGGTGAGGAAGTTTTCGGCGAGCTTGAAATAAGCCTGACGGGCGTCGGCTGCCACCAATAAGGCCTCGCCCTCGGGTGAGCTGGATGCAATGAGG
>CAJBCQ010000053.1 GCA_903951595.1 uncultured Hyphomicrobiales bacterium | reverse complement strand
TCTGGATGCGGCGCAGCTCATCAAACATGCCTTCGGACTGGCAAATAACTTCCGCGATCGGCCTGTGATCCTATTGTATCTTTTCTGGGAACCAGCCAACGCGAATGAATTTCCGGTTTTCGCGGCCCATCGCCAAGAGGTTGATGCGTTTTCGGAAAAGATGGCCGTATCAAAGCCGGCATTCAAAGCCATGAGCTATAATGAGCTTTGGCATTATTGGCGCGGGTGCCGTAATGTGCCGGAATGGCTGAGCGTGCATATCGACGCAATGCAGGGGCGATATCACATCGCCATTTAAGCTCAATCCCCCGTCTTCATCTCATACGTATTCCACCCGGCCTTCTTCGCCACCTTGTCATACAAGGTCCGCGCCCGGTAATTGTCGTCCGCCGTAATCCACCGCGTCAGTTCCCAGCCGCGCGCAGCGGCAACCGAACGCACATGGGCCAGCAATGCCGCCGCTGCACCAGACCCGCGCACGGACGGATCAACGAACAGATCATCCAGAAACCCGACATCCGCCCCGCGCAAGGGGCTCGGCATGCGGCGGAAATGCGCCAAACCAACGGGCTTGCCGTCCAGAAGTGCAATCGCACCTTCCAGCTCATGCGCCGGATCGTTGATCCAGCCCCAAACCGCATCTGCAATCCTATCCGTCATCTCGCGCTTGTAATGCGCGGCATAGCCATCATAAAGCCGACGCCAATCGGCTTTTAGCGCAGGCGATGGCGAAACGATTTCGAGTTTCGCCATGGCTTTAGCTTTCCAACGCCAGCCTGCGGTCCAGATAATCGCCGCACACGCCGACCAGATCGTCGATCTTGTCCTGGAAGAAGTGGTTCGCACCGGGGATGAGCTTATGCTCAATCGTAATGCCGCGCTGCGTCTTCAGCTTCGTCACCAAGCCATTCACCGCTTCCGGTGAGGTCACGCTGTCGCGCTCGCCATTCACGAACAGGCCGGAAGCGGGGCAAGGGGCCAAAAACGAGAAGTCATAATGCTTGGCCAGCGGCGCGATGGAGATGAAGCCGGAAATCTCCGGCCGCCGCATCAAAAGCTGCATGGAAATCCACGCGCCGAAGGAAACCCCGGCAATCCAGCAAACCCGCGCTTCCTTGTTCAGCGCCTGCAACCAATCCAAAGCAGATGCCGCGTCCGAAAGCTCGCCCGCGCCATTCTCAAACAAACCCTGGCTGCGCCCCACGCCGCGGAAGTTGAACCGCAGAACCGAAAAACCGCGCTCGGCATAAGCATAATAGAGCTGATGCACGATGGGGTTGTTCATCGTGCCACCAAATTGCGGGTGCGGATGCAGAATGATGGCGATGGGAGCCCCCGGCGCCTTGTTGTGGTGGTAACGGCCTTCGATGCGGCCGGCCGGCCCATTGAAAATAACTTCAGGCATGGATGTGGGAACCTGCGGGCAATAGTTGACTCGGACGCTCGGCCTTTCTATACCCCTACCTTAGAATGGTTCGAGACTAGGTTAGGCCGGTCCGCGGTGGTGTTAAAGCGGGTCTTACCACAACCAAGCCCCGGAATTGCAAGAACTTTCGCCATCAAGGGAACGCGGAAAGCCGCCATGAAGCTCTCTACCAAAGGACGTTATGCGGTCATGGCCATGGCCGACATCGCAAGTTCCGGTGGCGACAGCCCTGTTTCGCTCGCGGAAATCTCGCAACGGCAGGAAATCAGCCAGGAATATCTGGAGCAGATTTTCGCCAAACTGCGCAAATGCGGCCTTGTGGAAAGCGCCCGTGGCCCCGGCGGCGGCTATAAGCTGGCGCGCGACATGGAAGATATCCGCATCGCCGATATCGTCTCGGCCGCCGATGAACCCCTCCAGATCACCCGCTGCCAAGGCGATGCCATTGAAGGCTGTGTGGCGGGCGGCCAGTGCATCACTCACGATCTTTGGTCAAGTTTGGGCCGTCAGGTCTATTCCTTTCTCGCGGCCATCACGCTGGGTGATGTGGTGAACAAGCGTAACCTTGCCCTTCAGGCCGCCGTACGCCGCGCCAAGGTGCATCCGGTTAGGGCCATGGCATGATGCGCGCCTATCTGGATCACAATGCCACAAGCCCGCTGAAACCAGCCGCCCGGCAAGCCATGCTTGCCGCACTGGAAGAAGGCGGTAACGCATCCTCCATTCATTCAGAAGGCCGCTCAGCCCGCAACCGCATCGAAGCCGCCCGTGAGGCGATCGCCGCCGAACTCGGCGTGTTGACCCCGATGGTCATTTTCACCAGCGGCGGCACGGAGGCCAATAACTTGGCCCTCAAAGGCTTGGGCCTAGACCGCCTGATCATTTCAGCCATCGAACACCCCTGCGTGCGCGAAGCCGCCCGTGCATCCGGCAAGCCCGTGGACCTCATTCCGGTGGATGCCAATGGTGTCGCCGATCTTGAAGCCCTCAAAACTCTCCTCGCCAAACCCGGCAAGGCGTTGGTCAGCCTGATGATGGCGAATAACGAAACAGGCGTGCTGCAACCCGTAGCCGAAGCCGCCGCAATCACCCATGCTCATGGCGGATTGTTACACACAGATGCCGTGCAGGTGCTGGGCAAACAGCCGCTGCGTTTCCCGCTCATCGGCGCGGACCTTATGACCCTTTCCGCCCACAAGCTCGGCGGCCCCTTGGGCGCAGGCGCACTCATCATCCGCGATGGTCTGCCACTCATTCCCTTGCTGGATGGTGGTGGCCAGGAACTGCGCCGCAGGGCCGGCACGGAGAACGCCCCGGCCATCGCTGGCTTCGCCGCTTCGCTAGGCAATTTACCAAAAGAAATCAGCAGCTTGCGCGATAATCTGGAATCACTTATTCAAGCCGCCACACCCGCTGCCGTGTTCTTCGGCAAGGCCGCACCACGCCTTTCCAACACCACCTGCTTTGCTCTGCCGGGCCTTGCCGCCGATACAGCCTTGATCAGCTTGGATCTAGATGGCGTGTCGGTTTCCTCAGGCTCTGCCTGCTCGTCCGGCAAGGTAGGGCGCAGCCATGTTTTGGCGGCGATGGGTGTGGAAGAAAACATCGCCAAAGGCGCCATCAGGGTGAGCCTTGGCTGGAATTCATCCGTACAGGATGTGGATCAATTTATCGCGGCATGGAAACGCGCCGCGACCCGCGCAAAACAGAAGGCAGCCTGACATGGCCGATCTCGACACCATTGAACGCGTCAAGGATATCGACGTCGATAAATACAAATACGGCTTTACCACCGAGATCGAAAGCGAGCGCGCCCCCAAAGGCCTGAACGAAGACACCGTGCGCTATATCTCAGCCCGTAAAGACGAGCCGCAATGGCTTCTCGATTGGCGGCTGGAAGCCTATCACCGTTGGCTGCAAATGGATGAGCCAACTTGGGCGCGCGTGAACTATCCCAAGATCGACTTCCAAGATCTCTATTACTACTCAGCCCCCAAAAAGACCCCCGGCCCCAAGAGCTTGGATGAGGTCGATCCCGAATTGCTCGCCGCTTATGAAAAGCTGGGCGTGCCGCTGCGTGAACGCGAAATCCTCGCAGGCGTGGAAGGTGCTGGCACCCGTGTTGCCGTGGATGCCGTGTTTGACTCGGTTTCGGTAGTGACGACGTTCAAGGCGGAACTGGCTAAATCCGGCGTCATCTTCTGTTCTTTCTCCGAAGCCGTGCGCGAGCATCCCGAACTGGTGAAGAAATATCTCGGCTCCGTTGTGCCGCAGGCGGATAATTATTATGCCGCGCTCAACTCCGCCGTCTTTTCGGATGGCTCTTTCGTCTACATTCCGCCCGGCACCCGCTGCCCGATGGAGCTTTCGACCTATTTCCGAATCAATGAAAAGAACACCGGCCAATTCGAGCGCACCCTCATCATCGCCGATAAGGGCGCTTATGTGAGCTATCTTGAAGGCTGCACGGCCCCCACGCGCGATGAAAACCAGCTGCATGCGGCGGTGGTGGAACTCATCGCCCATGATGAAGCCGAGATCAAATATTCCACCGTCCAGAACTGGTATCCGGGCGACAAGGAAGGCAAGGGCGGCATCTATAATTTCGTCACCAAGCGCGGCGATTGCCGGGGCCATCATTCCAAGATCAGCTGGACGCAGGTTGAAACTGGCTCGGCCATCACCTGGAAATATCCTTCCTGCATTCTGCGCGGCGATTATTCGCGCGGCGAGTTCTATTCGATTGCCATTTCAAACGGCCGCCAGCAGGTGGATTCCGGCACCAAGATGATCCATCTGGGCAAGAACACCTCCAGCCGCATCATCTCCAAGGGCATCGCCGCAGGCCAATCCGACAACACCTATCGCGGCATCGTTTCGGCCCACCGCAAGGCCACCAACGCCCGCAACTTCACCCAATGCGACAGCTTGCTGATCGGCGATAAATGCGGCGCGCATACGGTTCCCTATATCGAAGCCAAAACCTCAACCGCCCAGTTTGAGCATGAGGCAACGACCTCCAAAATTTCGGACGACCAGCTTTTCTACTGCCAGGCCCGTGGCCTCGATCAGGAAGAAGCAGTCGCCCTCATCGTCAACGGCTTCGTGCGCGATGTTCTCCAGCAGCTACCCATGGAGTTCATGGCTGAAACCCAAAAACTCATCGGCATCAGCCTCGAAGGCAGCGTCGGTTAAAGGATGAAGAATATGCTTGAGATCAAAAACCTCCACGCTTCCATCGAAGATGAAAACCGCGCCATCTTGAATGGCATCAACCTCACCGTGAATCCGGGTGAAGTGCATGCCATTATGGGGCCGAACGGCTCGGGCAAGTCTACGCTGTCTTACATTCTGTCCGGCCGCGAAGGCTATGATGTAACCGATGGTGAAGTGCTCTATAAGGGCCAAGACCTGCTCGAAATGAGCCCGGATGAACGCGCCGCCAAGGGCGTGTTCTTGGCCTTCCAATACCCGATCGAAATTCCCGGCGTTGCCACCATGCAATTCCTGAAAGTGGCGCTCAATTCACAGCGCAAGGCACGCGGTGAGGGTGAACTTTCAACACCTGATTTCATGCGCCTGGTGAAGGAAAAGTCAGCCGCCCTAAATATTTCGCAGGAAATGCTGAAGCGTCCGGTGAATGTGGGCTTTTCTGGTGGTGAAAAGAAGCGCGCTGAAATTTTGCAAATGGCCGTTCTCGAACCCTCGCTCTGCATCCTCGATGAAACCGATTCCGGCCTTGATATCGACGCGCTGAAGCTCGTCGCCGAAGGCGTGAATAAGCTGCGCTCGCCCGACCGCGCCATGATCGTCATCACGCATTATCAACGCTTGCTGGATTACATCGTGCCAGACCAAGTGCATGTGCTTTCCAAGGGCCGCATCGTGAAGTCTGGCGGCAAGGAATTGGCGCTGGAATTGGAACGCAATGGCTATGCCGAATATGTGGGTGACGCGGCATGAGCCTAACACTCGCCCCAACCGCCGCCGAAACGGCCTATCAGGGCTTTGCCCTGCCACACCGCCGTCAGGAAGATTGGCGCTGGACCGATCTGCGCCAGCTTCTCGATCAGGCCTACCCGCCCACAAATGGCACCAAGGCCAGTGCTGCCGAAATTGACCGGCTTATCGCCACCGATGCCCTGGCCCCTTTCGCCCGCGCGCGTCTTGTGTTCGTGGATGGTGCCTTCGACAAGGCTCGTTCCAAGCTACCCGCCACCGGTGCCATCACGCTGGAACACCTCACCCACGGCGCACCGCCATCAAGCGCGCGCGGGGCTTATGACGATCCACTCGCCAATCTGAATGACCGTTTCTGCCGCGAAAGCCTGCGCCTCACCGTGAAAGCTGGAACGGCGGAAGATGCGCCCATCGCGCTGGTGTTTGTTTCCACCGGCCATGAAGCCGTCACCACCTGCACGCGCGCGCAAATCATTGTCGAAAAGGGTGCCAGTGCCACGCTGCTGGAAACTCATATCGGCGGAGCCGGGGCTTATGTCGCAAGCTCGCTCATCGAAGCCAGCATCGGCGATGACGCCCGCCTCGACCGTGTGAAGATTGCCGAGGATGGCCAAGCCGCCATTCACCTCGCCAGTTTCCATGTAAAGCTCGGCACGCAATCGAGCTTGAATGATTTCACCCTGACACAAGGGGCCAAGGCCACCCGCCAGCAAACCTTTGCCACCTTTACCGGCCAGCATAGCAACATCAAGGTAGCAGGCGCTTATCTGCTCAATGGCAAGCAGCATGCCGATACCAAAATCACCGTCGATCACGCCGTGCCCCATTGCACCAGCCGCGAGCTGTTCAAATGTGTGATGGACGACCAAGCGCGCGGTATTTTTCAAGGCAAGGTGGTTGTCCGCAAGGACGCGCAAAAGACGGATGGCAAGCAATCCTCCAATGCGCTTCTACTTTCCGAAACCGCTGAGTTTGACGCCAAGCCGGAACTTGAAATCTTCGCGGATGATGTTGTGTGCGGCCACGGGGCCACATCTGGCTCGCTCAACGATGATTATCTGTTCTATCTGCGCGCCCGCGGCATTCCAGAAGATGAAGCCAAGTCTCTCCTCATTGCCGCCTTCGCCTCTGAGGCCTTTGACGAAGTGGCGCATGAAGCTGTTCGCGAAGCCTTGGGCGAACTCACGCAAGGCTGGTTGATCAACAGGAAGCCCGCATGAACATGCCCGCAGCGGCTGCTTACGACATCGCCAAGATCCGCGCGGATTTCCCCATCCTCGCGCGCGAAGTCTATGGCAAACCGCTCGTCTATCTAGACAACGCCGCCTCGGCCCAAAAGCCGAAAGTGGTGCTGGATGCCATGCAGAACGCGCTGGGCTTTGAATATGCAAATGTGCATCGCGGCCTGCATTATCTGTCCAACACCGCCACCCAGAATTTCGAAGATGCGCGCGAAACGGTCCGCAAATTTTTGAACGCGCCCAGTGTCGATGAAATCATCTTCACCCGCAACGCCACCGAAGCCATCAACCTTGTGGCGCAATCTTATGGCGGCATGGTGCTGGGCGAGGGTGATGAAGTGGTGCTATCCATCATGGAACACCATTCCAACATCGTGCCTTGGCACTTCCACCGCGAGCTCAAAGGCGTGGTGCTGAAATGGGCACCCATTGATGAGGAAGGCAACTTCCTCATGGATGCGTTCGAAAAGCTCCTCACCGAGCGCACCAAAATCATCGCCATCACGCAAATGTCGAATGCGCTGGGCACCATCGTTCCGGTGAAAGAAATCGTGAAATTGGCGCACGCACGCGGCATTCCCGTGCTGGTGGATGGCAGCCAATCTTCGGTCCATATGGAAGTGGATGTGCAAGCCATCGGCTGTGATTTCTTCGTCTTCACCGGCCACAAAACCTATGGCCCCACCGGCATCGGTGTTCTGTGGGCCAAGGCTGAACATTTGAACCGCATGCCCCCCTATCAAGGCGGCGGCGAGATGATCCGCGAGGTTTCCACCGAAGGCGTAACCTATGCCCAAACCCCGCACCGCTTTGAGGCTGGCACCCCGGCCATTGCCGAAGCCATCGGCTTGGGCGCGGCCTTGGAATACATGCTGCAAATAGGCCGACCCGCCATCATGGCGCATGAGGCGGATTTGCTGGCCTATGCCACCGAACGGGTGAAGGAGATCAACTCCATCATCATCCACGGCCAAGCGCGCGAGAAGGGGGCCATTCTGTCCTTTTCCATGAAGGGCGCCCACGCGCATGATGTGGCTACCATCATCGACCGCAAGGGCGTTGCGGTTCGTGCTGGCACCCATTGCACGCAGCCCCTGATGGCCCGTTTTGGTGTAACCTCCACCTGCCGGGCCTCTTTCGCCATGTACAACACCCGCGCGGAGGTGGATGCTTTCGCCGACAGCCTTCTTGCCGCGCAACGCATTTTCCTGTGAGCTAGGGCCATGGATCAGACAGCCGCCATTCCCACCGACGAACTGAACCGCATGACGGATGACATCATCGCCGCCATGAAAACGGTGTTTGACCCGGAAATCCCGGTTGATATTTACGAATTGGGCCTCATCTACAAGGTAGACATCGACGACGCCCGCTTCGTGAACATCGACATGACCCTCACCGCCCCCGGTTGCCCCGTGGCAGGTGATATGCCCGGTTGGGTGGAAAACGCGGTGGGCGTGGTGCCGGGTGTTTCCGGTGTGAAAGTGCAACTGGTTTTCGATCCCCCTTGGGATCAATCGCGCATGTCAGACGAGGCCAAAGTGGCCATGAACATGTGGTGAGGAGAGAAGTCGAATGACAACCACCCGCCCGCGCCCCCAAGTCATGAAGCTCACGCAAGCCGCCGCGAACCGCGTGCGCGAAATCATGGCGCGTTCCGATAAGCCCGTGGCTGGCCTTCGTATCGGGGTTAAAAATGGCGGCTGTGCCGGCATGGAATACACGATGGAATGGGCGGCCGAAAAAGGCGCGCTCGATGAGGTAATCGACGATCAGGGTGTCACCGTGTTCATTGATCCGAAGGCCGTGCTGTTCCTGCTCGGCACCGAGATGGATTACAAAACTGAGAAGCTGAAGGCAGGGTTTGTGTTCAACAACCCGAACCAGACGAGCGCGTGCGGGTGCGGAGAGAGCGTGCAGCTCACGCCTGCCGCGAGCTTGTAATCGTCATCCCGGACGCCGCGAAGCGGTGAGCCGGGACAGGGCTTTCTGCTCTTGAAATTGAACACCGCAGATCGCCAAAGCCCTAGCCCGGATCACTCCGGGCTTTTGTTTTACTCACTCGCCGTCGGCACTCGCACCGGTCTTGCCATAAACGCTGGCAAATGATCCGCGAACCCGTGGCTCGTAACCTCCACCGGTTCCCGGCGCGGGGAATTGCGGTCGATTTGTTCCATGCGCACAGGAGCCGCTGCTGCGGGCTTGGGCGCCTTGGGGGCTGCTGCCGCGCGCGGCGCGCGTGGGGTGCGGGCGGGTTTGGGAGCTGAAATTTCGGGCTGTTCCACCACCACCGCAACCGCTTCCACGGGTGCTGCTTCTTCAACCACCGCACGCGGTTCACGCGGCTTGCGTTCACGCGATTTGCCGCCGCGATCACGACCTCCACGCCCGCCACGTTCTTCACGCGAAGGCGCAGCTTCAACCGGGTCGGATGCGCTGGGGGCTGCACCTTCCCATTCAATCTCTTTCTTGATCAACGCCTCAATGGCGCGGACCTGCTTTGACTCTTGCGATGTCACCATCGTGAACGCCTGGCCCTCACGCCCCGCGCGGCCCGTGCGACCGATGCGGTGGACGTAATCTTCCGCATGGATCGGCACATCGAAATTGAACACATGGCTCACTTCCGGAATGTCGAGCCCACGCGCGGCAACGTCAGACGCGATCAGATAGGTGATGTCATTATTGCGGAAACCTTCCAGCGTCACCATGCGCGAACGCTGGTCCATGTCGCCATGGAGTGCCCCCACATTGAAGCCATGCTTCTTGAGCGATGCTTCGAGTGTCGCAACGGTCGTCTTGCGGTTGGCGAACACAATGCCGTTCTTCACATTCGTCTGCGAACGCAACAGCGCGCGCAGCGCATCGCGCTTGGCTTTCGGGTCGGAAGGCACCTTCACCAAACGCTGCGTGATGGTGGAAGCGGTAGAGGAGGGCCGTTCGGCTTCAATCCGCACCGGATTGGACAGGAACTGCGAAGTAATCCGCTGGATTTCCGGCGGCATTGTGGCCGAGAAGAACAGCGTCTGGCGCGTGAAGGGCAAGAGCTTGCAGATGCGCTCAATATCGGGAATGAACCCCATGTCGAGCATGCGGTCGGCTTCGTCCACCACAAAAATCTCGATGCCGGTGAGCAACAGCTTGCCGCGCTCCATATGGTCGAGCAGGCGGCCCGGCGTGGCGATGACCACATCCGCACCGCGATCAATCTTGCGGGCTTGTTCCTCGAACGAAACGCCACCGATCAGCAATGCCACGGTCAGCTTGTGGTTTTTGCCTAAGCTGTCGAAGCTTTCCTGCACTTGTGCGGCAAGCTCGCGCGTCGGCTCCAGAATGAGCGTGCGCGGCATGCGCGCGCGCGCACGTCCCTTTTCCATGATGTGCAGCATCGGCAGCGTAAACGCGGCCGTTTTGCCCGAACCCGTCTGGGCCAAGCCCAGCACATCGCGGCGTTCAAGAGCCGGCGGAATGGCTTGCGCCTGAATGGGGGTAGGGTTGGTATATCCAGCGGCAGTCACCGCTTCGAGTACTTTGGGGCTAAGGCCCAACTGGTCAAATGACATGCGGGTTTTTTTGGAACCGATCTGGCGACGGGTTGAGAGCGAAATGCGCGCGCCGAACAGGTGTCGCCGGAATTTCAAAAGGCGCGGGCGGATGGCCGGAACATAGTGCGTACGGCTGAAAAGTCAAATAATCATGGGCTGTAGGGCCGATTCCGCCGCAAAATGGTGCGAAAAAAGCACGTTTCGACGCCAAAAACACGGTTTTCAGCCCAGTTTCCCCTCACTTTGCCCCCCCACCATCGCCCCCCCCCGCCAGACCCCACGCCCCGCGCTTTGCGTTTGAGCCGCTGGGGCAGAATTTAGATGATCTGGCGCAGAGGGTGCGGGAGAGGGTTTCAGGCTGACGCCACGAAAAAGGCAGCCCCTTTCGGGGCCGCCCAAGTTCCGTTTGGCTTATTATAAATCCGGCAGCCAAGAACCGTGACGGCGAGGTAAGCTTAATCTTGGCTGTTGACGCAAGGTCACTTGCCCGGAATGGGGGAGTTTATTCGCAAATTCACCCATCTGAAGCCCGCCTGTGGCGCTCTTGGTCCAAGCTGGCATAATCCCGCCACATGATTCGGGCCTTTGATCGGCTCCCTCCTTGGAATTCCAAACGCCCCATGACCGCCAAAGCGCCTCCCGCCCGCGACCTGTTTGACGCCACCGACACGCCCGCCCCCGTGCCCGCGCCCAAGCCCGCGCCCGCGCCTGCGCCTGCGCGCACCAAAGGCAATGCGGAGGAGAGCTATACCGCGGCCGACATTGAAGTGCTGGAAGGCCTCGAACCCGTGCGCCGCCGCCCCGGCATGTATATTGGCGGCACGGATGAAAAGGCGCTGCACCATCTGTTTGCCGAAGTGCTGGACAACTCGATGGACGAAGCGGTGGCCGGCCACGCCAATGTCATCGACGTGAATCTGGATGCCGAAGGCTGGCTCACGGTGACGGATAATGGCCGTGGTATCCCTGTGGACCCGCATCCCAAATTCAAAGACAAATCCGCCCTCGAAGTCATTCTCACCACCCTGCACGCAGGCGGCAAGTTTGACTCCAAGGTCTATGAAACCTCCGGCGGCTTGCATGGCGTCGGCGTCTCGGTCGTCAACGCGCTGGCTGAAGTGCTGGAAGTTGAAGTGGCGCGCGGCCAACAGCTTTACCGCCAAGTCTATCGCCGGGGCAGGCCTGATGGCCCCATCCAAAACATGGGCCGCGTGCAAAACCGCCGGGGCACCACGGTGCGTTTCAAGCCCGATGAGCAGATTTTCGGAAAAGGAGCGAAATTCGACCCCGCCCGCCTGTTCCGCATGGCCCGCTCCAAGGCCTATCTGTTCGGCGGTGTTGAAATCCGCTGGAGCTGCGACCCCGCCACCATCCGCTCCGGCACCGAAGTTCCCGTCAAGCAAACGCTGCATTTCCCCGGCGGCCTGAAAGACTTCCTCGAAGAACGCATCCACGGCCGCCCGCGCGTGGCGGATGAGATTTTCGCAGGCAAAGTGAAAAAGGAAGGCGGTCACGGCTCCGTCGAATGGGCCATTGCGTGGTTCGGCGGGGAAGATGGCTTCGTCTCGTCTTATTGCAACACCATTCCCACGCCCGAAGGCGGCACCCATGAAGCGGGCCTGCGCGCGGCGCTTCTCCGCTCGCTCAAAACCTATGGCGAGTTGAAGAACAACAAGCGCGCAGGCCAGATCACGGCGGAAGATGTGCTCACCTCCTGCGGCGTCATGCTGTCGGTATTCATCCGCGAGCCGGAATTCCAGGGCCAAACCAAGGAAAAGCTCGCCACGATGGATGCCGCCCGCATCGTCGATCAAACCGTGCGCGATCATTTCGACCATTGGCTGACGGGCCACCCCGCACAGGCCGACAAGCTGCTCGAATGGATCATTGAACGCTCCGAAGAACGCATCCGCCGCCGCCAAGAAAAAGAAGTGGGCCGCAAAACGGCAGTCCGCAAATTGCGCTTGCCGGGCAAGCTCGCCGATTGCTCCATGAGCGCGCAGGAAGGCAGCGAACTGTTCATCGTGGAAGGTGATTCCGCCGGTGGCTCCGCCAAACAGGCGCGCAACCGTGCCAGCCAAGCGGTTCTGCCTTTACGCGGCAAAATCCTCAACGTGGCTAATGCCACGCGCGAAAAGCTCAACGCCAATCAACAACTTTCCGATCTAGTGCAAGCCTTGGGTTGCGGTACGGGCAACAATTATAGGGGTGATGATTTGCGCTATGGTAAGGTCATCATCATGACCGACGCCGACGTAGACGGCGCGCATATCGCCAGCCTGCTCATCACCTTCTTCTACCGCCAAACCCCGCAACTGATCGACAGCGGCAATCTGTTCCTCGCCGTGCCGCCGCTATACCGCTTGCAGCAGGGTGCCAAGTCGCTTTATGCGCGCGACGACAAGCACAAGGATGAGCTGATGGCTAAAGAGTTCACCGGCCGCGGCAAGGTGGAAGTCAGCCGCTTCAAAGGCTTGGGCGAAATGATGCCCGCGCAGTTGAAAGAAACCACGATGGACCCGAAGAACCGCACCCTGTTGCAGGTTCAGCTCATGGATGATGAACGCGCCACGACATCGCAAGTTGTCGAACAGCTCATGGGCAACAAGCCGGAAGAACGCTTCCGCTTCATTTCAGACCGCGCACAATTTGTGCCGGAAGACGAACTGGATATTTAGCGTCATCCTCGCGCCGCGCCATGGCCGGCCAGCGCAGGCCAACCGTCTCGGCTCCCGGCCGCACGAAATAAGGCCTGCGGGAATCGGCGGCGATCTGACGCTTGAGTTGCGTAAGCCTGTGCATGCGGTGAAGCTCCGGTTGGGGTGACGAGCTGACAATGACAGATCGCCATGACAGTTCCTTGACCGCGCGGGCTTTTGGACCGATGCTGTATCTCATGCCCGGACGCGTCGTCACCCATCTGCCCCCCATTGAATCACCCAGTCTCGTGGTGCGCGAGCTGAGGGCAGGGGATGTGCATGATTTTTCCAGCTACATGCTACGCAGTGATTATCAGCGCCATATGGGCCTCATCCATCGCAGTATCGACCAGCTCCGCAGTTTCGTTCTGCGCGCCATTGCAAGGCAGGATCAGGAAAACCGCGTCGCCTTCCATCTCGCCGGTGAGCTGAAATCCCGCAAAGCTGCGGTGGCTGATGGTTTCGTGCTGCAAGGGGGCGAGGGGCTTGTTGAGGTTGGCTGGGGCGTGCATCCCAGCTTTTGGGGCCAAGGCATCGGCACACAATTGGCCGGTGTGCTTCTTGCCATTGCCTTTGAACATCTGAATGCCGAGCGCGTCTGGTGCAAGGTGATGGCGGGTAATGCCGCCTCCCTAAAACTTGCCCGCCGGGCGGGGTTGAAACCTTGGCAGTCACACCCTGATTTCCCCTTGGGAAACGGGCGTTTTGAAGCGGTAGAGATATTCTCCATGACCGCCGCCGATTATTACGAAGCACCCTATTGACGGTTCGTTCTAGTTTGCGGACATAATTACGCCCAGTTCCGCGCTGACAGTCCAATCATCACGGGTGGCTAGTCCATATGGAAAAAAGGGGTAAACCGATGCTCAAATCAAAGCTGACATCCTTGTCGCTGGCGATAGCCATGGCTGTTTCAACACTGGCCGTGGTGCCCGTCACCACGCCGGCACAGGCGCAGGCCTCACCGGCTTCTTGCGACCGCTACGCGCGTGATTATGCCAATAGCCGCAGAAATACGGCTGGCGATCTGCTGGGCGGTGCGGTTGTGGGTGCGGTTGGCGGCGCGCTGATTGGCGGCATTGTTGGCAAGAACAAGGTCGATAATGGCATGGCCATCGGTGCCGGCGTTGGTGCTTTGGGTGGTGCGGCCAACAGCAACAGCAAGTGGCAGAAGCGTTATAACCGCGCCTATGCCGATTGCATGAACGCCTCCTATCAATCCCCCGCCAATTATGGCGCACCCCCGGCGGGAACCCCGGCTTGGTATGACTACTGCCGTGCCAAATACCGCTCCTTCAATTCCCGCACGGGGCTTTATATGACCTATGGCGGCCAGTACAAGCCTTGCCAGTAACCGCCTGATATGTGAGTCTTACGCCTTCAATGGCCGCGAGCCTTTGTGCTTCGCGGCCATTTTCTTGGGGCTAGGCGATGGACCGTTTGATCGACGCACTGCGGGCTGAGTTGGGCAATTCTGGGCTTTTGGTTGGCGCCGATATTGGCGAGCGTTACCGCTCCGACCGCAGCCTCTCGGGCACCCAGCTTCCCCTTGCCGTGCTTCGGCCTGCATCCACCGCTGAAGTCTCCGCCGCCCTTCGTCTTTGCCACGCGCATGATGTGTGTGTGGTGCCGCAAGGCGGCATGACGGGCCTTGCAGGCGGTGCCAATCCGGATGCTTCGGCTATCGTGCTTTCGCTGGAACGCATGAGCGGGGTGGAGGAGATCGACGCCACCGCCGCCACCATGACGTTGCTGGCCGGAACCCCACTGGAAATCGCGCAAGCGGCAGCCCAAGCGCAAGGCTTCCTGCTGGGGCTGGACCTCGGCTCTCGCGGTTCCTGCCAGGTTGGCGGTAATATCTCCACCAATGCTGGCGGCTACCGCGTCATCCGCTATGGCATGGCGCGCGCGCATGTGCTGGGGCTGGAAGCGGTGCTGGCCGATGGCACCATCGTCAGCGACATCCGCAAGATGCTGAAGAACAATACAGGCTATGACTGGAAGCAGCTATTCATTGGCGCGGAAGGAACCCTCGGCATCATCACCCGCGCCGTGCTGCGCTTGGCCACCAAACCCGCCACGGTTTCAACCGCCATGTGCGCGCTGGAAAATTTTGCTGCAGTTCTGGAAGTGCTGAAATCCGCCCGCCGCGAATTGGCGTCTCTCACCGCCTTTGAAGTCATGTGGCAGAGCTTCCATAATTTCAGCGCGCGCCAAGCGGGGCTGAAGTTCTTCGACAAGGAACCGCCCTTCATTCTCATCATCGAGCAATCCGGCAGTGACGCGGCGAAGGACGCGGACCTGTTCGAAGCCTTTCTGTCGCGCGCTATGGAGGCGGGGCATCTGACCGATTGCCTCATCGCGCAGAGTGAGGCCGATACGGCCAAATTCTGGACCTTGCGCGAAACGCTGGTGCTGGACCGCTTGCCGGATCTGGTGAATTTCGACGTGAGCCTCGACATTGCCCGCCTCGGTGAATTTGCCGATCAATGTGCCGCCGCCATCGAGGCCCGCTGGCCCGGCTGCCACCACAGCTATTTCGGTCATATTGGCGACGGCAACCTACATGTCTGCGTTTCGGCTGGGCCAGACCAACATGCAGTGGATGAGCTGGTTTATAACGTGGTGCGCCAATTCAACGGCTCCATCTCTGCCGAACACGGCATCGGCACGCTGAAAAAGGATTTTCTGGGCTATTCCCGCAGCCCCGAAGAACTGGCTCTGATGGCACGCATCAAACAGGCGCTCGACCCCAAGGGGATATTGAACCCCGGCAAGGTGCTGTAAAACTTTCGAACCTCACCAACTGTTGAAATGATCTCAACCGATTGCGCCTGCCGTCCGGCGTGCTAGCTTGGTTGAAAAACAAGGTAGTCAGGAGGCTTCCACATGAAAGTCAAAGATCTAGAAATCTTCATCGTGGGCAATCCCCCGCCGGGTTTTGGCGGGCGCTACTTCACGTTCGTAAAACTCACCACCGACAATGGCATCACCGGCATCGGCGAGTGCTATTGCGACACCTTCGGCCCCAAGGCCATGACGGCCATGATCGAAGACACTTTCAGCCGCTATATCGAAGGCATGGACCCGTTCCACCTCGAAAGCATGTGGCGCAAGGTTTACGGCTCCGGCTACACGCTGCGGCCCGATGCCTCCCTGATGGGCGTTCTCTCCGGCATCGAAATTGCGCTGTGGGACATCAAGGGCAAGGCCGTGGGCAAGCCCGTTTATGAGCTTTTAGGCGGCAAGGTGCATGAGAAGCTGCGCTCCTACACCTACATCTACCCAGACCTGACCAAGGGCCAGGACGACAGCATCTATTGGAACGCCGAGCAGAGTGCTGAGCGCGCGGCCTATTATGTGGAAAAAGGCTTCACCGCCGTGAAGTTCGACCCCGCCGCCCCCTATTCATCCTTCGATCCGCGCCAGCCATCACTGGAAAGCATTGAGCTGTGTGAAAAATTCGTGCGCCTGATCCGGCAGGCGGTTGGCACCAAGGCTGACATGCTGTTCGGCACGCACGGCCAGTTCACGGTCTCCGGCGCGCTGCGCTTGGCCAAGAAGCTCGAACCCTATGATCCCCTGTGGTTTGAAGAACCCACCCCGCCGGAAATGCCCGAAGAAATGGCATTGGTGGCGCGCGGCACTTCCATTCCAGTTGCCACGGGCGAACGCCTCACCACCAAATATGAATTCTCCCGCGTGCTGGAATGTCGGGCGGCCTCCATCATCCAGATGGCTCTGGGCCGCGTGGGCGGCATCATGGAAGCCAAGAAAATCGCCGCCATGGCCGAAGCGCACTACGCGCAAATCGCCCCGCATCTTTATTGCGGTCCCGTGGAAGGAGCGGCCAATATCCACTTCTCGGCCAGCCTTCCCAACTTCCTCATTCTCGAGTCGATCGAAATGTGGGGTGGCTTCCACGCCAAATTGCTGAAGAAGCCTATCGTCTGGGAAAACGGCTTCGTGCTGCTGCCCACCGAGCCTGGCCTCGGCATTGAACTGAACGAAGAAGTAGCCCGCGCCAATCCCTATACCGGCACGAAGCTGCATCTTGAAATGACCAATCACCCAATTTTGTGAGAATGAACATGCATTACGGATTTATCGGCCTCGGCAATCTCGGCGGCCATATGGCTGAGAACTTGGTGAAGGCGGGCTTCAAGCTCTCCGTCACCGATCTGGACAAGAAACTGGCCGAACGCCACATCGCGCGCGGTGCCACTTGGCATGACACACCCGCAAGCCTTGCCGCGGAAGTCGATTGCCTCATCACCTGCCTGCCATCGCCTAAGGTTTCCGAAATCGTGCTGCGGCAAGCCTTACCCGCCATGAAAAAGGGTGCCCATTGGATTGAGATGAGCACGCTGGGGCGCGAGGATATTCTGCGCCTTGCTGGCATCGCCAAGGAACACGGCATCGAAACACTGGAATGCCCCGTCACCGGCGGCGTTCACTTGGCCGCCCATGGTGCCATCACCGTGCTGGGCGGTGGCGATAAGGCGCTGTTTGAACTGCACACGCCCGCCTTGTCGGTCATCGGCAATAAGCTTTTCCACATGGGGCCGCTGGGCTCTGCCGCCATCATCAAGGTCATCACCAATATGCTGGCCTTCATCCACCTGCTTTCCTGCGGTGAAGCCCTGATGCTCGCCAAGCGTGGCGGGTTGGATTTGGCGCAAGCCTGGCATGCGATTAAGGCGAGCAGCGGTTCCAGCTTCGTGCATGAAACCGAAGGCCAGCTCATCCTCAATGGCAGCTATGACATCGCCTTCACGATGGATTTGGCACTCAAGGATTTGGGCTTTGCGATGGAATTCGGCAAGGAATTCGGCGTGCCGCTGGATTTGGCTGGCATCACCAACCAAACCTTCGTGAAGGGCAAGGCGGCCTATGGCGGCTCGGCCCAATCCACGCAGATCGTAAAGCTGTTGGAAGACGTTCTCGGCACGGATTTGCGCGCCCCCGGCTTCCCCGCCCGTTTGGAATAGCATGGCAAAGCTCACCCGCATCGTAGACGCGCTCCCCGCCACCGTGCCCTTTGTGGGGCCGGAGGCGCAGGAGCGCGCGCGGGGCCGCGCTTTTGCCGCGCGCATTGGGGCGAATGAGAACGTGTTCGGCCCATCCCCGCGCGCCATCGCGGCCATGCAGGCTGAAGCCGCGCATGCGTGGAAATATGGCGACCCAGAGAATTATGATCTACGCCACGCGATTGCCGCCCATCACGGTGTCGCAGCGCAAAATGTGATGCTGGGCGAAGGCATCGACGGCCTATTGGGAACCGCCTTGCGCCTGCTCATCGAAGCTGGCGACAAGGTGGTGACATCCTTGGGCGGCTATCCCACCTTCAACTTCCATGTGGCGGGGCTGGGTGCCGAACTCGTCACCGTGCCTTATGCAAGCGACCATGAGGACGGGCTGAGCCTCGTCGCGCGGGCAGGGCAGGCGGGTGCCAAGGTGATCTATTTCGCCAACCCCGACAATCCGATGGGCTCTTGGCACAATGCCGACTATGTGGGCCGCGTCATCGCCAATGTGCCGCAAGGTGCCGTGCTGTTCCTCGACGAAGCCTATGGCGAATTCGCACCCCAAGGCACGCTGCCGCCCATGTGCGTAGAAAACCCCCAAGTGCTGCGCTTCCGCACCTTCTCCAAAGCCTATGGCCTCGCCGGAATGCGCGTGGGCTATTGCCT
>CAJBCQ010000052.1 GCA_903951595.1 uncultured Hyphomicrobiales bacterium | reverse complement strand
TGTTTTTACCTTTCATTTGAATAAATGGCGATTGAGCCGATTATCACTTACATTCCGGGCATATTTGTACTTCTATTTGAACATAACATTCGCTATTAAGCGAAACCCGTCAGATTAATTGCGCTTGGTCAACTCTCATAACAGTTTTTCGGGCTAAGAAGTTGATCTGTATAAGTTCTTCGCAGTGTCCGGGAAGGAGGTGCATCTATGCTAGCAGAGCAATCTCCCTTTGCCATGAAGTTAGGTGCCTTCGTTTCACTGTCAGGCGATGAGCTTTCCACGATGGAGCTGCTACAAAGCCGGCGGAAGAAGTTTGCGGCCGGACGAGAGATCTTGCATCAGGGCCAGAGCAAGAAAACGGCCTATATCCTGTCTTCGGGTTGGGTGTGTTCTTATAAGCTATTGTCTGGGGGCGCACGCCAGATCGTTGATTTTCAGATCCCAGGTGATTTTCTGGGCCTGAGATCATTGCTGTTTCGGTCGGCAGATCACAATATTGAACCTGTGACCAGCGTTGAAGTATCTGAGGTGCAGGCCACCGACCTCTTGGAAGCCTTCCGTAAGTCGCCGCGGGTTGGAACGGGCTTGCTATGGGCTGCATCGCGCGATGAGGCGATGTTGGTGGAACACCTTGTGGGCATAGGACGCCGCGGTGCCAAGGAGCGGGTTGCCCATTTCCTGCTGGAATTGGGCGCGCGCTTGAAGCTCGTCCAGCTGAGTACGCCACTTGGTTATGCCTGCCCGCTGACCCAAAACATGCTGGCGGACGCGATGGGGCTGACTGCAATTCACGTCAACCGCGTGCTGCGGGAACTACGCGAAGATCGCTTGGCGACATTTCAGCATGGTATGGTGACTATCCACGATTTTGATGGTCTCGTCGCATTCGCGGATTTTGACAAAAGCTATCTTGACCATGAAGGTCCGTTGCTGAAGTAGTCGGGGCGTCTGTTTCGGAGCTTATTCGCTATACATTTGGGGTGATTTGAGAACCTCTGCTAAAGAGAAAAAGGCTCGTTAGCAGTTGGCACCGGCCAACACATTCATAACTTCACCTCGCAACTTGCCATTCAAGCGATCAATATGTTGTTTCGAACTTGAATAGCTCTATGACGAAACCGTTTTTGAGGGTCGGCCCCCAAGATGATTCCGAATAGGCGTTGATTAGCTTGATGCGCGCACTGAAAGTAAATCTCATACGGATAACGCTCCCAAGCCTTCTCCAATCCCCCCATCCACGCAGGCATTTTGGCCTCGTTTGGGGGGATTAGAGCATAGGGGAACTGCCTTAGCAGGCTAGGACGACCGCTTATATCAAGCCCGTGACAGTTTTGATGGATGTCCCAAGTTCGTGGCTTTGAACCAAATCAAAGATAATCATCCAGCACGAATGAACATGAGTAGCCATCAGCACGTGCCGTGAAGATCTTGTCATCGCCGGTTGTCGGTTCAAAGAGCAACGCGGTTGCATACACAACAGGCGGACCAGGCAATACACCAGATCCACTTACGCTCACTAGAGTTGATGAACCAAGACTGAATGTGAATCTACTTAACTGATCAGCCGTAAACTGCGTTGTGGAGGAAATTCGAACAAAGCTCTTGCCACTCGGATGATTTGAGACATAGGTTAGGCTTCTAAAACCGCCAATGTCCTCGACACTAAATGGGCAGGTTGTGGCTTCCGCACGAGCCAACACTCGTTCTGGCAGATAGCTGGGCCGCTTTAGTACGTCGCTGAGTAGGTTGTTGGCGGGAGCGGCCAATACAACATCAGCGGCGGGGCTGATCTGACCACTCTTGTCGGTCATGTCAGCGGCAGCGACGTTGGATGTTCCACCGGAACCAAAGCCAATGGTCCAGCTGACCTCCACGCGCTTATCGTCTTGGATGCCGTTCTTGCCGTCGATGAAGCTGTAGTTGACGCCCAGCACGTTGGAATTCACACCCCCATCACTGAGGTCAAATGCGAGCCCACCACCATAGACATATTCAGAAGCACCGATCTTGGCTTGGCCCGTCAGGCTAAGCGCGTCGCCGATCTGTTGTATGGCTTGCGTGTTGATTGTCCAGTGGCTGTCATCTTCATTGGTGTCATCCCACTCCAGCCACTCGTAACCACCACCAATCTTCAATTGGGTCAAGTCGGTGAGGCTCAAATTGCTAAGTAGCTGCACGCCGTAGAGTTTACCCGTCTCAGCGCTGTAGCTGTCAGCATCCGCATCAGCGAGGTAGCCATTCAGTTCAAAGCCGCTGAGAAAACCTGGCTCATAGGCGCCTTTCAAGCTTACACCATATTCCATCTGCTGGACCTTCTTACGGCCCTCACCATAGAAATACTCATTGTGCTCCTCCAGAAGGCCAACGGTGCCGACGAGGCTGAGGGCATCCGTAATCTGAAGACCCGCATTGGCGAGGTATTCTCGCTTGTTATCACCATATTCTACAATAAGACCCAGGGCCATTGCATCCGTAATATATCCACCCGTTGCGCCTAAGACGCTCCAACCCAGTTCTTCGCTATATTTGGGGGCGGCTTGTATGCGCAGGCGGTCATTACCGCTCGTATAGTGCAGCATGGAGGCGGCTTGCTGAATGGTGATGTCGCTACCTAAATTGTATTCCGTGGGGTCACCGGCAAAAGCGCCTGGCACACAGAACAGGGCACAGCAGCTCGCTGACAGAAGGGTGCTTTTGCTGAATGCAAGCAAACCGCGGCACTCTGTGGAAATCCGAATAGCCATAGCAATCTCCAAAATGACCTGTAGAAGACGACATGCTAGTGCCGATTGGCTGACTTCGTAACTAGCTGGGGAGATAGCTGTCCCTTGAGATAGGTTCATGGGGTTATATTCACCAAATATAACGTCGCCATCTGCTATGTACCTGTCCCTATGGACAGCTATCTCTGCGGCATGAGATAGTCTTAAATAATCACCGAGGAAGTCGATGAAAGGGCCTAGCCATGCTTGGTAGCCACGTCTATGTGGTTGACGACGACTTTTCCATGCGGGAGGCGCTGGGGCGCGCGTTGCAGCGTGAGGGCTACGCTGTTCATATTTTTGCTAATCCTGCAGAGCTTATTGCTGATCTTGATATGACAAGGCCAGGTGTCATCGTTCTTGACGTCGAAATGCCCTCGATGTCTGGGCTAGATCTTCAGCAGGTATTGGCCTTGCGCGGTGTGGTTATGCCCATCATCTTTATCAGCGGCCAAAGCCAGCCACAGCAAATTATTCAAGGAATGAAGAAAGGTGCGCTGGACTTTTTGCTCAAGCCTTTCGAGCTTGCCGACCTTGTTCAATCGATTGAACAAGCGCTCGCCAAAATGCGAGTCATGGTAAAGGCAAGCGGTGAGCGGCATCGCCTAGATGAACGATTTGCTGCACTCACCAAGCGGGAACGCGAAGTCTTCAAAGCCATTGGAGAGGGCGAGATGCTGAAGGATATTGCCGTCAGGCTTGGCGTGTCAAATTCCGTAATTAAGTTTCATAAAGCAAACCTCATGCAGAAGCTCAACTGTAAGTCTTTGTCCGAGCTCATTTCTATGCATGTCAAGCTGAAGCGACCACAAGCATCCTCTGCTGGTTTTTCCGAACGCAACGCTCAAACTGGAAACGCAAATACAAGTTGAGCGCCGCCAGACGGCAAGTTGGATGCTCTCATGGTGGCTTTGTGATTGTCTGCAATTGCGCGGCTTAGCCACAAACCAACGCCCATGCCGTGGGGTTTTGTCGTCTGAAAAAGTTGGAAACCATTTTGCAGAATGTGGTCTGGAAATCCGGGGCCAGTGTCCTCAACCTCCATCACGACGCTCTCACCCTGATGGAGCGTGCGGATATGGATGGCACGAGTGCCGCCATGATTTCGAATAGAATCGATCGCGTTGTTGAGAGCATTGAAGATGATCATCTGGATCTGCCCACGCTCGCCGCTGAGGATCGGATTTGACACATCAAGCTCCAGAATAACTGAGATATTTTGGCGTAAATGCTCAAAGCCGATCGCCTCAGTCGTTTCTGTAATCAATTCGTTAAGATCAAATTTTTCCAATGGCTCCGAACCGAGCACGAACAGGGCTCGGAGGCGGGAAATGACGTCTGCAGCCCGCTGATTATCTGAACGTATGCGACCCAAGAGATACTGGGCATCCTCGATGTGCAGATCATTTGCGTGGCCCTTGAGGACGGATTGTAGTTGCTGGGCATTGATGGCGATGGCACCTAATGGCTGGTTCACCTCATGGGCAAGCGTGCTGACGAGGTTGGAGGCCATAGACGACTTGGCAAATAGCGAGAGTGAGCGCAACAGCTGGTTTTTCTCCTCGATGGATTGGGCCAGTTCTGCGTTGAGTTGCTCAACCTGCTGAATTCGCAAAAGTCGTGCTTGTGCTAGTTCTTGGTTAATCTGCTGCTGCAACCGCGCCTGCTCGGCCTGCTTTTCCTGAGTTATATCAACCAGCACCCCGTGCCAAACCACGGGAAAACTGCGTGGATTCCTGTCTGGCAAAGCGGAAAGCTGAACCCATTTCAGCTTTCCCGAGCGAGTCTTAATTCGAAACTCTGAGACGAACAGATTTCCAGATCGGTTTGCCGCAACATCAGTTGAACGAAGCCTTGCAAGGTCATCCGCATGCACCATGTCCCAAAATAGTGACATGTTCTCGTTCAATTCAGAAAACGAGTATTCATAGATCTCTTCGGCGCGCTTGCTGAGATAGAGATATTCGGACCGACCATCGGCATGAATGACATATTCATAGAGGCCGTGTGGCAATGTCTCGGCCATTCGGGCGAAGCGTTCTTTAGCTTCGTAAAGACTTTCCTCAACAAGCTTTTCGGCAGTGACGTCGATCATCACCCCGTTCCACGTGATCAATCCGTCTTGATTCCGAGACATTGGACTGGAGGTTAAAGCTATCCACTTGATAATGCCCGACGCTGTCACGATGCGGATTTTGATCCGCAGCACAGTCATAGTCTGAGCCGCATGCGCGTTCTTCTCCATGAACGCTGCGCGATCATCTGGGTGAACCAATCCAATGGCTACATTGACGTCTGCAATTCCGGCCTCAGCGGTAACCTCGGTCAGTTCATACCACTGCGGCGTAAAGTAGACGAACTGGCCAATGCCGGTGTCATCGCTGACATATTCATAGATGACGCAGGGCAGATTCTGTTCGAAACGGCGAAATCGCTCCTGCATAAGTAATAAGCTTTCGCGGGTTGTTTCCACCTCAGGCTCTCCGAATGATGGTAGACTGACAATCCGACATCTTATGCCCCCGCCCTATTTTCGATGGTCGTGCCACCGAAAGAATGTACAAAGAATATCCTACGCTCCGAAAGAGTTATTAACGCATTCTGGCTGCCTAACAAAGCCAATGGCTAGGTCCTGTTGACAAACTAGCCTTAAGGCAGTTGCGAAATACTTTGGCCTGTTCGACGGTGCACCAGTTGAGAAACGATAATTAGCTGCTGCTGCGACCGCAGACTAGTTCATATGGCAGAACACTGCGCTTTCGTAATCCTAGATATCGCGTAGGGCTGTGCCTCTTAAGTCATTGACGAAGGCTGTCCTTTTCGAATTGGTGCGCCTTCCTTCAAAGCCTTCGATCCGGCAATTGAGGAGCGCAATTGGTCCTTGTCGCGCACCTAACCCTTGGTCTTGCTGGATTTGAGTCCGTATTCTATCCGGGTGTTAGGCTGATTTATAATCTGCGAGGAATAAGCCTTATACTCACCTCGCCGTGTCTGCCTGCTTCTCAGGGTAAAGCGAGTCAAATTATTGGCTATAATCATTATTTTATGTCAATAGCAAATATCGTTATGTTAAACTCGACGCTTCACGCAGTGGCAATTGTCTCTATTGAAACACTGGAAAAGCAAAAATGATGAATGAGCCTCACCCCCTCGATGTCGTTGCGCCCGCTCGCATCGCGCAACTGGTTGAGGAAGTGGCAATCCGCAAGGCCGGACTTGGGTTCATTCCAACATTGACCTTAAGCGTTCTGGCCGGTGCCTTCATCGCGTTTGGCGCGATGTTTTATACTGTTACCATTACCGGAAGCGAACTTGGATTTGGGCCGACCCGTCTTCTTGGCGGCATTGCGTTTTCACTAGGCTTGATCTTGGTAATCATCGGGGGTGCTGAACTTTTCACTGGCAATAGCCTCATTGTTATGGGATGGGCCAGCCGCCGCATCTCCACAGCGGCATTGCTGCGAAATTGGGGCATCGTATACATTGGTAACCTGATGGGCGCCGTGGCTACTGCTCTGCTAGTTCATTTGTCCGGCAGCCTTTTGGCAGGAGACGGATCAGTTGGCCTAACTGCCGACATGATCGCAGCTAACAAGTTGGCCCTTGATCCCGGTGAAGCGTTCTTTCGGGGCATTTTGTGCAACATTCTCGTTTGCCTTGCAGTATGGATGTGTTTTGCTGCCCACAGCGTTTCTGGAAAGGTGCTCGTGATCATTTTTCCAATCACTGCATTTGTCGCACTCGGGTATGAGCATTCAGTTGCCAATATGTATCTGATACCCGTTGCCATGCTCCATACCGGCCATATTGATGTTTGGGCTTTTCTGTCCAATCTAATGTTGGTGAGTGCCGGTAACATTGTAGGTGGCGGCTTGCTTGTCGCGCTCGTGTACTGGTTGGCATATGTCCGCTCATCTGGACGTTAGGCACATGAAGTGCACCCGACGTTCTACTGTGGGTTTATTGATCTAATGCCGTCTTTTCTCCAGACAATATTTGGACCGGCTTCCAGCTCATGTAAGCTAATGGCTATTTGATTTTGTGCTGATGGCATCGTGTTCTGCTATTTTCGCAACATAGGCTTCCGCATCTCCATAATCCGCAAAATCGCGGTAACGACGATGATTCCCCTGCAGGCGGCGTGCATGTTTGATGGGACACCAATATTTTTCAGTCAACGAGGCTATCTCACTCGCATAGGCGAGCAATCCGTTTGCATAAGAGCAGAAAGCGCAGTTAAGCTTTTCTATTGGGTTGAGATACGCGAGATATTGGCGATCAAATGAGAAATAGTCACCGCGCTTTACGGGCTTGATCCCGTAGGCACGGAAACAAGTTGCCTGATAGAGAAGCAAAAAGAAATCAAGCAGAAGGAGTGGAACAATCAGAGAATAGATGAAGGGAGCTGTTAGGACGGTTAAGGGATTTGCACGAAGCAAGT
Organism: uncultured Hyphomicrobiales bacterium; assembly: GCA_903951595.1. Taxonomy (GTDB): domain Bacteria; phylum Pseudomonadota; class Alphaproteobacteria; order Rhizobiales; family Aestuariivirgaceae; genus CABJBCQ01. Next base: position 11,097 of record CAJBCQ010000052.1, on the reverse strand, counting down.
AGGTCCATGTAGAAGTGCGAAGCATTTCATGGCGTCTGCGAACCTCTTGCTCAAAGCGAACACGTCCGCGCTCAAGACCAAAGCGCAGCATTGATGCACGCCTCGCTAACTCTATCTTCAGCTCTGCTTCTAGTTCTTCAATCTTCGCAACGATGCCTTCTAAATCATTTCTCATCGTGCTTCCCTCAAGATTGTCTATTTCTAGGGCGGCTAGCGTATTGAATACCTTCCGCAATTAAGGCTTAGCCAGCAGCTATTCTAGTGCATGCCTTAGGCCTTGTAACTTGGCTCGTTGACAAAGGATCGGGGCGAACGGCATGAGCTACTTTACATTTTCTTGTCTTCTTGCACGCTGGTAGCAGCGCGGTCTTTGTCTCGCGGTGCCGTCTGTCGGGTTATCAGGAAGCGTTCCAGGTCATAATCGGCGATGCGCCATCCTTTGCCGATGTCGATAGCACGAAGTAAACCAGACTTGATCCACTGGCGCACGGTCGCCTCGGCCACCTCTAGCCGTTTAGCAATGTCTTGAACGCTCTGATACCGATCCTGCGGCATGAGCCGATCCTCAATGTTCCTTTCGTCAAAGGATAGTCAAGTTTGGTGATGTTTAGTTGATCTAGGTCAAGTTATTGAGCCAATTTTCCGCCTATTCTGAAGCTATAAAAAAGCCAATGAGGGTTGCCCACTCGACCCTTTGGAATCGATGGCTGAATGCAAAAAGGAACAATCTAATGACAACTCATGTCGCCTATATGCCCTTGGAAACCTACCCAGAAACAGTGGCGGACAGTTCGATCCTAGCGGCAGCTGGGTTCGCCGTTGCGCTTGGATTAGAGCTTCATGTCACGGCATTCTCTGTCAATATTCCACAAGTGTATTCGCCACTTGGCGGCTTTCTCGTCAACGTTCCCGGCCTTGTACGGGCCGCAGAGGAAAAGAGTGTGGCTGAATGTGGGCGACTAAAGGGAATCTTAGAAGGCTCAACTGATCTACGTGCTAACATCCACTACTCTACGCGCGAGGTTGGGCTGGGTGCAGCACTCGATGCGGCCGCAGTCGAGGCTCGTTACTACGACTACTGCGTACTTCCATGGTCTGGAGAAACCGTCTTGGCACAAGATATGGCTGAGGCAGTTGTGTTCGGTTCTGGGCGCCCGGCTATCCTTGTGCCGCCTTCGGCTCGTCCCACGCGTGTTGACCATATCGCGATTGCCTGGGACGCGAGCCGCGTTGCCGCAAGGGCACTTGCAGATGCCTTATTGCTTCTGCCCCCAGGCGGTCGCGTGTCCGTACTGACGGTTCAAGATGAAAAGCCACTTGGCGGGTCTAATGTAGCAGGCTCACTCGCCACCTCGCTGAAAGAACGAGGATTTAAGACCAAGGTTTGCAATATCAGTATTGGTGAGAAGACTATTGCCGAGGCCTTGCAGGATGCAGCTGTGGCAGAGGGCGCGCAGCTTTTGGCAATGGGGGGCTTTGGCCATTCTCGCATGCGGGACTTCGTGCTTGGCGGCGCAACCAAGGGCGTTCTGAAGAATCTTAAGCTTCCTACTTTGCTTTCGCACTGACGATTGTCGATCGGTAGCTCGAGGTGGAGACTAGCTTCAGTCAGTAAGCAAGCCGATTAAATTGAACAGAGGTAATGTCCGCAAGCATAGAACAGATTGGTTCGAACGCGAGCCACCGCGCACGTGCAAATCTTCTGTGCTTGAGATTGGCAGGCTCCAGTATCTGGCTGTAAAATTTTCACTTGCTAAGTTGCTTCTGCTTAACATTTGTGAGGGAGTGGGAGTTCCGATTTAGCAAAGATCATACGCCCTGACCGGTGGCGGCTGAGCAACGGCTGAGCACTTGTGGCTCATTTACGCGCTCGGCATTGGCCCCCGCCAGAATTTTTAGTCCATGTCAATTGATGTGACTGGCAAGGACTTGCGCCAGAGGCTATGACCACCAAATTGTCGCTAACCATCGACGGAACGAGAAGACGCAATAGGCTATCCTTCAGCTCCTAAAAAATACGAGCTTGATGCCACATTCAGAACGAACTTTTATTTTTATATATGTTGATTTTGAAGGTAGTTACATATGGAATCATACAATGAAACGTAGTCGATTGCTATTGGGTTTACTAAGTCTTGTCGTTCTTGGAACTGCAATATGGAGCCAAAGCATGAGCCAGGTTGAACAGGCAAAATATGAAGTATTAACGTCTCAGGGCAACATTGAGATTCGCCTGTATCCGCCGATGATCGTTGCCGAGGCTGAAGTCCAAGGTGATAGAAAAACTGCAATCAGTCAGGGTTTCCGCGTTATTGCGGATTATATATTTGGAAATAACATTTCTAAGAACAGCATTGACATGACTTCACCTGTGCGTCAGCAGACAAGCGAGAAGATCGCAATGACTGCACCCGTGCTGCAGGAAGAAAAATCGGGTCAGTGGAAAGTACAATTTATCATGCCGCCTAACTATACAATGGCAACGCTTCCCAAGCCAGTTAATGACTCTGTAAAACTCATCGAATTGCCAACAAAGAGAATAGTAGTGATCAGCTTTTCCGGAATTGCTAGCGACGCAAAGCTCAGGAAATATACTGCCGAATTAAGTAATTTCATCATCGCTGAAAAACTTAACGCCAAGGCTCCACCAATCTACGCTTTCTATGATCCACCGTGGACGCTACCCTTCCTGCGGCGCAACGAAGTTATGATAGAGGTTGTGTCAGATTAGACGTTCGGGGGTGGAATAACCTGGTGACTACAACCATTCGGTAGAATAAATTGCGTGATTTTTTACGGCGAGCGAGCGAATATGGAGTTGCGCCTTCGATGCTTTGATCCCTAAACTTAAGCTTGGGAGCTCTCGTGAGCTTTTAAGGGTGCGGGGAGTTTTGCGTGATCGAGGATAGAAAGCGTCTTCAGCTTAACACGGTCCAAAGTGATGACTGAGCGTGATCCGCGGCAGTTCTTGGCTAACAATGGGGCGCGCTACCGCGCTTGGCGCCATCACCTGCACCAGCACCCTGAAGTGGCTTTCCAGGAGCACAGCACGGCTGCCTTTCTGCGAGAAAAGCTTACCGAGCTCGGGCTCGAAATTATCGGGGGCCTTGCCAACACTGGATTGGTGGCAAATTTGCAAGGCTCGGGCGCAGGCCCGATCATCGGTTTGCGGGCGGATATGGATGCACTTCCTATCGAGGAAGCGGGCGAGCATGCCTACCGGTCTCGGCGGGCAGGCGTGATGCACGCCTGCGGTCATGATGGGCATATGATTATGCTTCTGGCTGCGGCCGAATATCTTTCCAGCCATCGGGACTTTGCTGGCACGGTGCGCTTCATCTTCCAACCCGCAGAGGAAGCCGAGGGTGGTGGGCGCAAGATGATTGAAGACGGCCTTTTTGACATCGCGCCAGTGGATGCTGTTTTTGGTCTGCATAACTGGCCGGGCCTGCCGTTGGGCCAAGTAGCCGTTCAACCCGGCCCGATGATGGCCGCAATGGATTTGTTTAGCATCACGATACGTGGGCAGGGCGTGCATGCGGCACTGCCGCATTTGGGTAGTGATAGCATCGTCGCGGCTGGCGCGCTGGTGGGAGCTTTGCAAACCATCGTGAGCCGCGCCATTGATCCGCGCCATCCGATGGTCGTTTCGCTAACTCAGATTCATGGTGGTCATTCGCTCAATGCCCTTCCCGGCCAAGTCGATCTGCAGGGCACTCTGCGCTCTTTCTCATCCGGTGCCCGCGATATTGCGCAGCGCCGTTTGCACGAGATCGCCGCAGGCATCGCCACTACCCATAATGTTTCAGTCGATCTCACCTTTACCCCCGCTTATCCTGCAACGCTCAACCATAGCGGAGCGGCAGCTTTTATGGCGCAAGTGGCGCGGCGGTTGCCTAGCAATCAGCTTGTGTTGGAAAGTTTTGAGCCATCTATGGCTTCTGAGGATTTTTCTTTCATGCTGAATGCGCGACCCGGTGCCTATGCTTGGATCGGTAATGGGAGAAATGTGGCGCTGCATAGCCCTGATTTCGACTTCAACGACGATCTGATTGAAACTGGTGCCCTGTTCTGGATCGAACTTGCCAAGGGCTTTCTTGCCGGGGAATTCAAGCCTGAACAAATCAACCCTCTAGGAGAGCCATCATGAGACTATCTGGCAAACGCGCCCTCTTGATCGGCGCTGCCACAGGCATTGGGCGCAGCACGGCCCAAGACTTTGCGCGTGAAGGTGCGCGCATCGTCATCGCAGACATTTACTTTGCCGAGGCGGAACGAACGGCTGCGAGCATTCGAGCCAATGGTGGCCAGGCGCATGCTGTAGCTTGTGACGTATGTGACGAGCAGAGCGTTCAGCGGGTAGTTGAAGATGCAGAAAAAAGTCTTGGCGGGCTTGATACGCTGGTTTTCTTGGCAGGCCTGCAACGCATCGGACATATCGAGGCCTTCGATTCCCAGACATGGGATGCGCTGTTTCATGTGAATGTGCGTGGCACTTTCTTTGCTATCAAATACGCATCGCCTGCGCTGAAGCGCGCTGGGGGAGGATCTATCATCACCACTTCGTCGCTGGCTGGTTTGCGCGGGGCCGCTGGTATGACGGCCTATGCCGCTGCAAAGGGAGCAGTCATCGCATTCACCGTTGCTATGGCGCAAGAATTGGCGCCGTTCCATATCCGCGTTAACTCCGTATTGCCGGGTTGGATTGATACTCCATTTAATGCACCCTCCATCGAACTCATGGGCGGAGTTGCGGCCCATGCGGAGGTCATTAAGCGCGTTGTGCCACTGGGGCGTCAGGGAACGCCCGAGGAAGTATCACCGATCTACGTGTTCCTTGCCTCAGAAGAAGCCCGTTACATCACCGCCAAGTCGATGATGGTTGATGGCGGTATGGCCCATTAGATTTTCCTCAGCCACGCCTCCCAGCGCCAATCATTCATGACCGAGCGAGCGCGCAGAAACTTCCACGCGCCATATTTTGAATAATCAAACGCCAAGTCGGATTGCCGAGCCTGAACGATGGACCAGCAGCCCCATTTGATGTCAGCCAGCGCCTTATAGATTTGGCAACGCGCTATGATTTCTTCGCGTATTGTGCCGAAATATCGCTCGATGAGTTCGCGCTCAACATCTTCTTCAAAAAACATTTCGCCAAACCAGATTCCAAGTTCATAGCACCGGTCATTATTGGAGCCATATTCATAATCAATCAGCAACATGCGCGAGCCATCGGCATTGAGCATAAAGTTGCCTGGCATGGGGTCATTGAAGCATGGCGTGATGTCTAGCCCCGAAGCTTCAAGTGCGGCACGCGCAAGGCGGTATTGTCGGTCTAGCCATGCCCAATCATCTGGAAAAATGCCGTTTAGCGACACGGCTTGGTCAACATGTTCATCAATCATTTGGAAGGCGGTCTTGGTTTGGCTCAAGAGGTCGCCATTATGAAATTTACGGTAGCAATCTATGGCCATGTCGCGAACTGGCTTTTTCTGAAAGTCAAAATTGTTGCAAGGACGATAGCCTTCCACGAATTCTGAAATTTCTACGCCAGTGTCGGCAAAGAAATGTAGAACCCGTGGGCCTAGACCCACATTGGAAGCCAGCACAGCTGCTTGATTGGCTACTTTGCGATCTATGAAGACTTCAGTTCCTTTGCCAGGAATTTTTACAAACAGCACCGCATCTGGTTCACCCGAAACGACACGATAATTGGCGTTTGTAATGCCCCCGCTGATGGTCTCATAACGCAGGGTGCTAGGTGCGTATTCAGCAAGACGTTGCAAGCTCGCTTCCAGCAGCCTTTCAGCGTCATTGGCTGGATGTCCTAACGGCTTCATAAATTGGCACTCCTCAGATAAATCTTAGCATCTGCTCGAACTTTGGGTCGTGCAAGGCAACACGGCAACGCAAAGCTCGCCACTGGGCGTATTTGAAATACTCAAGCTCTATGCGTTCTGTTTGATGCGCCATGATTAAGCTTCGCACCGCCCAAGCCAGATCTCCGGCGATGGCGTAGAGGCGCGCGCGTGACAGCAGCTTGTGATCGGCTCGACCAGCATAGATTTCCATCATCGCGAGCGCCTGCTGGTCGAAGGGAAAGGCTTCCGCCATATACATGCCAAGATCCCAGTAGGGATCGCTGTCGCCTGCTTCGTCCCAGTCCACAAATAGGACTTCCCGGTGGGGGCTTATCATGATGTTGGAAGCAATGAGATCACCATGGCAGGGGGCAAGATCAAGGCCTGCTGCGTTAATAGCCCGTTCGATGTCCCAAACATTGCTCAGCATCCAGTTGAAGTCAGCCGGCAGAACCACTGCTCTTTCTTGCGCGAGGGCTAGGTATTTCTTGAGATCCGTGAAGACGCTACGTGATTTGCCGAGGGGCTTGGCTGCATGAAGCTGGCGCAGCTTGCGTGCAATTTGCGCGGCGATGTCTGGGTTTGCGCTATCCTCAAATGTCGCGCTGCGCCATGGTGCGCCCTTATATTCCCAAATGGCGGCGCGCAATTCGGGCGCACTCCACAAGAGCTTGGGCGCGATGGCCTGATTGGCCGCAGCAGCGGCGGCTAAAAAGCTAGTGTCGAGATCAACAAATTCGGCTGTGTCTTGTTGGTATAGCTTGAGGAAAAAAGATCCTCCTTCGCCTGTGTTAATGTGCCAACCATCACCATCGACACCGCTATACATCGGGGAGGCTATCGGGCTGACGGTTTGTATATAGGCTATGCCGTCGCAGTTCATTTGGGATATTTTCTGGCGGGCATGTTCAATGACTGCCTCTACGCGCAGCTCTTTGTGTGATGAACCCTCTCCCAAACGGCGCATGTGCTGCTCCTTGCTGTCTATTAGCGATCTTCATCCTCGCACAATCGCACGAGCATGTCCGTGAGTACAAAGAGGCCAGCCTCTAGATCCGTATCGCTGGTAAACTCATCTTCATGGTGACATATTCCGCCTACGCTGGGTGTGACGACCAGCACGCTTTGGCAAATATGCGCCAGCGCGATCGCATCATGACCTGCAACCGTGGCCACGGCCAGTGTGGCGTAATTGTTACTTTGCGCAGCCTCCCACGCGAGCGTTGCTAGCGCTGCATCAAATTTTCCGGCGTTGCGGGTGGATATGTCATTAATTGTGATGGGCAGGTTGGTTGTTTCTTCCACTTGCTGCAACAAGACTTTGAATTTCCGCTCGGCATTTTGCAAAACCTCCGGCTCATAAGAGCGCAATTCAATAAATAGCTTGGCTGCGCTTGGCACCACATTGGGAGAATTTGGCTCCACTTCAATGCGGCCAACGGATGTGTATAGCCGCTCGATGCCGTCTGCGTTCTCACGATCAGCCAGCTCTCTGACTCCAGCGATCAGCAAGCTGGCAGCGTATAGGGCATCTTTGCGCTTATGCATGGCGGTGGGGCCGGTATGCGCCTGCTCCCCTTGCACAGACACCTGCAATTTGATGGCACCCCACCATTTTTGGGTTACGCCAATCCTGTTGGAAGTCGCCTCCAACTCAGGGCCACATTCGATATGCAACTCGATATATTTATCAGCTCTTGGAGGTGTGCCTGATCCGGCATAACCAATTTTCTCCAGCGCGCTGCCTACAGATATGCCATCTCCATCGGTAACGGCAAGGGCATCGGCGATGTTGGTGAGGCCAGCATAAACGCTGCTTCCCAGCAGGCTTGGCTGAAAGCGAGCGCCTTCCTCATTGGTCCAGTTCACAACGCAAAGATTTCGTTTTGGTATCAATCGCCCAGCCGCAACCTGATGCTTGATGGCAAGAGCTGCCTGTGCCGATGCGATCACGCCATAAGCTCCGTCAAAACGCCCCCCATTGGGCTGGCTGTCGAGATGGGAGCCTGTGAGGACCAAAGGCGCATCACTTCCGGCAAATTCCAGTAGGCCAAAGATGTTGCCGATTGGGTCGATTATGACTTGGAAATCATGGGTTTTCAGCCAGCTTACAAACCAGTCGCGCACCGCGCCGTCTTCTGGTGAACAGGCAACACGCGAGACACCCTTGCCCATTGCACCGAAGCTTGCGGACTTTTGGAACATTTGATGAAAGCTGCTTGCGAGAGCTGAACGATCAACCATGAATTAGCTCCACTTCCGCCTGCTGTAATGCAGCTGTAACTGCATCAATCGGCTTTGCATTTGTAACCATTATATTGATGGCGCTTAAGGGTAAGGTATGAATGCGGGCCTTCTTTCCCAATTTGCTATAATCGGCCAATATAACGGACGCGCGGGATTGCTGGACTAAAACGCGGCGGAGTTCAGCTTCGTGGTCTTCATAGTCCATCAATCCGGCTTCAGGATGGACTGCGGCAATGCCCATTAAGGCGATGTCGAATGTATATTTTCTCACAGAATCCAAAGTATCATATCCAAGCAATGCGTTATCATTCGCGCGTAACAAGCCGCTGACGGCATGAACTCGATGGCGGTTTTGCTGGCTAACCACCAAGGCTATATCGAGAGAATTGGTGAAAACCGTTAGCTGGGCCACACGCGCAAGTTCGCGCGCTACGGCAAGGGTGGTTGTGCCAGTATCGAGAAAGACCGTCATTCCAGCCTTCAACAGAGGCACAGCCAGGGCTGCGATGCGCGACTTTTCTTTGGCTGCCATTCGGGTGCGTTCATGGAGTGGGCGATCTTGTTCGCCAACAACTGGAACTGCGCCGCCATGGATGCGACGAAGCTGGCCGTGATCTTCCATTGCTTTAAGATCACGCCGCACGGTCTCCATCGAAACTTCCAGCTCCTGCGCAAGCGAGGCTACCGAAACCTTCTTATTCGAAGTCAGCCTAATGAGAATGTGCTCGTGTCGTACCTTTTCAAGACTCATCGCATATTACCTCGCTGCGGTCGCCGCAGGGGGGCGTTGGAGCAGGAAACAGGCGGAACAATTGCCTGAACCGCGTTCCATCAGTTTCGGGCTTTGTAAAACGCATGGTTCGAAGCGTTGGGGGCAACGGCTGGCAAAACTACAGCCGGGGGGAAGATCAATGGGGCTGGGCGGTTCGCCCTCCAGCAAATGGTCGCGGCTATCAAAGGGGCGTTTTTCCATGGTGGGTACGGCGCTGAGCAGCGCTTTGGTGTAGGGATGGCCGGGGTCATCAAATAGCGTTTGATTGCTGGCCAATTCAACAATTTCTCCCAGATACATGACCGCAAGACGTGAACAGACTTGTCGGACCATCGCAAGATCGTGCGAGATAAAAATATAGGTGAGTCCGCGCTGCACTTGCAGTTGGCGAAAAAGCGCAATCAGCCGCATTTGCTCAGGCTGGTCAAGCGAGGACAGCGTTTCATCTAAAATGAGAATGCGCGGCTCAAGCACCAAGGCCCGCGCCAAGCTCACACGCTGGCGTTGGCCGGCGCTCAGGCTGTTGGGGAGCTGGTCGTATAATTCCTCTGGAAGCCCCACTTCCAACATTACCGCGCTTACACGCTTGCGCCGGGACGCATGGCCGCCGCCGATCTTATGGATCAGGAGTGCTTCTTCAATCGCACGGCCAATCGTCATGCGTGGCGGTAGTGATGTGTAGGGATCTTGAAGTACGAGTTGAAGCAAACGGCGAAACTTGAGTTGCTCTTTGCGTGAGTTGGCCGTCACCCTTTCGCCGCCCACGAGAAGCTCACCGCTATCGGGATTTTCTAGGCGCGCAAGCAGGCGCGTCAATGTGGATTTACCACAACCGGACTCACCGATGATGCCAAAATTTTCGCCTTCATAGACATCAAAGCTCACATCGCGGACGGCTTTGATATGATTATAAGCCAGAAAGCCGCCACGCCGACGAACCACATAAGTGCGAGAGAGGTTACGGATCGAAAGTATTGGGGCGCTGGGCTTTTCCTTAGCGGCCTTCGCTATCGCAATCTTCTTCAGGGGCACACCGGCACCCTTCGCCCAAATTTTAGGAGTTAGAGCAATAAGGCGGCGGGTATATTCATGAGTGGGTGTACGCACGATATCTGAGGCTGGTTGACTTTCTACAACGGTACCTTTGCTTAATAACAAGATGTCATCTGCGATATCAGCCACGACCGGAAGAGAGGCCGATACTAACAGCACTGCTGTTTTGAACTCTGTTTTCAACTCGCGCATGAGCCACAAGATTTGTGCGGCAACTGTTACGTCTAAGGGCTGCGTGACATTATCAGCGATGAGCAAGGCTGGCTTAGCTACCAGGGCATCAACGATGAGTGCGCGCTGCATCATGCCGCCGGAATATTGCGAAGGATATTCGTCAAACCGCGCGGCGGGTGAGGGAATGCGAACGGCTGCGAGAAGGCTTATGACTCGATCACGGGCTTCTTTGGCCGAAATATTTGGGGCGATCGCGCGCAATTTCTCAACGATCTGGCTACCCACGGGCAAGGTGGGATCCAGCGCACCAGAGGGGTTTGAACCGATATATGCAATTTGGCTGCCGCGAATCTTTCGCAGTTCGGTGTCTTGCAGCTTGAGCAAATCTTGGCCTTGGAATTCTACTGTGCCCGCTGTAGCTACCAATGGCTGAGTTAGCCAAGCGGCGACTGCGCGTGAGAGTACGGACTTTCCAGAGCCCGTTTCACCGATGATGCCCAGAATTTTTTGCTCGGCCAAATCAAAACTTACATCACGCAAAATGGGCTTGATGCCATTTTTTCCAGCCACGCCGACTGAGAGATTGCGCACGCGCAGAAGGATTTTCTTGGGTGTTGAAATCATTTGCGCCTCTTATGCCTCGCCCGAATAGACGCGGTTCCGTGCTCGCTCCAGCGCCGCACCGATCAGATTAATGCTGGTGAGCGCGATGGCAAGGAAGACACCCGGCGAGGTTGCGATCCACCAAGCATTGATGAGATATTTGCGCCCATCGGCGATGATAGTCCCAAAGCTAGGGGTGGGGGGTTGAAGACCCAAGCCCAGAAAGCCCAACACTGCTTCGAAAATCATCATTCTGGCGACATCCAGAACCGCCACGAAGGCAATTGGCGGCAATATATTTGGCGCGATAAGGAGCAGAATAATGCGCCAGTCAGAGGCACCCAATACGCGCGCGGCGCGAACGAACTCTTTGCCGCGCTCGCTCTG
>CAJBCQ010000051.1 GCA_903951595.1 uncultured Hyphomicrobiales bacterium | reverse complement strand
TTATGGCGCGCTGCTTTGCGCAACAAGCCCATGAGGCCATGGGCATCAAGCCAGCCTTCGCCACTGGCCCCGAAGCTCGCACCCGCTACACCTTGCGTCGTGATCCAGGGGAAACGCTTTTGAAGATTGGTCGGTGTGAGCAGGTGGATGTCTGCTCCCAGTGCGCGTTGCAGGGCGTTGTTGCGTTCGAGTACCGCCATGCCCTTTTCTGATGCCATCACCAGATAGCCCTGTTCCTTGAAACCCAAATCGGCATCGGCACCGAACTCATCTTTCAATCGGCGCAGCAAAGCGAGGGTGAATTGGGAAAGGCGGATATTCACTTCCGCCGAGAATTGCTGGCGCAATCCGCCCGCCGAGCGGCCGGTGGAGGCGTAAGCGAAGCTCAAATCTTTTTCGATGAGCAGAATGCGGCCTTTGAAGCCTGTTTGGGTGAGGTAATAGGCGCAGGCTGAGCCTATGATTCCAGCCCCGGCAATCACCACATCGGCCCGCTCGCGCATTCACTTTTTCCCGTACAGCTTTGAAGCTTGGGCAACATAATCCAAAGTGGGCTTGCGGGCCATGGCTGTGGGCTTCTAGTTTCGGCCATCTGAAGAAGGAATTACACCATGCAATTGCGCCCCCGCCGCAGTGTTCTCTACATTCCCGGCGACAAGCCGCGTGTGCTTGAAAAAGCACGGGAATTGGCCGCGGATGTGTTGATTTTGGATCTGGAAGATTCGGTTGCGCCGGAAGCCAAAATCGTTGCGCGCGAGCAGGTTTTGGCGATGGCGGGGGGCTATGGGAGCCGCGAAATTGTTATTCGGATCAATGGGTTGGATAGTCCTTGGGGAATGGATGATCTGGCGATGGCAGCGACAAGTTCGGCGCATGCCATTTTGATCCCCAAGGTCAACGGCCCGGAGGATTTGGCGCGGGGCCGAAAATTCAGTGGAAACAAGGACTTGTGGGCCATGATGGAAACCCCGCGGGCGGTTTTCAACGCGCTGGCCATTGCTGATGCCAAGCCTGGTTGTTTGGTCATTGGCACCAATGATCTTCTCAAAGAAACCCGCATGGAATCAAGAGCTTACCTGCTTCCGGCCCTCACGCATATCGGGCTGGCGGCGCGGGCGGCGGGGGTGGATTGTGTGGATGGGGTTTTCAACGATTTCCGCAACGCGGAAGGCTTTGCGGCTGAATGCCTGCAAGGCAGGGGGCTGGGGATGGATGGCAAAACGCTGATCCATCCAAGCCAAATTGATGTTGCTAATCAGAGCTTTGCGCCGTCATCATCAGAATTGGAATGGGCGCAGAAAGTGGTTGCTGCCTTCGCATTGCCAGACGCCCAGGGCAAGGGTGTTATCACCGTGGAGGGGCGCATGGTGGAGCGGCTGCATTTGGAGATGGCTCAGCGTACATTGTTGATTTCAAAGGTTATTTCATGAAAACGAACCCGGGAAATTTCCTTGAGGATTTCCGCATCGGCCAAGTCTTCCGCCACGCATCTGCGCGCACAATTACGCATGGCGATGCTGCGGTTTATACCGCGATTTATGGCGCGCGCTTTGCCGTGCAGGCCAGTGATCCCATAGCGATTTCAGTGGGTTACGAGCGGGCTCCGGTGGATGATTTGCTCGTCTTTCACATGGTGTTCGGCAAGTCTGTGCCGGATATTTCGCTCAATGCGGTCGCAAATCTGGGTTATGCGGAGGGTGTTTTTCATGCGCGCGTGTTTGCTGGGGACACTTTGTTCGCGCAGTCGCAAGTCATTGGAATCAAAGAGAATTCCAATGGAAAAACGGGCACGGTTTACGTCCACACCAGCGCCAAAAATCAGCATGGCGCGCTGGTTTTGTCGTTCAAACGGTGGGTGATGGTGCGTAAGAAAAATGAGGAAATTCCGCTTGGAATCAATGAGATACCAAGCCTTCTTGCGCGCGTTGCACCAGAAAACCTCGGCAAACATGTGCCTTTTGCCGGAAAAATCGACATTGATTTGTGGGGCTCGCCACACCGTTTTGGAGTTTTTTCGGAAGGCGAAAGAATTCAACATGACGATGGTGTGACGGTCGAAGAAGCCGAGCACATGATGGCGACGCGGCTCTATCACAACACCGCCAAAGTCCACTTCAACCAGTTCACCGAATCAAAGGGCCGCTTTGGCCGCCGCCTCATTTATGGCGGGCATGTCATTTCGATTGCCCGCGCGCTGTCCTTTAATGGCTTGAGCAATGCCTATCATATTGCCGCCATCAATGGCGGGCGGCATGTGGCACCGCTTTTTGCGGGCGACACCGTTTTTGCGTGGTCGGAGATTTTGGAGAAGGCTGAGATTCCGGGGCGCGATGATATTGGGGCCTTGCGGGTGATGACGCGGGCAACCAAGAATTTGCCTTGTGATGATTTTCCGCAAGCTGAAGCTAGCGCAAGTGACGCGGGCGTCATCTTGGAGCTTGATTATTGGGCAATCCTGCCACGCTGATGGTTCGCAGTTCCGCGATGCGGCAAGAATAGGGTGCATCCGCCCTTGGACTCATTTGCACTGCACAAGAGGTGGGAGTAGAAGCTCATCTCAGTCTGTCCACAAGGTTTTTGAGCTCATGCGCCAAAGCGACCCTCGGCCCCTGTCGCCCCATTTGCAGGTTTATCGCCCGATGCTGACGATGGCTTTGTCCATCATCCATCGCATTACGGGTTCGGCTCTCTATTTTGGCTCCGCACTTCTGGTTTGGTGGGTATTTGCCGCTGCCATGGGGCCTGAGGCTTATGCGACTTTCCAGAGCGTTGCGGCAAGCCTTCCAGGCCAGGTGATCCTGTTCGGTTTCACCTGGGCATTGGTGCATCACCTGATTGGCGGGCTGAAGCATCTTGTTTGGGATACAGGGCGCGGGTTTGATTTGGTGACGGTGGAACGGATGGCGCGGCTGTCGGTTGCCGCATCGGTGACGATCACGCTTGTGATCTGGGCTGTCGTTTTGTTTTCGGGAGGCAACCCATGAGCAGTTTCCGCACGCCGCTTGGCCGTGTTCGCGGGCTTGGCAGCGCCAAATCCGGCACCGCGCATTTTTGGCAGCAACGCGCCACCGCCATTGCCGGTGTGCCGCTGGTGCTGTTCCTGATCTGGTTGGCGGTGAATTTAGCAGGCGCTGATTATGCCACGGCGCGAAGCCTGCTTTCGCATCCGGCTGTTACCATTGTTCTGGCTTTGAGCTTCTTCGTCATCCTCAAGCATATGCGGCTGGGCATGCAGGTGATCATTGAGGACTATGTTCACGTTGAAAGCTGGAAGATGATCGTGCTTCTGGCCAATAGCGTTTTCACTTATGTGGTCGGTGCTGGCGCGCTTTATGCGCTGGCGCGGCTGACCTTCGGAGCCATGCAATGAATGTTCAAGCGACATCGGGCTTCGGGCCTGCCAAGGCGTTTTCGGTTGGTGGGCGCAGCTATGCCATAACAGATCACACTTTCGATGTTGTGGTGGTGGGGGCAGGTGGTGCGGGTTTGCGCGCTGCCCTTGGCGCTTCGCAGGCAGGGCTTCGCACGGCATGTGTGACGAAAGTGTTCCCCACGCGCTCGCATACGGTGGCCGCACAAGGCGGTGTGGCCGCTGCCCTTGGCAATATGGGGCCGGATGATTGGCGTTGGCACATGTTCGATACGGTTAAGGGTTCGGACTGGCTGGGCGATCAGGATGCGATTGAATATCTGTGCCGCAATGCGCCGGCGGCTGTTTATGAGTTGGAACATTTCGGCTTGCCTTTTTCGCGCACCGAGGATGGCAAAATCTATCAGCGCCCCTTTGGCGGCATGACGACTGATTTTGGTGAAGGCCCGCCAGCCCAGCGCACTTGTGCAGCCGCTGACCGCACGGGACACGCCATGCTGCACACGCTTTATGGGCAATCCTTGCGCTATCAGACGGAATTCTTCGTCGAATATTTCGCGCTCGATCTGATCATGGAAGATGGCGTGTGCCGTGGCCTGATGGCGCTTTCGATGGAAGATGGCACCCTTCACCGTTTCCGCGCGCAGCGCGTGATCTTGGCGACGGGTGGTTATGGGCGGGCCTATTTCTCAGCCACTTCTGCCCATACTTGCACAGGCGACGGCAATGCGATGGCGTTGCGCGCGGGCTTGCCCTTGCAGGATATGGAATTTGTGCAATTCCACCCGACCGGCATTTATGGTGCGGGCTGCCTCATCACCGAAGGCTCACGCGGGGAAGGCGGATATCTGACCAATTCTGAAGGTGAGCGTTTCATGGAACGCTATGCACCGCATGCCAAGGACTTGGCCTCGCGCGATGTGGTTTCGCGCGCCATGACGATTGAAATTCGCGAAGGCCGTGGGGTGGGGCCGCAGAAGGATCATATCTTCCTGCATCTGGATCATCTTGACCCCAAGGTGCTGCATGAGCGGCTGCCTGGCATTTCGGAATCTGCGCGCGTGTTTGCCGGCGTTGATGTGACGCGCCAGCCCATTCCGGTGCTGCCGACGGTGCATTACAATATGGGCGGTATTCCGACCAATTATCATGGTGAAGTTCTGGCGGGTAATCCGAAGAACGAAGAAGCGATTGTGCCGGGATTGATGGCCATTGGCGAAGCGGCTTGCGTTTCGGTGCATGGGGCCAATCGCTTGGGTTCGAACTCGCTCATTGATCTTGTGGTGTTTGGGCGTGCGGCCGGTTTGCGTTGCCAAGAAACGGTGACAGCGGATGCAAGCCAAGCTGATTTGCCCGCCAATGCGGGTGAGGCGGCCATTGCGCGGCTGGATAAGTTCCGCCATGCCAGCGGTGCCATGCCAACGGCGGATTTGCGGCTTCGCATGCAGAAGATCATGCAGACCAATTGCGCGGTGTTCCGCACGGGCGAGGTGTTGGAAGAAGGCCGCAAGCTCATCAAGGCGGTGTGGAAGGATTCCGGTGACATCAAGGTGACGGATCGTTCGCTCATCTGGAATTCTGATCTCATTGAGACATTGGAATTCGACAATCTCATCACACAGGCGGTGGCAACGGTTGAAAGTGCGGCAGCGCGCAAGGAAAGCCGGGGTGCGCATGCGCGTGAAGATTTCGCCAAGCGCGATGACAAGACTTGGATGAAGCATACGCTGGCGTGGACCGATGATGCCAAGCGTTCGGTGAAGCTCGGCTATCGCGGTGTTCACAAATATACGATGACGGACGAGGTTTCGTATATCAAGCCCAAGGCGCGGGTTTACTAAGGGGGAATGGCATCATGGTGCAGTTGACACTTCCGAAGAATTCCCAGGTGACACAAGGCCAGAGCTGGCCGGCACCAACTTCGCCCAAGGGTGAGGTGAAGGAATTTCGCATTTATCGTTGGAACCCGGATGATAAGGCCAATCCGCGCATCGACACCTATTCGGTGGACATGGGCGATTGCGGGCCGATGGTTTTGGATGCGCTCATCAAGATCAAGAATGAGCAAGACCCGACATTGACCTTCCGGCGTTCCTGCCGGGAAGGCATTTGCGGTTCTTGTGCGATGAATATTGATGGCACCAATACGCTGGCCTGTTTGAAATCCTGCGATGATGTGAAGGGGGCGGTGAAGGTTTACCCCTTGCCGCATATGCCGGTTGTGAAAGACTTGGTGCCTGATCTTACGCGCTTTTATGCCCAGCATCGTTCGATTGAGCCGTGGCTGAAGACGACGAGTGCGGAGCCGAAGGCTGAGTGGAAACAATCGCCGCAAGATCGCGCCAAGCTTGATGGGCTTTATGAGTGCATTTTGTGCGCCTGCTGCTCGACTTCCTGCCCGAGCTATTGGTGGAATGGGGATCGCTATTTGGGGCCTGCGGTTTTGTTGCAGGCCTATCGCTGGCTGATTGATTCACGCGATGAGGCAACGGGTGACCGCTTGGATGATCTGGAGGATCCTTTCCGGCTTTACCGCTGCCACACGATCATGAATTGCGCCAAGGCTTGCCCCAAGGGCTTGAACCCGGCCAAGGCGATTGCCGAGATCAAGAAGATGATGGTGGAACGCCAGCTTTGATTTTGTCGAGGCCTTGAAATTGCGCGCCAGCTTGCCGTGGGGCGATACTTATAATTGAAAAATTAACCATGCTGAACTTATGGGTGTAAGCGGTTCGTCAACTCAGGATCGCTGCCCCATGTTCTCCCTTTTCAAACGTGCCCTTGCCGCTCTTGCCCGTCAGGCGGAGGTGGGGTGGATTATTGATGCGGAAAAGGCTGGGTTTATTTGGGCGGAGCCTACCCGGGTGCGCACCGAGGAATCTGATCAGACCCATGCGAAATCCTTGCGCGTTTGCCCAGCCATGCTCGACCATGAGGCGCGATTGTTTGAGGTGGCTTGTCCCATTGATTTGCGCGTGAAGCTGGCGCGCGATGACAAGGGGCAGCTGACTTTGGTGAATGTGGCGGGGGATCAATCCACCATCCGTTCCAAGCATTTAGGCCAGATGCTGGTGCTGGTGCCGCAGAAGGAATGGCGCAAGAAGGACCGGCCGGTCATTCAGATCATCACGCCTTATCTGTTTCTGGCCGATGAGCCGATTTATATGACGCAGCTTCCCGCCTTCAACCATTACCAGCCCAATCCCTTGCCGGGGGTTCTGGTGGGTGGGCGTTTTCCCATTGATGTGTGGCCGCGCCATTTAATGTGGGCGATGGAATGGCATGACACCTCGCGCGAGCTGGTGCTGAAGCGCGGCGAGCCGTGGTTTTATGTGCGCTTTGAGGCGCAGGATCCTTCGCGGCCCATCAAGCTTGTGGAGGCGGAAATGACGCCGACGCTTGCCGAATATATCAAGGGCGTTTCTTCGGTGACCAATTATGTGAACCGCACTTTCGCGCTGTTCAAAACGGCCCGCGAACGCAGGCCCAAGACGATTTTGACGCGCAAAATTCGCGCCTAGTTACAATTTGGCCCGATCCGGGCTGGAAATTTACACAGCTTAACGAGGCAGAAAGGCGGCTCGGTTTATGGTTGGATCGTTCAGTTGCGGGAGAGTGAGTATGGTTGCGTATTCAGACTATGCCGGCTTGGAAGCCACCGAGGCGGTGGAAGTGAGCTGCCCCCACCGCAATTGCCCTGACAGTGCCGTCCAGCAAATCCGCTTGCGGGGCAATTTGCCCTTGTGGATCGGGGGCAAGGTTTTGGCGGAATTGAGCCAGACGGATTTGGTGGAAAGCTGGTCGGCGGCGGTGGAACTTACCCCGGGCGAGCTTTCGCGCATGTGCCAGATTGCCGGCGAGCGCCTGTTGCGGGCCTTTGAAGACGCGCCAGAGCCAGCGCCGGGATTGTCTGAAATGGTGACGGATGCGGCCGTTTTGTTTCTGCTTGGCGTGCGTAGCCATGGCGTTTCCACCCCCGATGCCATTCCAGCCTGCACGGTGAGTTTTGACGCCGAACATGGCCGCGCGAAAATGGCGCTTTCGGCATGAAAAAAAGTAACCGCCAGCCGTGGATGGATGCGGCAGACTTTGGGCGCAGCTTGGGGCCGGGCATCGGGTTTAATCTTTTGGTGCGTGATATGCCGCGCATGGTGGAATTTGCGACCCAAGTTCTGGGCGCTCAATCGCCTTATTCGGATGAGGATTTTGCGGTGTTCATCGGCCATGGCGCGGTGTGGATGGCGCATGCGGACCATAGCTATCTCGACAATCCGCTCAGTGGAATTTTGCAAGGCGCTGAAACGCGCGGTGCGGGGGTGGAGTTGCGGATTTATGGGCGTGACCCGGATGCGGCAGAAACGGCTGCCCGCCAGCGCGGTTTTCATGTGCTGGCAGGGGCCCTGGATAAAGAGCATGGCCTGCGGGAGGCTGTGATCTTAGATGATGAGGGCTATGCTTGGGTGCCCAGCCTGCCGCTTTCGGCCTAACGGCCCATTTTGGAACGGTTGGTCAAAAATCCTTGAATATGGAATAATCATTCCATTCACTTGCCCTTTGAAATAAAGGCGGCTAAAGCATTAGCCCTTCATTTCAGATCGAGGGATTGCGGCAGCATGGTCAAGGAAATCGGGCACTTTATCGGGGGCAAGCATGTGGCGGGCCAAAGCGGGCGCTTTGCTGATGTGTTTAACCCCAATACGGGCGAAGTGCAGGCGCGGGTGGCTTTGGCCTCGACGGCGGAATTGAATGCCGCGGTTGAGAATGCGCGGGCCGCGCAACCGGCGTGGGCGGCCAAGAACCCGCAGGTGCGCGCGCGCGTGATGATGAAATTCCTCGAACTTATCGACAAGGAAAAGGAAGCCTTGGCGCTGATGCTTTCCATGGAGCATGGCAAGACCGTGCCGGATGCGCTGGGTGATATTCAGCGCGGCGTCGAAGTGGCGGAATTTGCCTGTGGGATTCCCCATCTGCTGAAGGGTGAGTTCACCGATGGCGCCGGCCCGGGCATTGATATGTATTCCATGCGCCAGGCGCTGGGTGTTGTGGCTGGCATCACGCCGTTCAATTTCCCCGCCATGATTCCTTTATGGAAATGCGCGCCAGCCATTGCTTGCGGCAATGCCTTTATCATGAAGCCTTCGGAGCGGGATCCTTCGGTGCCGTTGCGGATTGCGGAATTGTTCCTCGAAGCGGGTTTGCCGCCGGGAATTTTGAATGTGGTGAATGGCGACAAGGAATCGGTGGATGCCATTCTCGACAATGAAGTGATTTCGGCTGTGGGCTTTGTGGGCTCTACCCCCATCGCGCAATATGTCTATGCCCGCGCCACCGCCAGCGGCAAGCGCGCGCAGTGCTTTGGTGGTGCCAAGAACCACATGATCATCATGCCGGATGCGGACCTTGATCAGGCTGTTCATGCGCTGATCGGTGCGGGCTATGGCTCGGCGGGTGAACGCTGCATGGCGATTTCAGTGGCGATTCCGGTGGGCGAAGCGACCGCGGATGCGCTGATGGCCAAGCTCATCCCGCGCGTGGAGCAGTTGAAGGTGGGGCTTTCCACCGACCGTGAGGCCGATTACGGCCCGCTGGTGACCCGGCAGCATCTGGAAAAGGTGAAGGGCTATATTGATCTGGGTGTTAGCGAAGGTGCCAAGCTCAAGGTTGATGGCCGTGGCTTCAAGATGCAGGGCTATGAGAACGGTTATTTCCTGGGTGGTTCGCTGTTCGACAATGTGACCAAGGACATGCGGATCTATAAGGAAGAAATCTTCGGCCCCGTGCTTTCGGTGGTGCGGGCGAAAACCTATGAAGAAGGTTTGGAGCTGGTGAATTCCCATGAATATGGCAATGGCACCGCGATCTATACGCGCGATGGCGACACGGCGCGCGATTTTGCCTCCAAATGCCAGATCGGCATGGTGGGCATCAATGTGCCGATTCCGGTGCCGCTGGCTTATCACACATTCGGCGGCTGGAAGCGTTCGAGCTTTGGTGATTTGAACCAGCACGGACCCGACTCGGTGCGCTTTTACACCAAGACCAAAACAGTCACTTCGCGCTGGCCTTCCGGCATGAAGGAAGGCGCGCAGTTTTCGATTCCGACGATGAAATAAGCGGGCAAGCCCTTGCAGAAATTGAAACGCCCCGGATTTTCTCCGGGGCGTTTTGTTTGGGCAAGCCTCAGCCAGTTTTCTTGCGCTTGGCCGAGCGGGCCAGAACATCATTCATGCGGGCTTGCCAGCCGGGGCCGGTTTTGCGGAAGGCTTCGATGACATCCTTGTCGAGGCGCAGGGTGATCTGCTGCTTGGTGCCGGAACCGGCAGGGCGGCCACGGCGGATGAGTTTTTCGCCGATATAGAGGTCGGCTGTCTCGAACCAGGCATCATCGAGTTCGATGACTTAATCATCATCCGTCAAATAGCTTTTCGAAGCGGGCTTTTTCGCGGTCATTGGCTTGTTTCATGCAAGAACCCCACTCGCCCCATCCGTCACCCTCGGGCTTGATGTTCAGCCCGGAGACTTGGTTGACACCTGTTCGGAGACATGGCTGACACTTTCGTCACTCGTCAAGCCGCTCATCCCTCCCGCTCACCGCGCCACGAAATACCTTGTCTGGCCGTCAAGCTCTCCGGTGCGGGCGGCACCGGTGGCGACGAGGGTTTCGAGGACTTTCTTCACGCGGTCGCGTCTTGTGGGTGAGCTGCGGCCATCGAGGCTGGCCATGATGCTTTCCGGCAAAACGGGCGCGTGGGCGCGGGCGAGGAGTTCGCGGATGATGCGGATTTGTTCCAGCCCGTCATTGGGCCATTTGGTTTTGGCGGCGATGGCGGCGACCTGATCGAGATCAGCTTCGATCTGCTGTTCGGTGAGCGGGGCTTTGGCACCCAGCTTCGGAATCTGGTATTCGGGCCTGAGCCAGCGCACGAGCCCTCGCTTTTCTTCACCGCTGCGTTCCTGATTGAGGGCGACAAGCCTTGTGAGCAATTCTTCTTCGGCCTGTTCCTGTTCAGGCTTTTTGTGGGGTGATGGCATGGTGGCACCGGGCTTGCCGACAAGGGCGGGGATGAGGTCTTCCCAGCCATAGGCTTTCAGGGTTTCGCGGTCGATCTCATCATGGATTTCCTTCAACACGGAAATGAGACCCGCCTCATGCACATAGCGCTCGGCGGCGGTGAGGGGCGGGACATCGCAACCGTTCTCCATTTCGCGCAGGCGTTCGAGTGCGTTGTAGAGCCCCGTCATGGTGAGGAATTCATGCGCGGCAATGCGCTCCTTGCGGAAGGCATCGAGGCGTTCGCCGAGGGCTTCGAGGTTGGAGGGCAACAGCTGAGGGAAAGGAAATGTATTGAAGCAATCCGTGTGTTGATAAACAGGATCATTACCAACACCCTGTCGGCCACCCTTGCCTGTGGCGAACAAATTGTGAGTGCGTGAAGATAACAGGGCCAATGTTGATGCTTGATCGCTAGCAATTACTACCGTTTTGCTTTCCGCTCGGATTCCGGCCTCTAGAAACGTAAAAAACCTATGTTTTGAGGTTCTCGTTGTTGCTGCGAACCTTGGCAAACCTGCCAAAGAATCTCTGATTGCCTCACCTGTTCTGCGGAACTGCCACCATTTTTCTAACACATGTGAATCAGCATTGGGATTTCGGGAGTTTTCAACCTCGCTCAACAAGTAGTTCTGTAACTCAGGAACGGACGACAGTTCGTTCCAATTAGCTGGATAGGTATCAATTACCTGACGCCAGATTCGACCGTTCTTCAGATCGTTCCCATTAAGGTAGGGAAAGATGTATTTTTTCGTTCTGGGGTTTCTTTGCTTCATGTGCTCTGCGGACGGTAAATCCAGAAGCAGTTTTTGCGTGCCAAGCTCAAAACCTTTGAGGGCAATTATTTCGTTTGCTGCAAGGAGAACTGCCGCCGACAAATCTGCGCCGATACTAATCGCAGCCCGTATTTTGCCTTCGCGTGTTTTCAGATCCACCTTCGGCGTGTCTGTATTCAGCTCGGCTTCTGATACAACCAAAGCCAACACACCCGGTTTGTCTCCCTTCTCCGCCACGGTCATCGCAATGCGTACGGCGGCTTTGTCAGACGCTTTCAACCACGGATGATCCGGCACGGCATAGATCAGCGATAGCGGTTCCTTTTCAGCCATGCGCTGTTCGATGACGCGGCGGGAGAAGGTTTGTGTGATGGAGTTGGTGGTGATGAAACCAAAGCGGCGGAGTTTGCTTTTCTTCTCCAACAGAATCCGCGCGGCTTCATCCCAGAAGTGCATGACGAAATCCGCACCACCCGGAATGTGATCGCGTACTTTCCAGCAGGCTTCCGCGTAACCATCTCCCAATTCCTGCCGCATATCCTTGCCGCCAATGAAGGGCGGATTGCCGACGATGAATTCCACTTCCGGCCATTTGGCCGCGCGTGGATTCACATATTCGAATTGCTCGATCTGCGCGTCCGGGTCTGGAATTTCCTCGCCCGTGAGGGGGTGCCGTTTTTTCGTCACCCCATCCCAGCGGGAAAGCGGTTTGCCATTGACATCGCGCAGCATTTCGATTTTGTCGTAATGCAGGATCGCGTCTTTCTGCTCGATGGTGCCATAGGCGTGGAGCACGGGTTCGCTGATCTTGTCCAGCCCCACGGTTTTGATCTGCCATTTGAGATAGCCGATCCACAAGACGAGATCGGCAATCGGCACGGCGCGGTTGTTGATTTCGAGGCCGTAGAATTGGCGCGGGTTTACCGTTTCGCCATCCATCATGAGGCGCGGTTCGTTTTCACCGAAGCTTTCAGCCGCCTCCAGCACTTCGCCTTCCAGCCGCTTCATCAATTCCAGCGACACATAAAGGAAGTTTCCCGTGCCGCAGGCAGGATCAAGCACGCGGGTGGTGCAGAGCTTGTGGTGGAAAGCCTTGATGGCTTTCAAAGCCTCTGCCGGGTTTTCCTCGCGCAAGGATTCCACCAGCGCTTTCACTTCTTCCCAATCGGCGCGCAAAGGCTCGATGATGGTGGGAATGACGATGCGTTCCACATAGGCGCGCGGCGTGTAATGGGCACCCAGCTTGGAACGCTCGGCAGGATCGAGCGCGCGTTCGAGAAGGGTGCCAAAAATGGCGGGTTCCACATCCGACCAGACCTTGGTGGAGGCGATGTGGAGTTCGATGATTTCATCCTTCTCCAGCTTCAAGGCTTTGCCCGCTTTGAACAGCATGCCGTTGAAGCGTTTGAGCGTGGCGTTGAGCGCGGGCGCAAAGCCGCCCTTATCCATCACTGACCACAGGCTTTCCAAGGCTGGCACGAAATTTTGCGGCGTCTGTTTCATCTGTTCGAGAAGTTTCTCGAACCCTTTTTCCGGGATGAGGCCCACATCTTCGGCGAACATGGTGAAAAGGCAGCGCATGAGGAATTCGGCGACATCCTTCGGGTCGTGGCGCTTTTCGAGGGTCTTGGCGATTTTGGCCAAGCGGGCGGCGATGTCGCGCGTGACCTCGGCGGATTTGCGGGCGGGGTCGAGTGTGTGTGGTTCGTTCCAGATGGCGATGAGGCGATTTTGGATTTCCTCATTCAGCAAATCATCCATGTGGATGCGGTAGGATTGGCGGTCCGGGAAATGGGCGTAGTTTTTGCCCTGGCCGGAGAAGTCGGCATAAATTTCGATGACATTGCCGATATCGACAATGATGAGGAAGGGCGGGTAGCCATGATCAACGGGAAGGGCGCGGGCGTAATCCTCCGCCTGTTTGCGCGCGGCGAGCATGATTTGGTCCCAGCCCTTGCCGCGGTTGTGAGTGGGGGTTTTATGGCCCAGCAAGTCTGGCTGGTTTTCGGCTTGCTTTACCCTG
>CAJBCQ010000050.1 GCA_903951595.1 uncultured Hyphomicrobiales bacterium | reverse complement strand
GGCGCTGTGCCTCGGGCATCCGCAGCTGGGCTATTACATGACGCGCGATCCCTTTGGTGCGAAGGGTGATTTCGTGACGGCGCCGGAAGTGAGCCAGATGTTTGGTGAGCTGATGGGTGTGTGGGCGATGACGCAGTGGCGCGCGATGGGTTCACCTTCGCGTTTCCAGCTTGTGGAGCTGGGGCCGGGGCGCGGCACGCTGATGATGGACTTATTGCGGGCGGCGCGCGCCATGCCGGAATTCATGGATGCTGCACAGGTCTGCATGATCGAGATGAGCCCAGTGCTGATGACCGCGCAAAAACGCACGCTGGCTGGGGCGGGGGCGGATGTCTCGTGGGCTTGCCATCTGGATGAAGTTTCAGCAGACCCGATGCTGCTCATCGCCAATGAATTTTTCGATGCGCTTCCCGTGGTGCAGATTGAGCGCACGCCGGATGGCTTCTTTGAGCGCGCGGTGGGTTTGGATGTGGATGGCAAACTACAACTGGGGCTCATGCCTGTGGCGGTGACGCCGCCGGAACATGCTTTAGGTGCCGCTATTGGGGCCATTGTAGAAATGTCGCCTGCGCGGGCGGATTATGCTGCCATGATTGCCGCGCGTTTGGTGGCGAATCCAGGGGCTGCCCTCATCATTGATTATGGGCATTCCGAGACGGCCATCGGCGACACCTTGCAGGCGGTGCGGCGGCACCAAAAGGTGAGCATTCTGGAGCGACCGGGCGAAACGGACATCACAGCGCATGTGGATTTTGAAGCACTGGGTGCGGTGATGCGGGGTGCGGGTGCGGATGTGCATGGTGTGTTGACGCAGCAAACGCTGATGGCGCGGCTGGGGCTTCAGACGCGGGCGGAGATGCTTTCTGTGAATGCATCCGCGCGCGAGCGGGCGGATCTTGTGGCGGCGGTGTCGCGGCTGGCGGGGCCGCACCAGATGGGGCAATTGTTCAAGGCGATGGCGGCGGTTTCACCGGGGCAAGCTGCCCCTGCGGCATTTGGTGAGGATTTCACATGATCAAGAGCCAAGCCTTGGAAAATGCCGAAGGGCTGGAACACGCCTTCTTCACGCGGGAAGGCGGCTTTTCGCAAGGGCTTTACGCCTCGCTCAATTGCGGTTTCGGTTCGGGTGACGACCGGGGCGTTGTGGCGCGCAACCGTTCGATTGTGAGCGATCTTCTGGGTGTTGAGCGTGGGTGCCTGATGACGGTTCATCAACGCCACAGTGCGGATGTGCGCGTGGTGCGCGAGGTGCATGATGTGCTGGATGCGCCCAAGGCTGATGCGATGGTGACGGATGTGCCGGGGCTTGCCATCGGCGTTCTGACCGCTGATTGCGCGCCGGTGCTGTTTGCTGATGTGGAGGCGGGTGTTGTGGGGGCGGCCCATGCCGGATGGCAGGGTGCTTTGGCGGGGGTTTGTGAGGCAACCATTGTGGCGATGGAAAAGCTTGGGGCTGCGCGGGGCCATATCACCGCCGCCATCGGGCCTTCCATCTCGCAAGGCTGTTATGAGGTGGGGCCGGAATTTCGTGAGCGGTTTGAGGGCGAGCGGGATGGATTGTTCTTCATCCCCTCCAAACGCGCGCATCATTTGATGTTTGATCTGACAGGCTATATCGCGCACCGGCTGGCTTTGTGTGGGGTGAGCGCCGTGGATAATCTGCGCCTGTGCACCTATGCCAACCCCACCCGCTTCTTCAGCTACCGCCGCGCGACACATGCGCGGGAAGGGGTGTATGGACGGCATATTTCGGCGATTGCGTTGAGTGAGTGAATATCAGCAAAGCCTCTCAACCGTCATTCCCGCGTAGGCGGGAAACCAGCTAGATAACAAGAAAAAGGGGAACGGATATGGCACTGCATTTTGAACGGGCTGAATATGCGGCGCGCATTGCGAAGGTTACCGCCAAGCTCAACGCGCAGGGGCTCGACGGGTTGCTGATGTTTCAGCAGGAGAGCATGTATTATCTCACCGGATATGACACCTTCGGTTTCTGCTTTTTCCAGTGTCTCTATCTGGGTGCCGATGGCAAGTTGGCGTTGCTGACCCGCTCGGCGGATTTGCGACAGGCGCAGCAGACTTCGATTATTGAGGATATCCGTATTTGGACGGATGCGGCGGGTGCCCAGCCTGCCGCGCAGTTGAAGGATATGCTGGAAAGCTTGGGTGCCAAGGCCAAGAAGCTGGGCATTGAGAGCCATTCTTATGGCCTCACCCATTTCAACGGCCGGGCGGTGGATGCGGCTATGGCGGGGTTCTGCCATTTGCAGGATGCCAATGAGTTGGTGAATGAGCTGCGCGTGGTGAAATCGCCCGCCGAACTTGCTTATGTGCGCGAGGCTGGAAGGCTTGGCGATCTTGCGCTGATTGCTGGTGTGGAAGCCACCCATGCAGGGGCGGATGAGGGGGATATTCTCGCCCGTCAGCATTCGGCGATTTTTTCGGGTGGTGGGGATTATCCCGGCAATGAGTTCATCATCGGGTCGGGGCGTGATGCGTTGCTGTGCCGTTACAAGGCGGGACGGCGGAAACTGGACGCGCGGGATCAGCTCACCCTCGAATTTGCGGGCGTCTATCGGCATTACCACGCGGCCCTCATGCGTACGCTCATCATCGGCAAGCCGAATGCGCACCATATTGCGATGGACAAGGCGGGGCGGGAGGCTTTGGCGGCGGTGGAAGGCAAGCTCCGGCCTGGGTTCAATGCAGGCGATGTGTTCGAGGCGCACGCTCAGGTGATGGACGCGCATGGGATGCAGAAGCATCGCTTGAATGCCTGTGGCTATTCGCTGGGGGCCAAATTCACGCCAAGCTGGATGGATGCGCCGATGTTCTATGCCGGTAATCCGCACCCGATTTTGCCGGGTTCGGTGTTTTTTGCCCATATGATCCTCATGGATTCCGATAGTGGCAATGCCTTCACGCTGGGGCGCACCTACATCATCACGGATGGGGAACCGGAGCCCATTTCGAGCTATCCGCTGGATATGATCGTGCGCTAAGCTTTCGCTTGTGATCCACGCGCGCAAATTTGCCAGTGATGCCGTGACAGCCCTGCTTTTGGGCTGGCTTTTGTTGCTGGCGGCTTGTGGGGGGCAGACCTCATTTTCGGATCTCACCTTTTTTGGCGGTGCCCGGCAAGCGCCGCCCATTAGCCTTTCTGCGCTCGATGGCCTGCCGCCGTCGGTTGCGGCAACATTCACCGACTCCATGCGGGTTTCAGCACAGAACCGGGGTTTGACGCTGGTTCAGGGCAGTTTTACGCAAGGATTTCGGCTTTCTGGCCTGTTTGGCACGGATGGGGCGGGGCTTTCCTATGACTGGACGCTGACCAACCCCAAGGGCGAGGTGCTGTTGCGCTTGAATGGCGCTGAAAGCGGGCCTTCTGGCACGGATCCTTTCGCGCCGGCCGTGCTGGCGCGGGTGGCGGAGGCGACCGCTGAAACGCTTTCCAGCCGCCTGTTGCAGATGGGCTATTCCACCCGGGCTTCGGGCATGCCGCCGCCGCTGCATGCCTTTCAGGCGGCAGGGCCGGGGGCGGAAAAGGACATTGATTACGAGACGTTGATGGGCCCGGGCATGGGCCAGCCGGGGGATAGGATGGCTGAACTACCGCCGGTTCCGCCGGCGCCGGATCTGCCAGCCGCCCCCGCACCAGCCCCCGCTCCTGAGGCCAAATCTTCCGGGCCTGCCATCAAGGCGATTGCCCTGCTGCCGGTTACCGGTTCACCCGGGCGCGGCAATGCGGAATTGCGCGCGGCGTTGAAAGGCGTGCTTTTGGCTGCCGGATGGCCCGTTGTGGATGCGCCAAGGCAGGATGCTTTGAGCATTTCCGGGGTGGTGACGCTGTCGCCCCCCGCCGGTTCCACCCAGCGCGTGGCCCTTGCTTGGACGGTGACCAAGCCCGATGGGGCGGAGGTTGGGGTGGTGCGGCAGGCCAATCAGGTGCCTTCCGGGTCGCTCGATGCCGGATGGGGCGAAACGGCCGATTATGCCGCCCAAGCGGCCGCCGAGGGGCTGGCCGACCTCGTGCAGCGCCTGCGTTAAGCCAAAACCTATCCACAGTTTTCACCTAAACCCGTGATTCACATTGGCAAAGCTGTCATGGCATTGTTATAGAACGCGTCAGTTACGGCAGGTTTCCGAAGGGAATCGCCGAGGTTGGCTGAGGAGGGGTTTCCCTGTGATGAAAGTCGTTGCTGGCAATGGCAACCGTCCGCTTGCGGAGTCGATTGCAGCCTATCTCAACCTTCCCTTGGCCAAGTGCATGGTGCGGCGGTTTGCCGACATGGAAATCTTTGTCGAGATGCAGGAAAATGTGCGCGGGCAGGATGTGTTCATCGTGCAGTCCACCAGCTTTCCCGCCAATGACCATTTGATGGAACTGCTCATCATCATCGACACGATGCGCCGTTCCTCCGCCCGCCGCATTACTGCTGTTCTGCCCTATTTCGGCTATGCGCGCCAAGACCGCAAGCCGGGGCCGCGCACGCCCATTTCCGCCAAGCTCGTTGCCAATCTGATCACGCGCGCAGGTGCTGACCGCGTGCTGACGCTCGATCTGCACGCGGGGCAGATTCAGGGCTTCTTTGATATTCCCACCGACAATCTTTTCGCAGGCCCGGTGCTGACGGCTGACATCAAGGCCAATTTCGACACCAAGAACCTGACCGTCGTTTCGCCGGATGTGGGTGGCGTGGTGCGTGCGCGTGCGCTTGCCAAGCGTTTGGGCGCGCCGTTGGCCATTGTGGACAAGCGGCGTGAGCGGGCCGGTGAGTCAGAAGTAATGAATATCATCGGC
Organism: uncultured Hyphomicrobiales bacterium; assembly: GCA_903951595.1. Taxonomy (GTDB): domain Bacteria; phylum Pseudomonadota; class Alphaproteobacteria; order Rhizobiales; family Aestuariivirgaceae; genus CABJBCQ01. The sequence continues at coordinate 2,344 of CAJBCQ010000050.1, read as the reverse complement.
GAAGTGGAAGGCACCTCCTGCATTCTCATCGACGATATTGTGGATTCAGGCGGCACGCTGTGCAACGCGGCGGAAGCTTTGCTGGCCGCAGGGGCCAAGGATGTGTCGGCCTATTGCACGCATGGCGTTTTGTCGGGTGGGGCGGTGGCGCGTATTACGTCCTCCAAGATGAAGCAGTTGGTGATCACCGATTCCATTCAGCCCACGGAGGCGGTGCGCGTGTCGCGCAATATCCGCACGATCAGCATTGGCGCGCTGATGGGTGAGGCCATTGCCCGCACGGCGCGCGAAGAGTCTGTTTCCAGCCTGTTCGATTGAGGATGATGTAATGGATACGCGCCAGGGTTTTGATCTCAAGCGCCATATCCGCACCATTCCGGATTATCCCAAGCCCGGTATCCTGTTCCGCGATATCACCACCTTGCTTTCCAACCCTGAAGCCTTCCGCGCGGCGGTGGATGAATTGTGCTCGCCATTCCAGAAGGTTCGGATTGATCATGTGGCGGGCATTGAGGCGCGTGGGTTTATTGTTGGCGGTGCGGTGGCGCATGTGCTGGGGCGCGGGTTCATTCCCATCCGCAAAAAAGGCAAGTTGCCGCATAAGGTGATCGGCCAAGAATATGCGCTGGAATATGGCGTGGATCGGATCGAGATTCATGAGGATGCGCTGGCCAAGGGTGAGCGCGTGTTGCTGATCGATGATCTCATCGCCACGGGTGGGACCGCACTGGCGGCAGTGGAACTGATCCAGCGTTTGGGTGCGGAATTGGTGGCAGCGGCCTTTGTGATTGATCTGCCGGATCTTGGTGGAGCGGATAAACTTCGCCAAGCGGGCGTGAAGGTGCACAGTTTGGTCGGCTTTGCGGGGCACTAGCTGATTTTCCGCCGACGCGGGAATAAGAGCGAACCACCCCTTATTATTCCCGCGCCTGCGGGTCTTACCCCATGATTGCGCGTAGACGACGAGTGCCAAGCAATCGCTCGGCACTCGGGTCTTTTACTCTTTGACCGCGCCCGTCATCGACGAAACATAGTAATCGACGAAGAAGGAATAGAGGATGACCACCGGGAGCGAGCCTAAGAGCGCGCCGCCCATGAGTGCGCCCCATTCAAAGATATCACCGCGCACCAGTTCAGTGAGCACGCCGACCGGCACTGTTTTGTTCTCAGACGACTGGATGAAAGTGAGAGCGTAAATGAACTCGTTCCACGAGAGCGTGAAGGCGAAGATGCCAGCCGAGATCAGCCCAGGAACGGCGAGCGGCAGGATGATACGCCGCAAGATCTGCCAGCGCGTGGCACCATCCACCAGCGCGCTTTCCTCAAGCTCGAAGGGGATCGAGCGGAAGTAGCCCATCAGGAGCCAGGTGCAAAATGGAATGAGGAAGGTGGGGTAGGTGAAGATCAGCGCAAAGCGTGAGTCATAGATACCCAGATTGAACACGATGAAGGCGAGCGGAATGAAAAGGATCGAGGGCGGCACGAGATAGGCAAGAAAGATCAGCAGTCCAAAGGTGCGGGAACCCGTGAAGCGCACACGTTCGATGGCATAGGCGGCAAAGACGGAGGCAAACAGCGACAGGAATGTCGCCGCCGTTGAGATCAGGAGCGTGTTCCAGAGCCAGCCCGGATAGGACGTTTCGAAAAGCAGATATTCGATATGTTCCAGCGTCGGACCGACAACCCAGAAGGGGCTAAAGTTTTCATAATCCGTGAGCTGCGAGTTCGGCTTCACCGCCGTGATGGCCATCCAGTAGAATGGGAACAGCAACACAAAAACGAAAATGGCAAGCGGCACATAGATCAGCACCACCCGCCGCGGCAAGTTGCTCAGATAGCTCATGCCTTCGGATGCGTCGTGAAGCTCGTCCGGGGCAGTCGTGTTTGTGGCTTTTGCCATGGTTTTTGTCCCTTAGTCCTGTCCGCCCTGTTGCCACTTGCGACGCTGTAGCCCGAAGAAGCTGAACAGAATTGCCGCTAGCAGGAATGGGATCATTGAAACGGCGATGGCAGCACCTTCGCCAAGCTGTCCGCCTGGAATACCGCGCTGGAATGACAGTGTTGCCATCAAATGGGTGGCGTTCACCGGGCCGCCCTTGGTCAGCACATAAATCAGCTGGAAGTCGGTGAAGGTGAACAGCACCGAGAAGGTCATCACCACCGCGATGATTGGCGTCAACATCGGCAGCGTGACATAGCGAAAACGCTTCCAGGGCGTTGCACCATCGAGCGAGGCTGCTTCCTGAAGTGATGCGGGGATGGTCTGCAGTCCGGCTAGCAGCGAGATTGCAACAAAGGGAATGCCGCGCCAGACATTGGCCGTGATGACAGAGAGGCGCGCATT
>CAJBCQ010000049.1 GCA_903951595.1 uncultured Hyphomicrobiales bacterium | reverse complement strand
GGGCTGCAAACCGGTGAACTGTCACCGCTCAAAAAGAACTCACTCTGGATACCAACAATCTGTGGTGCCTCAGGTGCAAAAACAAACGCCACATGAACATCATCGAAATTGATATCCCGTCCATGCATCGCATAGACAATTCGGATTTGTATTTCCGGGTGGTCAGCGCGAAATCGGCTCAGACGTGGAATAAGCCAGCACATGGCCACCGAAGGAATGGCGGCGATCACAAGCGCAGAGCTTGGCTCACTGCCCCGGGCGCGGCGGCAGGCCGTTTCAATCTCGTAGAAGGATACTGAAAGGCTGCGCGCCAGTTCGCTGCCATCTGCCAAAAGTCGAGTGCGGTTGCCTTCCCGCAGAAACAGCGGCTTTCCTAGCCACTTCTCCACATTGTAAACATGATGGCTGATTGCCGACTGGGTCACAAACAAGGAATCCGCCGCCGCCTTGAACGAGCCAAGCCGCGCCACCGCCTCAAAGGCACGCAACGCATTCAGCGGAAGGATGCTCATGGCCGCTCCTCAACATCAATTTTATTCATGCTACGTTGAAAATTACTCTTTTGACAAGGCCCACGCTTGCCGACCCAATCCTCCGTGATGAACGACTTTTGGGTTCCCGAAATTCATGGAAAGCCTGGTGGAGCGTGAGCGACTGCAAAACTTCGTAAACAATGGCGAAAAAGGCGGTACCTACCTTCTCCGCTACCGAAATGCAGCGCCGCCTCAACGCTATTCGCGATCATATGGCCAGCAATGAAATCAATGCAGTGCTGTTCACCTTGGCAGCGCACATCCGGTGGGCGCAATGGCACTTATACCGACTGGCAGAAGGACAATTATTTTCATGCTATTCGCGATCTTACAAGGCCGCGTGAAGCGGTTAGGCATCGAGTTTGATCACATCACCATCGACACTCTGAACCTGCTCAAGTCCGAGTTCCCGCAGATGGAGTTTGTCGATATCACCACCGCCACCATGGTGCGCGAGATTGCCAGAGTATTGCGCCATTCACGATCGGGGCAAGAAATTGCTTGTTCCGGGTGCCAAGTGCAGCGATGTAGCCAAGGAACTGAACGAGATGTATGCCGCCACGGGGCTGCTGCAATACCGCAGCTTCGACTATGGCCCGGATCACTTGATCGTGAAAGGCAAGGGCTGATATAAAAACCCAGTCCGATTTCAGACAGCACCAAGGGATCAGCGGAAGAAACCTCATCGGTTCCTCCCGCTGCCCCGCTATCTGGCACCTGACGCATGGCTGAAAGTGCCAATAAATCGAAAAAACTGGGACTGAAGCATGGAAGCTGCGGGTAAAAGGGTTGTCGTCATCGGCGCTGGAATTATCGGCGTATCTGCGGCTGTTTTTCTTCAGCAGCAAGGCAAGCAGGTTACTTTGATTGATCCGCTGCCGCCGGGTGAAGGGGCATCCTTTGGCAATGCTGGCGGGGTCGCGGTTTGCGAAATTCTTCCGACCATTACCGTCCAAACAGTGCTGAAGATACCCCGTTGGCTGATAGACCCACTCGGCCCACTTTCGATCCGCGGTTCGCATTTCTTTCAATCGCTGCCATGGTTTTTGAAAGCCCTTCGCAATTCAACGCCAAAGCGCGTGGCAAAAATAACCGAGGCGCGCGCGGCCCTCTCCCTCAGGGCGCATTCAGATTTCCAGCACGTGCTGCAAGCCGCCAATCTGCAGGATATTCTCCACAAGCGCGAGGCCTTGCGAATTTATGAAACCAAGGCCGAATATCAGGCAGAGCAATCACGCCTCAAAGTTCAGCGTGACTATGGCTACGAAAACGCATTCCTCACCCCCGGTGAAGTGAACGAATTGGAACCAGCCATTACCAAACAAATCCATGGTGCAACCTTCCACAGTGGCTGGCATTATATTTCCAATCCGGGGCGACTGGTCAGATCGCTGGCTGAATTGGTCATCCGCAATGGTGGCGTGATCTTGCGCGATGAGGTTAAAAAACTGGAGATCGGTGAAGGCAAGGTGCAAGCCTTGCAGACAGAGCAGGGCCAAAGGCTCGAACTGGACCAACTCGTCATTTGCGCGGGT
>CAJBCQ010000048.1 GCA_903951595.1 uncultured Hyphomicrobiales bacterium | reverse complement strand
GGCGAAAGTGAAAATTGCTAATGTAGCAAAGCAAGTTACCATCGTTGACCCGTATAAATTCTGAAAAACTTTTTTGCTTCGCTAGCCTCACCACAAATGCGTCTTGATCCATTAGTTGGTGGAGGACAGTATCCAGAACATTGTGACGCCAGTAGCGGTAGAGTGAATAAATGCGTCGCACCGGATCTCTGAAATTTGTAACTAGAGCGTGACCGTCATTCACGACCTGGAATACCTCGTAGCCGTAGTGTCCAAAATATAAGTCGTACCCTCGCAGATTAGTGAGTGCTGTGCGATTAGACCGATAGTCTTCCGGTGCATTCATGAATAGGGGTGCCATGGTTCCCCCTTTGCTTGCTCTGTGGAGCAACAGTCGGATAGAGGCACCACCCGCCTTTGGGTTATGAAGGAAAAAGATCTTCCTGGCAGACACGAGTAAACCTCTTATGTTCGGTATTTAGATACATAGTCTCCGTCCTCTAATTGTGAACTACAAGATATAAAGTTTTGGATCTACTTAAAGTATAAATTCCTACATTTAAGCAATTTGGCCTGACCCTATCAAGTGATCCATTGGTGATTTTGTTTCATGTTTTCCTTAGACGCTAGCCCTGCAGGGACTTGGCTCGTCGGTTGGCAGTTCACAGCCGGCCAATGCAGAACTTCGGGTGCTGGCGTTTGATATCAAAGCGATGAGCGGGGTCTGATGGTGCTGTAGTGGCGATTCTACGTATCTATTACGATCTTCGATTCCTTGAGTGCGTAGAATATTTCACCATTTCGTAGCTCGTCACGAAGCTTCGCGTTGAAGCTCTTGCAATGCCCGTTCGTCCTAAAATCGCACCACTCGGGTGATGTCTCAACGGCCTCACACTGTGTGACAAGTGACGTGAACTCAGCAGCCAATCCCGCCTCATCATGAAACCTTATCGGATCATTACGTTGTAAGTATCGATGCTGCCACAGAACACGGTATGCAAGCCGTTCGGAGACGCCATGCTTGGCAACCACAAGCTCATCACAAGCACGGTGACGTGCGGGGCTTATAAGTTTCGCTGGCGCGGTTCCTAGGTTCCGTGTGCGGCTTCCTTCAAAATCGACTTCTCGATTGTCAGATCTGGTACAGCTCGGCGGAGGCGCTTTGCGAGGTCGCCCTTTAGGTTGCCGCACTCGGATCGCCATCGGTCATGAGTAACTTCCGTTGCCGCTATTGACCGGACAGCCTCAATCATGGTTCGACGCTGGGCTGTCAAAACCTCGAACTGCTGCAACTTCGCACCATTCTTTTCAGTCTTATGTCGTTTCTTGCCCATCGTTTGATCCTCCTTCGGCTCAAAAGCCAGACACTAGGGAGGATCACTTCTCAGGGGGCAGGTTGGCGAAAGTGCTGTAACAGTGGCTGCAGGCATGGCGGTCAGGGCCGTTCTGGAGCCTTGATTGGAGAGTTGCGGAAAGTGTTCTAAATCATGTGGCGCAGCTTCGCGGTAGTTTTAGTTCCGAGAATATCAATACTGGCGTGCATGCCTTTGGGTTTTCAATTAAGAGGTATGTCGCACACAGCGTTTCTAAAAGTTGAAATATTGAATTGCTTCCGGTAAATGCGATCAATACCATACGGTGGTTGAGGCGAATCATTTGTCATCCGGAGTTCAAGGTAGTGAAGCACCGGTTTGGGGCCATTGTTGCGTGCGCCTTGGCCCTGCTTCTTGGGGCTTGTGCCACCAAGGAGGGTGGTGTTGATGGGTTTTTTGATGCGTTAGCCTCTGTTGATCTTGGCGAAAAATCATTATCCACTGAGCCTGCGGAAATACAGCCAAAGGCATCGAATAGCACGCGAGAAGTCATTATTGACCATCCGGTATTATCCGTTCCGTCGGATAAGACGCAGGTAAATTTGCTTCCCGATGGGCGTTATGAAGTTGAATTGCTGGATGCGCCGATCGTGGAGGCGGCTAAATCGCTTTTCGCCGATGTGCTCCAGCAACCCTATAGCATCGACCCGCGCGCGCAGGGTTCTATAACTCTGTCAACTGGCGGGCCCGTGGGGCGCAAGGAGCTGCTTGCGATCTTCGAAGCGGCTCTCACCATGAATGACTTGGCGCTCATCTGGGATGGAACCCAGTTCAGGATCACTCTTGTGGCTGTTCAGCTGGAGGGCTCACCGGCTGGACAGTATAATTCCGCCGGCAGCGCCGTTGAGGCCGGCGCAGGTATCACCGCGTTGCCTCTAAAATATGTAAAAGCAGAGAGTTTGATACCAGTTCTTGAAGGTTTTGCTGCGCGAGGGGGGGCGTTGCGTGCCATCAATAGCGGAAACATTCTCTTTATTCGTGGCACTGCAGCTGAGCGTCGTGACTTGACCGAGATTGCTAAGAGCCTTGATGTGAACGCGCTGGCAAGCGGCAGTTTTGGCATGAGCCTGCTTGGGGCCGCGCAGTCACGGCAAGTGCTGGCGGAGTTACGTAGGCTGCAGAGCGAAATAGATCCTGACGGAACGATCCGATTTGTCGAGGTTTCGCGAGCGAATGGAATTCTCGTCATCGCGCGTGATCGCGCGCAGTTACAGACGGGTCTTGATTGGGTGCACCGATTGAGCGAGTTGGTTGATGAAGCGAACGGGGCCTATGTTTACCGCGTCCAGTTTGGCAATCCCACTGAGCTTGCTGGTATGCTATCCAGTACATTCGGCGACAGCGTTACGTCTGCGGAAGTGCCCATGTCTGAGGCAGAAGACCGCGCTGGCCTTCCAGCTGCCCAGCCTATGGTCACTGATTCAAATTCAGGAAAATTGACGCTGCCCGTTCAATCGAGGCAAAAGGAGACAATGGCTGAAGATGTTTCCGTCAGCAACGCTGCGTCTGATGCCCCGGCATCGAGTGATGGTGCAATCAGATTTACGCCCAGCGACAACGACAACACCATCGTCATTCGGGCGCCGGGTCATATTTACCGACAGGCTCTCGCCTTACTCGAAAATGTTGATAAGCCGCCAACGCAGGTCATGATTAACGTGATCCTTGTTGAAGTTGCACTGAATGACAAGCTGAATTATGGGGTTCAGACGTATCTTGAAGGCAGCAAAATTGGTTTCATATCTGGCTCGGCACTGCCAATTGCCACACAGATACCCGGAGCCAATCTCGTCATCGGAGCCGTCAATAATCCTGATGCGATTTTAAATGCTCTCAAGCGCGTGACGACAGTGAAGGTGGTTTCTTCTCCCTCAGTAGTCGCTCTCGACAATGAGACAGCCGTTATCAAAGTGGGTGAGCAGGTGCCTATCACCACTCAGCAGGTCATCAACACCACTACAATTGACGCACCGGTAGTTAGCGCAATCGAGTATCGAGATGCAGGTATGATCTTGAGGGTTCACCCGCGCATCAGCTCGCGCGGGCTGGTGACGCTCAAGATCAATCAGGAACTATCGGCAGTCGTTGGCAATAGTGACGGCACCACAACACTTACACCCGTTCTGAAGCAACGAAGTATTTCTAGCACTGTGTCAGTCAATGATCAGCAAACGGTGGTTCTGGGGGGGCTGATTTCCAATCAGGAAAGCAAGGATAGACAGGGTTTACCGTTTATAGAACGCATTCCCTTGCTCGGAAATGTTCTCGGGCAAACGAATAATTCTGCTTCGCGTACAGAGCTTGTTGTATTCATCACTCCTAAGGTAATCCGGGATGGTCGTGACGCCAGCGTTGTGAGCCGGGAACTGCGCGACGCTCTCAGTACTCTGGCAAATTGAGCCATGGCAAATGTGTTTGCTGACACTCTCTTGAAACAGTATCCCGAGCGTGCTGATGCCTTGTGTGCGGTCATTGCGGAAGCTGAGCGTGAAGGCGAGAGTATCGTCTCAGCTGTTGAGCGAACAGGGCTTGTTGATCCAGCGCTGCTTTTAGGTTTGGTTGCAAAATATCATCAGATTGATTGTGTGGTGGCGGATGATTATCCGCTGGATGCGGTTTTGATTGATGGGTTGTCCTTAGCGTTTCTCAGGATGCACTCGATTTTGCCTCTCAAGATCATGCCGGACGGCAAGCTTCTGCTCGCGGTAGCTGACCCGTGGCAAACTTTGGCAATTGAGGCGGTGGGCATCGCGACCAAGCGGAAAGTCCTCATCAAAGCCGCATCAGCGCGTAACATTCTTGATCATATAGATAGGCTTGCCCCGGAGGTTGTTTCCGGCGAAGAGCCTGAGTTTGAGCGAGAGGTTTTTGGGCAAGATCCGCCGGTGGTTGAACTTCTGAACCGGATTTTCTCTGACGCGGCCAATGCGCGAGCTACTGATATTCATTTGGAAGCGGAGCGTCGCGTGTTTGCAATCCGCATTCGAGTTGATGGAATGTTGCGCCTTTTGTTGCAGGTTCCGCATGCCATGGGCCGTGGGCTTTTGGCGCGAATCAAGATTCTTTCGGGCTTGAATGTTGCTGAGCGGCGTTTGTCACAGGATGGCAATATGCGGACACGCATCCATGCAAGCGATTATGATGTTCGTATAACCACATTTTCGGTTACTCATGGCGAAGCGGCGGTGTTGCGACTCTTGCCGGGCAGTCGCAATCTGATGCGCCTTTCTTCTATTGGTTTTTCCGAAGGTGATTTGTTTCGTATTCAAAGTTCATTGAGCCTTTCAAGTGGGCTGATCATCGCTACTGGTCCAACAGGAAGTGGTAAGACAACATCGTTGGCGAGTCTTGTTTCCGAGCTCAACACGCCTGAGCGCAAGATCGTGAGCATTGAAGACCCGGTTGAGTATCAAATTCCTGGTGTCAGTCAGACCCAGATCCGGCCTGATATCGGCATCACGTTCGCTAGTGCATTGCGCAGCTTCATGCGCGCTGATCCAGATGTCATCATGATCGGCGAGATGCGGGATAAGGAGACGGTACAGATCGGGGTTCAAGCTTCGCTAACCGGTCATCTTGTGCTCACAACACTGCATACTACTTCGGCTTCTGGGGCCATCACCCGCTTGGTCGACATGGGTGTGGAGCCTTTTCTTCTCGCTTCTTCTCTTAGCTTGGTTATAGGGCAAAGGCTGGTACGTGTTTTGTGTCCGCATTGTCGTGACTCGGTCGAAATGTCACCACCATTTTCCGAAATGGTTTTGCGGCAAGTTGGGGGCAAGTCAGGTCGTGCGGTAAGGTTATTCCGGCCCAAGGGTTGCCTGCATTGCAGTCAGACTGGTTATCGTGGTCGCGTTGCGATCTTCGAAGTGATGACAATTGACGCAAAGTTGCAGGAACTTATCCGCTTGAATGCGAGTTCGCAGGAATTGGAAGCGATGGCAGTAAGTTCAGGTATGAAGACTCTCATTGCGGATGGTTATGCGAAATGCCTAGCAGGCCTTACCAGTCCAGAGGAAGTGATACGGGTAGCCAATGGCTAGGTCCTTCTCCGATGATGTAACACGTCTGACGCAGGAGCTTTCGTGGATGCTCCGGGCGGGAATTCCGTTGTCACGCGCGCTTGATGCTCTGGCGCAAGAATCAACGTCTGTCATGAAACCCGTGCTAGATGCATTGCGCGGTGATCTTCGCGGTGGCCTTGCGTTTAGTGATGCTTTGGCAAGGCATCCGCGTGTTTTTGAGCCGAGCTTTGTGCAAATGGTGCAGGTTGCAGAGGCGAGTGGAACGCTTGCTGAGGTGTTGGAGCGGTTGCATGCGGCACGCAAGAGAATGCTGAGCCTGCGGCGTAAGGTTGTTTCAGCTTTGGTTTATCCAGGATTTGTAACTATTGTTGCGCTATCTGCGCTCCTTTTTGTCATGACAGCGGTTCTGCCCCAGATCAAAAACGCGATTGCGATGTCAGATTCAAAAGGCGCTCTTATTGGGCTCATTGCATTCAGTGACTTTCTATTTCGCTGGAGGTTAGAGATCGGTCTGGGTGTTTTGGTGGCAGTTCTTTTGGTTGTTCTTGCATTCAGGCAAGAAGAAGTGCGCGAGAGGCTCGGTCTTTTGCCGGGAATCCGGGGGCTCACGCAATCGGTTCTCATGGCAGAGTTGAGTGGCACGTTGAGCTTGCTACTTTCGAATGGCGTTATGCTTGCTGACTGTTTTCGACTGATGGCGCCGGTGTTGGGGTCTAGGCAAGCCAGTTCGCTTATCTTGCAGATGGAACAGTCGTTACGGCGGGGCGAAGACTTCATTGGTCCTGTTTATGGCAGTCTCGTGATGCCGCCACTTTTTGCTAGCTTATTCCGTATTGGTTTAGAAACGGGTAGACTCGACAGGAGTATGGAGGAAGCTGCGCTCATCTACAGCGAGAAGCTTGATACAACGCTGCAGAGATTCCTATTGCTGATTGAGCCGACCATTATTGTAGTGGTCAGCCTGCTAGTGGGGCTCTTGGTTTATTCGATCTTTGGTGCCCTTCTTACGTTAAATGAGCTGGTGATTTAAATGAAGCGCGAACACAGCCAATCCGGTTTTACACTCATTGAGTTGCTCGTTGTGTTGGCTATCATGGCAATGCTGGTGGGGCTCGTGGGTCCACGTGTTCTAGGTTATATGGATGATGCACGCGTTAAGACAACGCGTATCCAGATGGCAGGTTATAGGTCAGCACTTGAGATCTTCCGCTTGGATATGGGCCGATATCCCACTTCAGACGAAGGATTGAGGTCTTTGGTCGAGGCCTCTGGACAAATGCCAAATTGGCGGGGGCCCTATCTTGATCAGCGTGTTGCCAATGACCCTTGGGGCCATCCATATATTTATCTGTCCGATGGAAGGTCGCAATTTAGCATTTTGAGTCTTGGACGGGATGGCAAGGAAGGCGGGGAGGGTGTCGATGCAGACATCTCACCCTGAAGATGGATTTACGATGATCGAAATGCTCGTCGTTTTGGTGATCCTTGGCCTGTCCGCCAATCTCATTCTGACGAGATTTCATCCACAAGCTACATCAACAAGTTTTTCTGATGAAGTATCCAGAATGATAACGGCTCGCGCGCTCGCGCAGTCACAGTTATCTTCCAACTCTTTTGCGGCACCTTGGGCAGATGGTGGCGTAACTTTTTCGCCTGATGGCTTCGTAGCCACAAGTTCGTTCGTCGCCTATGATCAAAATTTAGAGTTGTTGCCGTGGGGAGGTTTGCGTTTTGCCCCGTGATGATGGCTTCAGTTTGATCGAGGTGCTTTGCGCGGTGACTGTTGCAGCGTTGGCATTGATATTGTTTATGCAAGCGCGCACTTCATCGACCCAGTTGAATGGGCGAATCCAGACGGAGATGGCAGCGCGGTTACTTGCTTCCCAGAAGTTTGCCATGAGAGAGCGCAACGATGGATCTGTTGGCTCACTTGCTTGGAGGTTTGATGAGAGAGAGCTTCTTCGAGATCCCCAAACGGGCATCGTATTGATGCGTCAAATTGTTTCAGTCAATGCGGCAGATGGGTCTTCTTTTGGTTATGCTCGTTATGTTCTTGGTGCCGCGCAATGAACCGGCAGCAAGGATTTTCGTTGGTTGAGGTGCTCGTTTGTCTGGCACTATCCGCGATCGTTGTAGTGTGGCTGATTGGATCGCTTCGGAATGCGTCTGCGGCTTGGTCGGATCACTTTCGTTCCGTTGTTGAGCGCGATGATCGTGAGCGTGTGGGTGCGCAATTTGTTATGGATCTTCGCCATATCCGTGCGGCGATGAGCCAGCCAAAATTTTTGGCGGATGAGATGTTGTTTGTTACTTCGACGCGCATGGGTCTTCGGGAAGTTCGATATTTTCAGGATGTTGCTGGCACCGTGAAAAGGGCGACGCGCGCTTTGGGCGGGGTGGAGTGGCAATCTTCTGTGTTCGTGCCGCGTGCGGCAGATCCGGTTTTCGTTTATGGCATTTCAGAAGGCCAAGTCTTGCCGAGGTGGGTGTCGATCGGTGGGAGTTCAATTTATGCCGAGATACCGAGTCAGTGGGGCAATCTTGTTGGAGCCGCCCCATGAGACGGGATAATGGCTTTATTTTGGTGATTGTGTTGGGCATCGTTGCGGTTCTTGCAAGCTTTGCCGTTGCCATCTCGAGTTTGAGCGAAGCTGCGTCTCGGGTTTCGCGTGTGGAGAGGGAGTTTTTTGAGCGGAAAAATCTGGAGGATTCTGCATTTGCTCTAGTAGCGTTCAGGCTGCTTGCAGATCGTAATCCGAGATGGCCGCAGGACGGTACCGTTAAGATGATCAAAGTTGAGGGCCAGTCCGTCTTGGTTTCTGTGCAGGCACTTTCTGGTCTGGTTCAATTAAATCAGGCAGATGACATTGTTCTCGCAGGTTTGTTTTCCAAAGAAGAAATGGCTGGGTTGATGTCTCGCCGTCCGATCCGGGAGTTTTCGTTCATTTCTGAAGCGGTTCAGCCTTTTGTTACCGTTTATGGCGATCACGCAAGTCTTGATCCGTTTTCTGTTCCCCGCGAATTGTTGGTGTCTATGCCTGGTGTCACGGAGCGTGATGCCGATTTGCTGTTGGATGCACGACGCAGGGGCAATGACTTAATCGTGGGAACGATCGCAGAAAAGTATTCGCCTCTTCTAGATGGCAAGCCGTCAACGCTCTATCGCATTGATATTGAGGTAGCGGCTCTTGATGGAAGAATAGGCTTTCGCAATTATGCGATTGTGAATATTGATGCCGCCGTACAGCCGGCTATGCAGTTTGTTGAATTGGGCTGGGCGGAGCCAATCAGATGAAAATAATGTCGCCAGCTGAGTTGATCGATACGTATTTGCCAAGGAAGAAGCTTGTCACGGCAAGCCCATTCGGCAGGCTTCCGCACAAAGGCTATCGTCTCGAATTGCCTGCTGGTTCGGTTCTGTTGCGCGAACTGCGGTTGCCGATTGGCTATCTTGGGCGTGTAGAAGATGTGGTGCAAGCATCAGTCGCAAAGTGGTCGGCTTGGGAGGGGGCAAGCTGGGCGTTTCGCGTGGATGGCTCCGATAAGGCGCTTGTTCACGTGGCAATCTGGAGTGATGGGGAGCTTCGTTCTTGGTTGGATCGATTTCCTTTGGCGCAAGAAATTGCAAGCAATGGAATTGTGCTTATTCGGCGTCCAACACGGATGCATCGGGTTGAAATTTTGCTTCGCAATTTGAGTTTTGCGGTTGCCCTGTTGGGCTTTATCTCGGTTGGGTATTCTTATTATCTCGGCTCGACTTCACTCGCTGAGGCCAATCAGTTGCGCGCTGAGGTTCGTGAGCTCGTGCCTGGACTGAATGGCTCGGGTGAGGCCGCCTTGGTGATGTCGCTGCTCGATAGGAAATTGAGCGGTGCAAAGCCGCTTACAGATATGCAAACGCTAACCAATTCTTTGCCCGATGGCGCGTGGCTCTTACGTTTGGAGTGGCAAGCGGACCGAATACGGGCGTCTGGATTAGCCGGCAGTGTGGACAGATTGCTGGAAGCTATTCAGGGTGATGGACAACTGGGTCAAGTTTCATTTTCGGCGCCTGTGTCGCGAGACGATTCGGGGCATTATCGTTTCTCTGTGGAGGTTGTCCGTGCACCTTGATTGGAAGGCGTGGTCACCGCCGCTGGCAGCTATTATGGTAGTTGGCATAGCTGTTAGCGTATTTTTGTGGGCGCGCGAGTCTGAGCGCGGTCGGTTGATGGCTGAGGCAGATTTTGCGGCCTTGGCGTTGGTTGGTGAACGCATTGCCGAGCGGCAAGCTTTGCTTGCAGGAAGCCAGCCCCTGTTTCGAGCCGAAACAGCTGCGCTTGCAGGTTCTCAACTTCAGTCTCATGTTTTGAAGATAGCTGAGCTTTCGGATGTTGCAGTCGGAAACAGCGAAGTTGTGGCGACGCAAGAGCGGGAGATCAGTCTGCGTATTGATTTGCAGGGCCAAGAGGCCAATTTGGTGCGTGCGATGCTTGAGATAGAGCGTTCCGTGCCATTCATCAGCATTGATGAGCTTCGATTGGAGGCGTTAGGGGTAGCGCCGGGGGCGTTGAGCATGTGGCTTCGTTTGAGTGCCGGTTATTCTTCGGATGCACCACAATGAATCGTCGGTTGATCATTTTGCTTTTGATATGCGGATTTCTCGCAAGTCTTTATTGGTTGCCTCGTGATGATCGCGCTTTGCCGCGCTCGGCGGATCTGTCTGCGGTATCGCCCATTCAGCCCGCCATTATCGGTTCTTCCTTAGGTCAGGGTGATTTTGCGCAATTGTTGGAACGTCCGTTGTTTGATCCTTCGCGCCGGGTGGCTGCGCAGGCATCAAGTTTGGAAGCTGTTGAGATGTCACGGATCGATGGCTGGAAGCTTGTCGGTGTTTTTGTTGGGCATGGTTGCATGATCAAGATGGCAGATGAGACTGTACGGTTTTTTCGGCTTAACGAAGAAGTTGAAGGCGTGAAGCTTGTTTCTGTTGATTCAGATGGTGCGGCGTTTGATTGGGGCAATGGGGTGCATCGTTTAGACTTGCAAAAGCCGCCTTCCATATTGGTTCCAGCCCAGTGAATTTCGTGCTTTTCTTGCTTCTTGGCGTGGTGCTGCTTGCGATTACGATCATCGACTCGCGTGAGCATCGCATACCCGATGTGTTGAGCTTGCCGCTTATTCCAATTGGTCTTTTATTCGCGCAAGGCAGTTTGCCGGCATCGTTAGCGGAAGCATATGTGATTTCGCCGGATCGGTTGGTGTCTGTGTTTATCATTGGCGCGGCACTTGTTGCGGTAGCCAAAGCCTATCAGATGTTCAGAAATATAGCCGGTTTGGGCCTGGGAGATGTGAAGCTTGCCATGGCGGCTGCGGCGTGGATTTCGCCTTCGCTTGTTCCGCTCTGGTTATTTTTATCCGCAGTAAGTGCGCTAGCGTTTGCTTTGTTTTGGAAGATGGGTGCACAAACGCGAATAGCCTTTGGCAGCTTCATGGCGCCTTGGTTTTTCATCATTTATGTTTCCGATGTGATTTGGAGATAATTTGATTTTGAGAGGCGAATGATTGGCCGGAGGCTTTAGAAGATCTCACCCTGGCCGTTTTGCAAGGGTGAGCCTGGTTCGATGTAATAGACCTTCGTGCTAAACTCGGCCCAGCCATTGGTTTGCCATCGATCACGATTATGTTACCAGTTAACACGGACTATCCGTGCCGAAATTTATACCAATATTTTGATATCCCCATAAGTTGACTGTTCAGTCAATTAACTGTTGAGCCGGGTGTCCATGAGTTCGAGCGTAAAAGACTTTGCTAAACAGCTAAAGGCTGTCCGCGAGTGGGAACGAGCAAACCTGCCTTTTCATCAACCTCAGATTGCGTTAGATATTCTAATTTATAGCCAGTTGTCAGGTTCCGAATTTCCTGATGCAGGTATGAAAGACCTTCACCTGAACATCCAGCACAGTGAGGACCGTGTTAGGGAGGTCCGTAAGAAGCTCATCAAGAACGGATGGATGGATGTTGTCGCGCATGGGGTGGACGGTCGCTCGAAGTGCATAAGGCCGACGCCGAGGCTCATCTCGCTGTTCGAGGAATATCAAAAAATCTATAAGATGATTTAGTTGGTGGACCTCGTGGCTAGCACCCGCCAAAGCGGTCAGCCCAGACGGAACGCCGAGGTGCCGCCGCCCGCACTCGACGGATCTGAAAACATGCAATAGTCTATCGGCTGGTTAAAAATTCTCGATCCGGCCAGAGAGCATGTGACGCATGGAAGTTGCGGTAAGTATTCGAAACGCGGTCAAGCGCTATGGCGCGGTAACCGCGTTACACGGTGTCTCGCTGGATATTGCTGACAACTCCTTTTTTACGCTTCTGGGGCCTTCCGGCTGCGGAAAGACAACGCTTCTGCGGATGATTGCTGGGTTTGAGGAAATCACCGAGGGGGAGATCCTGCTTTTCGGCAAGAGCATCGCTTCGCTGGAGCCAAATTTCCGGCCGGTGAATACGGTATTCCAGAATTATGCGCTGTTTCCTCACATGACCGTTCTGGACAATGTGGCTTTCGGCTTGAAGATGAAGAATGTCGATCCTGCCACACGGCGCAAGCGGGCAGGGGAAATGCTTGAACTGGTGCATCTTTCCGCGCTTTCCGAGCGCATGCCTACACAGTTATCTGGCGGCCAGCAGCAGCGTGTGGCGCTGGCCCGTGCGCTTGCACCGCAACCCAAAGTGCTTTTGCTCGATGAGCCGCTTTCGGCGTTGGACCTCAAGCTTAGGCAGGCCATGCGAGTGGAGCTTAAACAAATGCAGGAGGAGACCGGCATCACCTTCCTTTTTGTCACCCATGATCAGGAGGAAGCCCTGACGATGTCGGACCGCATCGCAGTCATGTCGGAAGGCCGCGTTCAGCAGATCGGCAGCGCCAGAGATATATATGAGACGCCCAGCAATCGCTTCGTGGCCCAGTTTATCGGGCAAACAAATCTGATCGAGGTTGATGTCACCCGGGTTCATAAGGGCAAGGCGGATGTCGTTTTGCCATCCGGTCAAGGATTGACTTGTTCTGCGGCTGCCGCAAGCCTTGGCAGGCATGCATTATCCATCCGGCCGGAACGGGTCACCATCGCCACCCGTGGCGAATTGAAGGCTGTGGTCGAGCGCGTTGTCTATATGGGCAGCGAGTTGCAATTGCTGACCCGCTTAGATGGAGGCACGGCATTTTCAGTGCGGGTGCAGAATGCCGTGCGCACCGAAGTGCCCGAGCCTGGCACCCAAATTCGCTTGAAGCTGGAGGAAGGTGCTGCGCGCCTTTTAACTGACTGATGGTTGGCCCGGCAACAGACAGGCCCTCGGGGGAGGCGACTTATGCGCGGATTGTGCGGCCGCTTTTATTGCCGACTTGGCTGGTGATCGGCACTCTGCTGCTGCTTCCTGTGTTGCTGATGGTGGTCTATGCCTTCTTGACCAAGGAATTCCGCGGTGGCGTGGAATGGAAGTTTACGCTCGCGGCCTTTGAGCAATTTTTCATCAACCGTGGCCTGTTTGGTGATGAACCGGCGCAGATTGAATGGACCTATATCAACATATTCTGGCGCTCCATTTGGCAGGCTGCACTGGCAACGCTGCTTTGTCTTTTGATGGGTTTTCCGGCGGCTTGGTACATTGCCACGCGCAGACCTGAAACCCGCACCATATGGCTGTTCCTGATCACCATACCCTATTGGGTGAACCTTCTGATCCGAACCGTAAGCCTGCGCTTCATCCTGCGTGACAATGGTCCGCTGAACGAGGCGCTGATCGCCATCGGCATCATCACTGATCCGCTGCCAATCCTCAATTCCAATCTCGCGGTGCAGGTGGGTCTGATCTACTCCTATCTTCCTTTCATGGTATTGCCCATCTATGCGGCGGTTGAGCGTTACAACTTCACCCTGTCCGAAGCGGCGGTCGATCTTTATGCAAGCCGCTGGCAGACGCTGACGGAGATCGTCATTCCGGTGGTCAAGCCGGGCATCGTGGCGGGTGCAATTCTTGTGTTTATTCCCGCTCTGGGGGCGTTTTTGGCACCTGATCTGCTAGGTGGGGCCAAGAATTTCATGATCGGATCGCTGATTGATGAGCAGTTCCGCGGCAGTCAAGGTAACTGGCCGTTTGGTGCGGCTGTGTCGGTAATCCTGATGACGCTGGTGCTGATCGCCCTGCTGCTGCAAGCGCGCGGCGCAAGAAGGCCATCATGAAGGGGGTGCGCCATTATCCCGGGTTCCTCGGCATCACCATTGTTTGCCTGATGGTACTCTATTTTCCGTTGATGGTGGTGGCGGTCTATAGCTTCAATGCGTCAACATCCATAACCGCTTGGGGCGGCTTTTCGCTGCGCTGGTATGTTGATGTATTCACCGGGCCTGAAGCCGAAAGATTTGGGCTTGCGACGTGGAATTCCATTACCATCGCACTCATTGCCGCCAGCCTTGCCACCATCATCGCCACCGCAGCTGCCCTTGCCATGATCCGGGGCGGGCGTTTCCGGGGTTGGAAAGCCACATATGGGTTGATCAATCTGCCTTTGATGGTTCCTGAAATTGTGGTTGCCGTGGCAACGCTGATCTTCTTTTCCACCATCGGTCTTCGGACCGGTTATCTGACGGTGCTATTGGCACATATCACATTCTGCATTCCCTTTGCTTATCTACCTATAGCCGCGCGCCTTTCAGGCATTGAACCCAGATATGAACAGGCGGCGCGCGACCTTTACGCTACTCAGGCCCAAGCCTTCCGGCTGATTTTGCTGCCACTGCTCGGGCCTGGCCTTGTTTCCGGGTGGCTTCTTGCCTTCATCATCTCGCTTGACGATTTTATCATCACCAACTTCGTCAAGGGGGCCGGAATGGAAACCCTGCCGACTGCGATCTTCGGATCCGTAAAGCAGGGGATCAAACCCAACATCATGGCCATTTCCACGCTTATGCTTGGAGTATCCGTGCTGTTCGTTAGTCTGAGCTATCTTATCAACCAGCGCGGGCGAAGCTCCGCTTCAATCAAGGAGTAGAAAAATGCGGCGTTTTCTAGCGGTAACGGCCATGCTCACCACGCTGTCTTCGGCAGCGCTGGCTGAGGGCAGTCTTAAGGTTTACCATTGGTTTGAATATATCCCCCAAGAGCTCGTCGAGCAATTTGAAGCCGAGACGGGGATTGATGTGACCATCGATACTTTTGAAAGTAACGAGGCCATGCTCGCAAGCCTGAAGGCAGGCAAGCTTGGCGAATATGACGTTGCGGTGCCGGGCGATTACATGGTGCAGATCATGCGCGGCGAAGGGCTTCTGGATAGCTATAAGCCTGAAGAAATGTCCAATTTTGGCAAGATCGCGCCGGAATGGCTGGACGTTCCGTTTGATCCAGGCCGCCAGCATTCCATTCCCTATCAATGGGGCTCAACCGCGTTTTCGGTGAACCGCGATGTGTATAAAGGCGACATCTCGACCCTCGGCATCATTTTCAATCCGCCGGATGAGCTGAAGGGCAAGATCAACGTGCTGGATAGCCAGGGCGAAGTGCTGGCGCTTGGCTCGCTCTATCTTGGCATTCCCCAATGCACCAATGACCGCGCGCAGCTTAAATCGCTCAACGATATGCTGATTGCTGCGAAGGCAAATTGGGCGTCCTTTGGTTCGGATACGGCCAAGGACGTGCTGGTTTCCGGCGATGCGGCTGCTGGCATGATCTATAACGGGTTTTCTGCCAAAGCGCGCGCGGAAGGGGCCAATGTTGAGTATGCATTTCCCAAGGAAGGTTATGTGGTCTGGATGGACAACATGGTCTTGCTGAAGAATGCGCCGAACCGGGCCAATGCCGTTAAGTTCATGAACTTCCTGCTAGACCCCAAGAACGCTGCGGCGGTTACCAATTATGCCGCCTATAATGCGGGTGTGACGGGTGCTGAGAAGTTCTTGTCGGAGAGCATTCTCAAATCGCCGGAAAACAACCCGCCCAAGGGCCAGAAGGGTGAGTTCATCCAGGCTTGCGATCAGGAAACACAAAAGCTCTATGACGCGATCTGGACCAATTTGAAGAAATAAGCATGCAAGCGGGTTCGCCCCTCACCGGGCGAACCCACTCGCTTTGACGGCACCTTTTGGGAGCAAATAATGGCCTCCGACCGCCCGCCACACTACGATATTCTGTTTGAGCCGGTTCGGATTGGTTCAAAAACTGCAAAGAACCGCTTCTATCAGGTGCCCCATTGCAATGGTGGTGGCTATCGCGATCCGTCTGCGGTTTCAGAGATGCGGCGGACCAAGGCTGAAGGTGGCTGGGGCGTGATTTTCACGGAACAGACAGAAATTCACCACAGCTCTGAAATTACGCCTTTCATCGAGCAACGCCTGTGGGATGATCGGGATATTCCAGCCCTTGCTGGCATGGCCGAGGCCATGAAGTCGCATGGTGCGCTGGCTGGAATCCAGCTTGCTTATTCAGGTGTGAATGGCCCCAATCTTTATACGCGCGAGGTGCCGCTGGCGGTGACTGGGGGGCCGATCCTTACTTTTACGTCTGATCCGGTGCAGGCGCGCGCGGTTGATTTAGCCGACATTGCCGATATCCGCCGCTGGTTCAAGAATGCCGCAAGGCGGGCGAAAGCGGCTGGTTTTGATGTTTTGTGTCTTTATGGCGCTCATGGGTTCGGGATTTTCCAGCACTTCTTGTCGCCCGCCACCAACCAGCGCGGGGATGAATATGGTGGAAGCCTGTTCAATCGCGCGCGCTTTTTGCGCGAGGTGATTGCAGACATCCGCGAGGTGACAAAGGATGACATGGCGATCACGCTTCGCCTGTCTTTGCATGAGCCGGGACCGGCAGGGCTTGGCAATGACGAGCTTCGTGAATTCATAGCTACCCATCCGACCTTGCCGGACGCTTGGGACTTGGCACAGGGAACGTGGGAAGCTTGCTCGGGTACTTCGCGCTTCACGGCTGAAGGCGCGCAAGAGGAATTGGTGCGTGGTATCAAGGCGTTGACGCCTCTGCCGGTGGTTGGCGTTGGCCGGTTCACCAGTGCCGATGCGATGGTGCGGCAGGTAAAATCCAACATTCTTGATTTTATCGGTGCAGCTCGGCCTTCGATTGCAGATCCATTTCTGCCCAAGAAAATTGAGGAGGGGCGCTTTGAGGAGATCCGGGAATGTATCGGGTGCAATATTTGCGTGACGGGCGACATGACGGGAGCGATTAGCCGTTGCACGCAGAATACGGCATTCATGGAGGAATGGCGCAAAGGGTGGCATCCTGAACGGGCGCGTCCGAAAGGCAAATCCAATGGCCCTGTCTTGGTCATCGGGGGTGGACCGGCGGGGCTGGAAGCTGCCATGCAGCTGGGCCGGCGCGGATACAAAGTGGCACTTGCTGAGGCGAGCCGCCAGCTGGGTGGCCGGGTGGCGTCTGAGCGGCTTCTGCCGGGGCTTTCGGCTTGGGGGCGTGTTGCTGATTATCGTATCGGACAGATTGGTCAGATGCCCCATGTGGAGACCTATCTGGAAAGTCAACTCACAGTGCAGGATGTATTGGCATTCGAGCCCCAACATGTCGTGATTGCCACCGGCGCGCGTTGGCGTGCGGATGTGGTCTCGCGCTATCATTTGCTACCCATTGCCATGGACAAGGCGATGCCCATTTTCACGCCGGATGATCTTATGGCTGGGCGCGGTCCGCATGGTGGGCGCGTGCTTGTTTATGATGATGACCATTTTTACATGGGCTCGGTTCTGGCGGAGTTGCTGGTGGCGCGCGGGTGTGAGGTTGATTTCGTGACGCCGGCACCTGTGGTGGCTGAATGGACTAAAAACACGCTCGAACAAGTTCGTATCCAGCGCAGGGTTCTTGAGCTTGGTATGGCTGTGCACACCAGCAAGGCACCAGCCACGATCGGTGGAACGTCGGTTTCCATTGCCTGCGTTTACACTGGCCGGGAGCAGGAATTGGCTGTGTCGGCGGTGGTGCTGGTTAGCAGTCGCACATCCAATGAAACGCTGTTTCGTGGACTCGCAGGCATGGATCTTCAATCCGCAGGCATAGCAAGCCTAAGGCGGATTGGGGATGCAGAGGCACCCGGTCCCATAGCGTGGGCGACTTATGCCGGGCGTCGCTATGCTGAAGAACTGGACGAGGAGCCGCTGGGGGATGCCTTGCCATTCCGGCGCGAAATTACGGCGTTTGATCCGGCGCAAGACCATCAGACAGGTTGAAGATGAGATGATTGGAGTTCTGCATGTCTGTTGAAGAAATTGACACGCTGGTTATCGGCGCAGGCCAGGCGGGCATTGCTGCAAGTGAGCATCTGGGGCAAGCCGGAATCCCGCATCTTGTGCTTGAGCGCGCCCGCATTGCAGAACGTTGGCGTTCTGAAAGATGGGACACGCTCGTGACAAACGGACCCGTCTGGCATGATCGCTTTCCGGGGCTGGAGTTCACCAAGACGCACCCGGAAGGCTTTGCGCCGAAGGAAGAAGTGGCCGATTATCTGGTTGATTATGCCAAGATGATTTCTGCGCCGATCCGTACCGGGGTTGAGGTTCAGCAAATATCCCGGCGTGCGGGCCGATCTGATTTCCTTGTTCAGACATCTGCGGGAAATTTCCACGCCCATAATATTATTGCCGCCACTGGCCCATTCCAAAAGCCGGTGATCCCAGCCCTTGTTCCGGAGAGCCAAAGCCTTATGCAACTGCATTCGGCGTCCTACCGAAATCCGCAACAATTGCCGCCAGGTGGCGTGCTGGTGGTGGGTTCTGGCTCATCGGGAACCCAGATTGCGGAAGATCTGACGGCGGCAGGCCGCAAGGTTTATCTTTCAGTCGGGCCGCATGGAAGGCCGCCGCGGCGGTATCGTGGGCGTGATTTTGTCTGGTGGTTAGGTGTACTTGGTAAATGGGACATCGCAGCACCCCATCCCGGCACTGAACATGTGACGATTGCGGTGAGTGGATATAAAGGCGGGCATACAATTGAATTCCGCGAATTGGCGGGAACGGGCATAACCCTGCTTGGACGTGCGGAGAGATTTGAAGATGGTAGGTTGCATTTCGGATCTGATCTGTCGGAGAACATCAAGAAGGGCGATGAAAACTATCTGGCCTTGCTGGATGAGGCTGATGAATATGTCCGCAAATTTGGCCTCGATCTGCCGCCGGAACCTGAAGCCCGTGTGTTTGCCCCCGATCCGGCCTGTCTGTCGGACCCTATCGTCTCGCTAGACCTTGCGCGGGAGGGCATAAGCGCGATCATCTGGGCGACCGGCTATGTGCAGGACTATTCGTGGATCAAGCTCGATGCTTTTGATGATCGTGGCAGGCCCAAGCACCAGCGCGGGGTTTCCATTGAATCTGGGTTGTATTTCCTCGGTTTGCCGTGGCAGTCCAGAAGGGGTTCATCGTTTCTCTGGGGTGTTTGGCATGATGCGCGCCATGTCTCGGACATTATCAAAATTCAGAGAGCTTACCGGGCTTACAGACCATTTTGATTTTCGGGATTTGGCACGGGCAACGGCGTTTCTGGTGGCTGATGGTCGCTGGCGTACAGTTGGAATGTCTGACTGGTGAAATCTAAGGCAAATGGAATTCACTTTGAGTTGGTTGCACACGCTGGGCGGGCAAGCGAGATCGAAGCGGCGGGCTAGCGAATTACGGGCTTCCCCAATGGGGCTGATCATCTTATTCTAACGCAATAACATGACCGATGTCGGCGGAGAGGGGCCATCAGCACCTCACCTTTCCCGGCATCAACAGGGTGCAGGACTGCCATGAGCGAACCTATTGTAAAATTCCAGAATGTCCAGAAGAGCTATGATGGCGAAACGCTTGTCGTTAAGAGCCTGAACTTGGATATCGCGTCGGGTGAGTTTCTCACCCTGCTAGGCCCGTCCGGGTCGGGGAAAACAACGACACTCATGATGTTGGCTGGCTTCGAGCCTGCGACCTATGGCGAGATTTTTCTGAAAGGCCAGCCCATCAACCAAGTGCCGCCCCACAAGCGCGGCATTGGCATGGTGTTTCAGAACTATGCCCTGTTCCCGCATATGACTGTTGAGGAAAATCTTGCCTTTCCCTTGAAGGTTCGTGGGATGGACAAGGCTGAAGTGCAGGCGCGTGTGCGGAAGTCCTTGGACATGGTTGAGCTTGGTAATTTCGGCAATCGGCGGCCGGGGCAACTGTCCGGCGGGCAGCAGCAGCGCGTGGCTGTCGCGCGTGCCCTGATTTTTGAGCCCGTGCTTGTGCTAATGGATGAGCCGCTGGGTGCGTTGGACAAGAATTTGCGCGAGCAGATGCAGTATGAAATCAAGCATCTGCATGAGCGGCTAGGAATCACGGTTGTCTATGTCACTCATGACCAGTCCGAAGCCTTGACGATGTCGGACAGGATTGCGGTGTTTAATGATGGTGTGATCCAGCAACTCTCAACGCCAGATGAATTATATGAAAAGCCCTGCAACGCCTTTGTTGCCCAATTCATTGGTGAAAACAACAAGTTACCCGGTGTCGTTACCCAGATGGGGGCAAATGGGAAGTGCAAGGTCCGTCTATCTACGGGCGACGTTGTGGCGGCAAGCGCGGTTGCGGTGAAGAATACGGGTGAGAATGCATTGCTGTCGCTGCGGCCTGAACGGGTTTCGATCAATCCGGACAAGGGAAGCTGTGACACCGAAGTGAAGGGCGTGATTGAGGAAGTTATCTATCTCGGAGATCACATCCGCATTCGCGCCGCGGCGGCTGGCACCAGCGATTTTATCGTGAAAGTGCAAAACAGCATTGGCCGGAAGCCCTTCAAAAAGGGTGACAAGCTGAATTTCGGCTGGTCTGCAACCGACTGTCTGGCTCTCGAAGCAAGCTGACAGGCTTTTTCTAGCTGCGAATGCCCCGCAGGCGTTCATTGCGCCTACGCAAAAACTCCAAGCTTACCAGCATGGCCGTGGACAGAATGGTCAGCACGGTAGCGGCTGCTGTGATGGTGGGGCTGATAATCTCGCGAATGCCGGAGAACATCTGACGCGGCAGGGTGCGTTGTTCGGGGCTTGCGAGGAACAACACGACCACGACTTCGTCAAATGAAGTCACAAAGGCGAATAGGCCGCCGGAAATCACGCCGGGCATGATCAGTGGCAGCATGATTTTGAAGAACACTTCGGTGGGATTGGCACCCATGCTTGCGCCTGCCCGCAGGAGGCTTCGATCGAAGCCCTGTAGGGTTGCGGTAACGGTTATGATCACAAAAGGTGTTGCTAACACCGTATGCGCCAAAATGATGCCGAGGAAGGTGCTTGTAAGGCCCATGCGGGCAAAGAAGAAGAACATGCCAACCGCAGAGATGATTACCGGCACGATGAGCGGCGAGATGAGTATGCTCATGATGAAAGTGCGGCCGGGAATGCGTGTCATCGTTAGGCCAAGTGATGCCAGCGTGCCCAGAAATGTGGCAAGTATCGTGGTTGCCACCGCAATGATCATGCTGTTCTTCATGGTCGTCAGCCAACGCTCGCTGAAGAAGAATTCATGATACCAGCGCAGCGATATGCCAGACAGCGGATAGCTGAAATACGGCTCCGGGTTGAAGGAGAGCGGCATGATCACGAGGATGGGGGCGATCAGGAACAGCAAGACGATTGCGCTGAATATGCGTACGCCCCAATAAAAGAGACGCTCGGTGGGGGTTGCATGGATGGGAAGCGACATCTGTTTTACCCCAGTTTCATTTTGTCTATGCCGACAAGCCGATCATAGACAAGATAGAGAATGACGGTTGCCATGAGCAGCACAGCTCCCAAGGCGCTAGCTTTACCCCAGTTCAGATCGCGGTTCATGGAATCCGCAATGACGCCGGAAATCATTTGATCGGTGGGTCCACCAACCAGTGCCGGCGTAATGTAGTAACCCAGCGAGAGAATGAATGTCAGCAGGCAGCCTGCTGCCACGCCCGGCAGGGTTTGCGGCATATAGATGCGCGTGAAAGCATAGACCGGGCCAGCACCAAGCGAGCGGGCGGCGCGCATGTAGGTTGGTGAAATGGTTTTCATGACGCTGTAGATCGGCAGCAGTGTGAAGGGAAGCTGGATGTGCGTCATGGCAATGATGGTGCCAAAGCGACTGAAGATCAGTTTCAGGGGTTCTTCGGTCAGGCCCATGGCGATCAGCGCATCGTTGATTATGCCATTGTCTTGTAGCAACACGAACCATGCCGTTGTTCGCACCAGAAGCGAAGTCCAGAAGGGCAACAACACAAATATCAGCAGTAGACTGGCTGAACGGGTGGGCAGGTTGGCAATCAGCCAAGCTACGGGATAGCCGAGCAAAAGCGTTGCTAGCGTGACTGTTAAGCTGATGAGCAGGGTGCGCCCATAAATGCCGATATAGATGCTGCGATCTTGCGGCATCGCTTCGACTTTGCCGTCCTGATTGATACGCATGTCGATGGTATTGAGCAGATAGTGCGGCGTAAAAGAAGAACCGGAACGCTTGAGAAGCGTCCAAAAATGGCGTGTGCCAAGGGCTGGCTCCATGTCGAGCACGGTTTGCTTATAAGGCCCTTGTTCCAGCTTCTCGATCTTGCGGGCGGCAGACTGGATCTTGGAGCGGATGGCGGAGATTTCGTAGTTCAGGCGCTTTCCCAGAAGCGCAACTTTTTCGTCCTTCTGTGCAGTTTTGAGATCTTGCACGAGGGCTGCAAAGGCATATTCATCTGGAATCCCTTCGCCGTCCCATTGGTCCAGCGACGCCACGGTGTTGGGAAGAAGGGTTTTTATGGATGGATCATAGACAGAGCTGAGCAGCAAGTTGCCGATGGGTGCCACAAAGCTGAAAAGGATGAATATGAACAGTGGAACCACAAGGCCAAGGGCTTTGAGCTTGGTGCGGCGTTCAGCGCGCTTGAGCTTGACCTTGAGAGGAATGCCATCTGAGGTAAGCACACCCGTTGCCATATTTGCCGCTCCCAAAGCCGAATGAAAAGATAGAAGGGGAGCCAACAGGCTCCCCTCCCAAGATCGTTTTTAATTACTGGGCAAGCCAGGCGCTGAAACGCTCACGCAGTTCGTCGCCATTGTCTGACCAGAAAGTTGGGTCAAGTTCCCAAGACGTTGCCATGTTGTCTGGGCTGGTGGGCAGATCCGGCAGGACAGCTGGGTTGATTTTCGCAACGGCATCCATGTTGGCCGGACCATAGGAAATATAGTTGGTCTGGTCAGCTTGGCGCTCGGCGCTGGAAGCAAATGCGATGAACTTTTCAGCGGCTTCCTGGTTCTTTGCACCCTTGGGCATGGCCCAGATGTCCCAGTCGAGACCCTGATGGTCCCAAATGATCTTGAAGGGCTTGTTGTCGGTCTTGATAGCGTTGAAGATACGGCCGTTCCAAGCCGAGGTGATGGCAACTTGACCATCAGCCAAAAGCTGCGGGGGTTGCGCGCCGGCTTCCCACCAGACAACTTCGCTCTTGATCGTGTCGAGCTTCTTGAAGGCCCGGTCCACACCTTCCGGCGTGCCCAATACCTTGTAAACGTCTTGCCTTGCCACGCCGTCGGCGATCAGGGCCCATTCCAGATTGGCAATCGGCGACTTCTGCAGGGCGCGCTTGCCGGGGAACTTCGCGAGATCGAATACGTCAGCCACCGTGGCGGGGCCTTGTGGCATTTTTGAAGTGTCATAGGCGAAAACATAGGCGTAGAGGATGGTGGGAACGCCGCAATCAAAACGATCCGCGCCAATGAACTTGGACTTGTCCAGCCCAAGCTTGGCATAATCGATCTTCTGGATGATGCCTTCGGCGCATGCCTGAAGCACTGTCGGGGCGTCCAGATCGTAAACGTCTGACTTCACATCGCCGGAGTCGACTTCGGCTTTGATCTTGGCGAGTTCGAAATTATATTCATCTTCGATGACCTTGATGCCGGTCTCTTTTTCGAATGGCTTAAAATAGGCTTCCTTCTGGCTGGCCTGATAGGCGCCGCCACCAGAAAGAATATTGATTTCAGCAGCTTGAGCCGTAGTTGCCGCGAACAGGCCAGCGAAGCAGGCTGCCGCCAAATAAGTTTTACGCATTGAGGGATCCTTCCGAGTCTGTGTTTTTGGTCTACAATTTGGCCGGATTTGTATATTTTCTTTTTTCCGACTACCCGAACGGTCGGAAAGTTGGGGTGTTTAGTCAACTGAATTTGTTTGCCGTCAAGATGAATTTTTCTCACATGCGAGGCGATTGAATGACGGACAGCAAGGGCATCTTGGATCAGCTGGTTCAATTTGAAAGCGTGAGCCGAAATTCTAACCTTGAGTTAATCTCATTCATTCGAGAGTTTTTGTCCCGCCATGGTGTGGCTGTAAAACTGGTTCATGACGAGTCTGGCACGAAAGCAAATCTTTTTGCAACCATAGGTAGTGCAGATGTGCCGGGTGTTATGCTATCGGGTCACACAGATGTTGTTCCCGTGGATGGCCAGAACTGGAGCCACCCTGCTTTTCGGCTGACAACCCAAGACGGACTTCTGTTTGGCCGCGGTACGGCCGACATGAAGGGTTTTATCGCCTGCTGCCTGTCTCTTGTGGGGCGGATGGATGCGGGTCGGCTCAAGACTCCGATTCATCTTGCTTTCAGCTATGATGAGGAGGTGGGTTGCATCGGTGTGCGACGGTTGATCGACATGCTCAACGAATTTGGACCGAAAGCCCGGTTTTGCATTGTGGGCGAGCCAACCTCCATGCAGGTGGCTACTGCCCACAAGGGTAAAATCGCCGCGCGGGCTGTGTTTCATGGCGTTGAGGCGCATTCCAGCCTTGCGCCGCAGGGGCTGAATGCCATTCATCTTGCCTGTGATTTTGTGGGTCGGCTGCGATCCCGTCAGGCGCATTTCGCCACGCAAGGCCAGCAGGATACGGACTATGATGTTGCCTACACAACCCTGCATGCGGGCCTTATTTCGGGGGGTGTTGCGCTAAATATTGTGCCGCGTGATGCAAGTGTGGATTTTGAGATACGGCATTTGCCGGGTGATGACCCTGATAAAATTATCGCCGACTTGCGCGCCGATGCGGCGGACATTTTGCGGTCTTACCGGGATCCGTTCCCACAAAGTGCCATTGAGATCAACGTCTTGAATGCTTATCCGGGGCTGGATACGCCTGTCAGCAGCGAGATTGTGGGCTTTGTGAAAAAGCTAACAGGCGCGAACGCGACGACCAAGATTGCATTTGGTACGGAGGGCGGATTATTCAACAAACATATGGGGTTACCGGTTGTTGTCTGCGGCCCGGGATCCATAGCCCAAGCCCACAAGCCGGATGAATTTGTGAGCGAGGAACAGCTTGCGCGCTGTGATGCGTTCATGGACCGCTTGGCAGCGGAGCTTTCAAGCTGAGTAGCAAAGTTCGCGTATTGGGAGAGGCCAGCCCAGACTCAGCTCGACAAGCGAGCCGAAAATTTTGCACAATATAGCAGGCGGGCGGGCTATCTGACACTATCTGGGGCACTCAAAAGCAGGCTGCTGAATAATGACCGCACATAAAAGAATCAGACCCTTCAACACCAAGCAAACTTACCCTGAGCAGAAGCTCGACAATGATCTTTGTCAGGCCGTTGTGGCGCGGGGAACCATGGTATTTGTCCGTGGGCAGGTTAGCCAAGATCTGGATACGCGCGAGTCGCTGCATCCGGCTGATGCCCGCTTGCAAACAGCCAAGGCCATGGCGAATATCAAGATGCTTATGGAAGAGTCAGGTGGCCATTTGGATCATATCTGCCGGATCGTGGTCTATTTAACAGATATACGGCATCGTGAGGCTGTGTATCAGGAGATGGGCAAGTGGCTGAAGGGCGTGTTTCCCTGCTCCACCGGTCTGGTCGTCACTGCACTCGCGAGGCCCGAGTGGATGGTGGAGATCGAGGTGACAGCGGTCATCCCGGATTGATATTGCCATGACCTTTTCAATCATTGGCCGTTGCGCGCGTACAGGCATGTTTGGGGTGGCTATCACCACTTCATCCATTGCGGTTGGTGCGCGTTGTCCCCATGCGCGGGCAGGCGTGGGGGCGGTGGCCACCCAGAACGTCACGGATCCAAGCCTTGGTCCTGAGTTGCTGGACCTTATGGGGCAGGGCAAATCTGCGCGTGCGGCGATGGATCAGGTGGTGCATGGGCGCCGCGACATCGAATATCGGCAATTAACGGCCATCGACCGGAGCGGTGGTCTTGCTCATTGGACCGGGGCAAAGGTGCTGGGTCGGAATGCGGTTGCCGAGGGTGTGGATTGCCTTGCTGCGGGTAATCTTCTGAAAAGCGAGGGATTGCCTGCGGCCATGGTCACGAAGTTTGGCCAGCTCGCAGAAACACATCTGGCAGAGCGGCTGTTGCGGGCGCTGTTGGCCGGCCTTGAGCATGGTGGTGAGGAGGGGCCGGTGCATTCGGCAGCCCTACTGGTATATGACAAGCTCAGCTTTCCTTTGGTCAGCTTGCGGGTGGATTGGGATGATGAGAACCCAATCGCAAGGCTTGGCTTGTTGTGGAAGGATTATGAAGGCCAGATGGATGCTTATCTGCAGCGCGCAGTTAATCCATCGGGCGCGCAGAGTTATGGTGTTGCGGGTGATCCTTGAGCGGTGAAGCTCAACAAAAGCCTTTCACCAAGAGGTTGGCATCGGCCGATTATGTTGAGGGCGTTTGGCGCTGGCAGTGCTATTGCCAGCCTAAAATCTATCCATGCGAAAAGCCGTCAAATCCGTATTGGTTGGCTGGCTGGTCATAAGCTCGCTGAGCATTCGGCCTGTGGTTGGCCCCCAGGTGAGGCCCATATGGCCGTGGCCAAAGCCATACCAGACATTTCGGCAGGTTTTTGAGGGGCCAATAACGGGAAGCGAATCTGGGGTGCCGGGGCGTCGGCCCATCCAGCGCGTCGCGCGCGCATCCGGTGCCGCAAGGCCTGGGAAGATGTGCTTGAAATGATGCCACAAGGCATCGGCCCGGGCGTAGTTGGGCGGCTTGTATAGGCCTGCGAATTCATCTGTGCCCGCAAGCCGCAAACCGCCTTCCATGGGTGTGGCGACGGCGGGTGTGCGCGCGCAAGTGATGGAGCGGGAGAGGCTTATGCCGGGTTCGGGTATCATGATGTGGTAGCCGCGTTCCGCCTCAAGGCTGGCGCGTTCGCCCAGTTGGCTTGCCAACAGATTCGAATAGGCACCCGCACAAATGACGAGTTGGTCCAGTTCGAGCCTTTGGCCCTGCACTGTCTGCAAGGCTTGCACCTTGCCTTCACCGATCTCCAGTTTTTTAACCTCATCGCGCAAGATCACGCCACCATTGCGGATGACCAATTCAGCCAGCGAACTGACCAGTCGGCCTGGATTGGAAATATAATGCCAGCCACTGTGGAAGGTTGCGCCATGGATTTGTTTGGTAATGTCTGGTTCCAATTCGTTCACTTCACCGGGGGTGAGGAATGCGTTTTCGTAGCCATAGTCACGCTGAACTTTGAGGCGCGATTGCTCTGCTTGATATTCGGCCTTGGTTTCATAAATTCGCAAGGCCTCGCGCTTGTGGAGAATATCCTGCAGATTGGCGGCTCGCAGCACGTGCTGGAAATCTGAATGCGCCCTGAGGGAGAGGGCCGCGCGC
>CAJBCQ010000047.1 GCA_903951595.1 uncultured Hyphomicrobiales bacterium | reverse complement strand
CGTTGACTGAGCGTGACGATCCCAAAACCCCGCCTTCGCCAGCACGCGGGACATCGCTTCCAAGCCAGAACGAGGCGGGTTCGTATTCCTATCCGTCCAGCTCCAGCCGTCTGCGCCACCGTAGATACAACTCCCAGAAAGAATATTTCTCAACTTGCAAAATCAAGCGATTTTACGTCAGACGGCAGGCAACTTGGAGAAATGCCGGACGGAAATTGCGCGGCTGAATATCGACCCCCTATCCCGGCGGGCATATCGCCTGACATTCTGACGCCATTGGCCAGATCGCGGCTTCCTGCCGTATCAAATACCAGCTTTTGATCGTCTGGTGGCGTCAATTTCTGGCGGTTACATAAGGATAATCATAGTGTAAAAAGATTTCGCTTTGAATGATTATTGGATCGGGAGCTTTGTCCGTGAACCATCCCCAGCCCATTTTAGTGGGTATACATATTCCAAAATGCGCGGGCACAACGCTTCTAATGCGTGTAGAGGCATGTCTTCCCGCTCATGCAGTCTATCAGACAACCAGCCTGATGCGGAATTTCCGAGAAGGACAGCCGGAACTTCTTCAGATCCTCAATCCGCAACGCCTCCGGTTCATCTTTGGTCATTCGACGCATGAGCAGATGGTCAAAGTTTTGGGGCAGAGAGTAGTTCTGTTCACCGGCCTTCGTGACCCTATTTCCCGAACGCAAAGCGTCGTCAATTATGAGATACGCTTAGCTGCCCAGCAAGGCAAACCCGCGCCATCTGTCGAAAGCATTCTGAAGCGTTCGAAAGACCACATGTGCTGGCTATTGGTTAGCCGGTTTCCGACGCTGGCCGGGGAAAAAGGCTCCCTTGCCGACCGGGCATTTCGGGTTCTGGAGAATTTCCACATTGTCTATTTTACTGACAATTTCGAAGAAACGTCCAATGCTATTTTTCGACTTTTGAATATCAAGCCGGATGCCGTGAATTTTAACGAGCGCGGGAAAGAAGGAAACAATATCGACATTCCTGAACATTATGTGCGCCACGACAGCGAGTTATACCAACGTGCGCGCGAAATGTTTTTCGGCGCAGATATCGGTGCGCGACTGCGTATGAGCCAACCCGAACGCTTAAAGCTATTTGCTACACCGCCGGACTTAGACAAGCTGCGCGAATTCTTATATAAGTATTCCTTCAAGGAATATTCAGCTTGGATGGATATTGACGACGTCATTCATGAGAAATTGCGCATCCTCGAAGAACTTTCCATGGAGGTCCGTCATTACATGAAGGCGGTTGTACAAGATCAAAAGCGTCTGAAACCTTAATCAAACTGCACTAGCCAACTGTTTCAACATGTCTTCGGTCTTAGACCATTTGATAGACTTGCCACGGAATGGCTCAAAGGAATGGATGCCATCCACTAGGCCAACGGTTGCCGTATAAATGGGCTCCATACTCAAAGTAAATCGGAGCCGCTCGATCTCGAGCTGGTGCAACGCGGATGCACGCACTTCCGCGCGTCCATGGTTTGTAGCCACAAGCTTCCCAACCGCACGCGCGACATGCGCACTGTCTGGCGGGCTCGTAATCACATATGGCTCATAAGCATAGCGCGCCCGGCCGCCACGGCTCGGCGTTGTGACAACGGGCAATCCACACAAAAGGCTTTCCATGAAGGCCCGCATAGAGCCTTCCTCTGCGGACAATGCAAGCCCCGTTGCAGCTCTGGAAAGCGTTGCAGCTACCTTGTCCGCATTGTAGTAGCAATAGGCACCTGTGGAATGGTTTTGAAAATGGGCCTGTGGCAAAACTTCTTCAACTGCGCTTTTTTCTGATTCACTCGGAGGCCCATACAGCAGAAGAAGAGAAGAAATGTCTGCCGCAAGGTGATGCCGCTTAAACGGCAAAAGTCGAGCAACATAGCTGGCGTCATATTCCTGCGGTGGAGTTACAGGCGGCGGGGCATATAAATGCTCATCAACAAAGATAAGTTCGTTTGCCAACAGATTGGGAACGCCCAGCCTCGACAAAAGCCAGGCCTCGGCTTCTGTATTTGCGAGCATGACGAAGTGGGCGAGCGGCAAAATTTCGATGGCGCGCCGCATATTGTCCCGAATGCCTTCTGCCGCACTTGGGCTCTCACAGGTCCACGACAAGCCAACAAAATGCAGTGAGGGAATGCTCGCTAAGTAGGGCGCAAATGGCGCAATTCCCATGGGTGTATCGATAGCCACTTTGCTGATCGTTACCACTGGGCTAAGCGAAATAATCCCACCCGCCGCATATTCCGGAGTAGGTATAGGTAACTCCCTGTTCACAGCGGCGCCTTCTCCCATAAAATATTTACCGATCACCGGCAATTGCTTGCCATGCCAGCTCCAAACTCATATTAGTTGTTGCCTGCGGTGTATTCTGGTTATTAGTAGATTAAATGGTAAAGAAAGTTCAACCTTTAATTTATGCCGTTGTGACCTGCGTGCCAGCGGAATTAGGCGCATTGGCTGCATTGTCACGCCATTTGCGCCAGCAGAATTTGCAGCCGCGTTTTGCCCCTATTGCTATGTGGCCCGCTCCAAAACTGCGCGCCCTAAAAGCCCTTTTCCAACCTTCGGAATTACTGCTCTCAGCAAAAGACAAGGCATGGACTGATACTGCCGGGCTGGTAACTTACCTGCGTGAGACCCCGCCGTCTGCCTGGTTCTGTCTTCTTCAGGCCGCGGAGTGGCCTTATCTACCATTCAGTGATGCCCACAAGTGCTGCGCGGCTTTGAAGGCAATGCGGCTCAATTGTCTGCGGGCAGCGAATGTCGCCTCTTTTGGCATTGAAGCCAGACAGCGCGTACTGATGCTTAACAGTGCGCATCTTCCGGAGGAGGATCTAGTGTCGTTGCGCGAGAATGAGCAGATGCTCTTGTCGCGCGGGCCCATTCAGGCCGCTATTGGTGATGCGCCCACCACAAATGCTGAAGCCCTAGTACGTATGCCCACTACGGAAGAGCAGGTGCAGTATCGTCAAACTACTCGTGGCTTGCATCCATTCCAAGCTGTCGCAAAAGGCGATGCGATACCCGGCCGCATCGCGCTCGTATCCTTTGAATTCATGGGGGCTACCGCATCAGGTGGCATCGGTACAGCGATGTCAGCGCTGGCTGAAGTGCTGGTTCGCCATGGTCACCA
The DNA here is from genome assembly GCA_903951595.1 of uncultured Hyphomicrobiales bacterium. Lineage (GTDB taxonomy): Bacteria > Pseudomonadota > Alphaproteobacteria > Rhizobiales > Aestuariivirgaceae > CABJBCQ01. The sequence goes on along the minus strand of CAJBCQ010000047.1, from coordinate 1,950 downwards.
CGTGGAAGTTTTGTTTTGCCCATATCTTGCGCAAGCAAGAATGCCGAAGAAATTCCTCGACGAGTGGAAGGCGCGTGGTGTTCATATAACTTGGATGCCGCGCCGAATTGAAGGTGGGCAATATCCGCCGCATGACGACTTTACCTACCGGCTGATGAAGAAGCTTGAAGGTATGGGTGAATTTGATGTCATTCATTTTCATGATTCCGCTGGATATGGAGCCATGCCGCTTCTCATGCGTGCGGCGGGCCTTGCCTTTCAAAACACGAAAATCGCGGTCACGCTCCACGGGCCCAGCCAGTGGCACAAGCGCGGTAACTATCTAGCTTGGAATTTGGATGAGGCTTATCACAATCACTTTGAGGAAATACAACATCGGCTGGCCGACATCGTCATTTCACCTAGCCAATATATGTTGGATTGGGTTCGGGACAGACATACCATCAGCAGCAATACCGTTGTCGTTCCAAATGCTCTGCCCATTGAGTCCCGAGCTTTTCTGCGCAAAAAAAGTGAGCTGGTTTTCGCAAAGCGATTGATTTTCTTTGGCCGAGCTGAACATCGCAAGGGCATCGACTTGTTCATGGCAGCGCTTGTTTTGCTGGCAGAGCGCGGCTTTGCGGATTTGTCTATTACCGTATTGGGAGCCTTGGGCGACGGCGTTACGGAAGCCCAGCTGCGTGCCATGGCTGGTGATTTACCTATGAATGTTCAGGTAGAGAGTGGCCTTGGGCACCGCGCGGCCTTGGCCATGCTACGTTCAGAGGCTTGCATTGTCGTGCTTCCATCTCGCCTCGATAATTCGCCCTACACCGTCTATGAGTGCCTCGAGAATGCGATCCCCTTTATCGCTACGGATGTTGGTGGCATTTCCGAACTCATCCACCCGCAAGACCGCGCTCGCGTTCTGGTCGAGGCCAAGAATGCACAGGCATTGGCTGATGCATTGGGACACAGCTTGGTACATGGTGCAATGCCGGCGCGGTTGGCATTGCAGCCCGCAATGATAGACATGCAACTCGTTGCTTTGCATGGCGAGCTCGTGCGTCAGGCTCGGCAGTCGCGAGAGATTGGAGCGTCGACCAAGAAGCGCTCCGGCGTTACGGCACTCATTCATTCAGCGCTGTCGGTTCCATATGTTGAATTAGTCGATGAGTTGCAGGCGCAAGGCGTAAAATCCATTCAGGTCACCAATCCGCGGCAATTGGATCGCATTGTCCAATCAATCAAGACACCGCTGCTGCTGTTCGCGCCAGCCGGGTTGCGCTTGGCTCCCAATGCAGTCGACGCAATGGTGAAATTGCTCGAATCAACCGGAGCGGATGCCGTCTGCGCCAGCAGTCGTGTATTGGATTTGGATAAGAACCTTTTTGCGTTGGCTGGTCCGCGCGAACTTGCCGCCATCCGCAGTGGCTATGGTTCTGGTGTCTTCCTGATCCGCCGGAATGCCTTTGTGCTTCCACCGGGTGCGGTTGAAATGACTGGATCAATGGTCCAGTTGCATCGCCATGTGCTAAATGCCCTTGCGGCGCGTGGAAGTTTGGTTCTGGGTCTGCCAGAGCCGCTTGTCTTGGGTGGCATGGATCAGCTTCGCAAGGGCCTAGCAGAGCCTGATCCAGCACTTGCTTCGCGCCTGGCTGCACCATGGGTGGATGCACTGCCGCAGCACGTTGCCGGTCTAGCTCGCATGGCTGCCACACATGAGGCAGCAGCTGGGTTCAACGAGCTGCAGGCTTGGCTTTATCAAGATGAGAAAGCGTTTGTAGATAATTTGGCCATACAACCGGATGAGGCGGCGGACATTGTTGAGACGGAAGAGGACATTAGCGGCGCTTGGCGTTTAGGTCTGGAAATGGCATTCCGCACAGACGCAACCATGGTCACGACGGTTGCAGACACATCTCCCAGCCTGTCTATTCTCATATGCACCCATAATCGCCCGGCAGGCTT
>CAJBCQ010000046.1 GCA_903951595.1 uncultured Hyphomicrobiales bacterium | reverse complement strand
ATGACCTGAGTCATCACGCCAATCGGATAACGGGAAATAATTGTCTATGCCGATGAAATCGATAGCAGGCGAAGCCCAGAGCGGATCGAGCGGAAAGCAAAGATCCCTTGGTGCATCGGTGGGCACATGGCCACCATATTCGGACCAGTCAGCGGCATAGCCCACGCGCACAGATGGAAGGATAAGATTCACCTGTTGCGCCAAACGTAACAGCTCCGCAACGGCGGGAAAGCTGCCATCGGGTGCGCGCCATTGGGTGAGGCCCTTCAGTTCACTGCCGATGAGAAACGCATCCACACCGCCAACTTGCGCGCAAAGCTTTGCATAATGCAGAACCATCCGGCTGTAGCTCCAGCCATCAGTGCCACGATAGCGAACCTCGCCCGATTCAATGGTAAAGTCAGTTGCTTTGCTGGCACCAAAGAATGCGCGCACATCGGCAATGGAAGATGGCGTAATGGTGCCACGCCATGGATAGGCCGGCTCGCCTGCCGCATTGCCCTGCGGAATATCCATAAGGATGAAAGGATAAAAGACAGGCTTTATGCCGCGCGCGCGCAAGTCGAGCAAGGCGCGGCGCACGGATTGATCCGATGGTGTTCCACCATAGGCGGCACGGCCATTCACCTGGCTCACCAGATAGGCATTGCTGCGGCTGCGGCCAGCCACCGACCAGCTAATCGGCGTTGTGCGCTTTTGGCGATTGTCTACACCCGGCCTGATTGGGCAATTGCCCGCTTGCAGGCTCGTGCCAAACCACGCCACCACCAGCCCCCCACTTTTCACCGAGGGGCAAGCCGCCTGTAATTGATCCATCGAGACAGACCAATCCGAACGGCTGGCAGAAGCGTGTTGGTTTTCGGTGCGGGTCTTGGCAAGCCCCGTCTCAATGCGAACCGGTTTCGTATCATAAACAAACTCGCCAGCACCAGGAATGATGCAAACGCCCTTCACCTTGCGCGCCACGCTCGAGGTCTGTCGGAACACCTCAAAGCTCAGTTGCGGCACACGATTGCCAAAAGGTGCAAGTGGCAAATCAGTGAACACCACATAAGCCAATCCGCGATAGGCAGGGGCCATCTTCTCCAGCGATGCAATCAGGCTATCTGGCTTTTGCGTTTCAGTTCCACGATAAAGCCGGAATGGAAACCGCGCGGGATCAATCTCATTACCATCCGCCCAGATGCGCCCAATGCGCGAAATGGGGCCTTCACAAATGCCCACCGCAAAGCTGGCCGTGTAGCTATATTCGGTGATGGAAGGCCCGCCCTTGCCACCCTGTTTTTGCTTCTTTTTGTGCTCCACAATGGGGGCTGCCCAAATCACTTGGCCGGAAAGCCTAGCCTTGCCCCAGAGTGCTGGAATGGCCGCGCCTTCACTGGAAGAAAGCACCTGCAAATTGGAAAGGCGTGGGCCTTCAGCCTTGGCCCCAAACAAGCTTTGGTCCACAAAAGAGCCGGCAATGCCGCCCAGGGCGCGGCCTACCATAGCGCCCACAGGCCCACCCAGAAGCCCGCCTGCCAAGCTTCCGGCATATTGCAGCAGCATCGTTGCCATGAAGTCAGTCCTTACAAATCCGGAAAGCGAAAAGCATAGGCCAGCCGTGACAACCAAAAGCGCGTTAGATCCACCGCGCACACCCGCGCCCCATCCTGCGCGTGAATCATGTATCCATCTTCCGCCGCAATACCGGCGTGCTTGGCCGCAAGCCCTTCGCGCCAGCGGAACAATAGGACATCACCAGGTTTGAATTCGGCGCATGGAATTGGAACGAGATGACGGCCAGCCGCGCGTGCCAAGGTTTCACTCCGCGCGGCTTCTGCCCAACCGGGACTATAGGCCGGCACGGCTTCTGGTTCTTGGCCATAGACATCGCGCCACACACCGCGAATAAGACCGAGGCAATCGCAGCCAACCGCCTTCACACTCGCCTGGTGCTGATAGGGCGTGCCGATCCAGCTCTCCGCCGCTTTGAGAATTTGCGTGCGCGAGACCATCAGCCGCGCACCGGATAGGTGGCCAGATAATCATTTCCTGGCATATGCGGAAAGCCTCGGAAGTTATCGGTATTGGCAAATTTGTCTCGGCAGGTGGCAAAGGCGCGGTCACATCCGGCCAGCAGCGTCAGCCTGTCCCCCGTCTGCGGCGGCACGGAAGGTGTGCGCCAGAGTTCAATCAACGCCTCACTATGCGACTTGATCTCTAACTCCTCACCAGAGGAAAACCGCGCCAGCCCGCGCGTGAACCAACCATCGGCATAGTTACTAATGCCCAACACTCCCAGCCGCCGCCCACCTTCATCCGCCACGGTAATCGTTGCCACCGCGCGAAAGGTGGAGCGGGTCAAATCAACGCCGCAACGCCTGTCGCCGGGCACCGCATCACAGCCATGCTGGAATATGCGACCCTGCGGAAGTGACAGCGCATGGGATAGGCCGCGCAGCTCAGCCGTAAACGCCCGGCCATCACGCGACACCTCGCCAAGGGTTCCCGCGCGCAGTAAGTGACGCTGTGCTATATTGCTCCAATTCACCAGCCAGATTTCCGCACGCGCACCATCAAAGCGGCCCGCTGCCAAGTCCGCTTCACTCATCGCATCGGCTGAAAGAGCGCCGCTGGCTTCCAGATTGTCAGGTGAAAGCCCCAGAGCTTCTTCAATCTCAGTCCCGCTAAAACCGGATCGCGCTTCAAACAGAGCACCATCCACGGTGAGATCGCGATCATGATCGGTAAAGCCAATCACCACCCCATCCTTGCGCGTGAGCTTCCAGCACCAACATAAAGTCGTGGCACCCCCCGCCAGATGCGCGGCAAGTGCCTCATCCATCTTTCTCACAGGCGTATCTCCACCAAAGGCACATGCGGAATTTGGCCCGCCTCAAAAGCGGCAAGACTAATCTCCAGCCGATCCGTATCAAACCGCACTGGCACATCAAATTCATAGCCAGCCGTAATCACGGCTCCATTGGCCGGTGCTTGCGCGAAACGCATGATGCCCGCCACCGCATCCAGCACCGTGTTTGTCGGCACGCCATTCACAGCCGCCATCAAACTTCCCGCCACGGGCTTGGCAATGCGGCGAACCCAGGCGTTCGCGGTGCCGTAGGTTTTGATGAGCGGAAATTCCCGCGTCACGCCATCACCACGTGCCTGCACCTGATCCGTCGCGGTCTGAATACGACCGGGCGCGCAAGATCGAAAATCCGCATGATCTTTCCATCGGAAGCCATGCAACCGTCCGCGCCTTTCTTCAAAGAAGCGGATGACATCATGGATCTCATCAAGCTTGCGAATGCCAAGGCCCGCATCATAACGGCGGCGCGAATCTGCCCAGCGCGCATTGCGCTCCTCGCGGCCGGAACCCAGAACCACAATCTCCGTACGCCGCTCCGGCCCGCCAGCACCGCCGCGCGAAATGTCGGTGGGAAAGCGTTCTTCATGAAAGGCCGCCATCACAGAATTCCCTTGCCGCGCGTCAATGCCCGCACCACACCCGCTGCCACCTGCCGCTCAGATCGGCGGAAACCATCCACATCAGCAGCCGCAATATTCATCGTTACCTGCATGGGTGCGCTGGTGACGCTGGGCGCTTGCCGCAATACAGGCTCAATGCTCGAGCGCAGCAGCGTGTTGGTGAGGCTTCCGATCGACCTTGATAACGCCTGACGGGCGAGCGACAACATCAACCCGCGCATGACATCCGAAAGCTTGCGACCCTCCATCACGGCACCCGTCAGCGCACGGCCAAGACTCGTGCCGAAGCTGTGCGACAAGATCGTCAAATCCGACAAGTCGCGCTTCATGCGCGAGGCATCAAAGTTCTTTTCCATCCGTCACCTCATCGGGAAACCGAGCTATCAGATCATCCAGCACTTCGCGCTTCATCGGGCTTGCAAGGCGCACACCAGCGGCAGCAAATAACTCACGCGGCGACATGGCCCAGAAGGCATCGGGGGCGAGGCGCAATTGACCAAGGCCCAGGCCCATCAATTCAGCCCAAGGAAATTTCATGTGGCGAACGCGGCTTCCAACAAACGCACCACCACGCCGATGGATTGCGGGCCAAAGTCTGCCACTTCCGCCTCATCCACTTCCTCACCCGCACCTTGCAATCCGGCTCGCAAAACGGCGATACAGTCTTTGGCTGAGATGCGGCCCTGTTCCAAGCGCGTGATGAGCGAGAGTAAATCTTCCTCCCCACAGGCCGCTTCCAACTCCGCCAATGCGCCCAGCGTCAAGCGTAGCTTGCGCGTGCGCCCGCCGAGTTCGGCTTCAATCTCACCGCGATGCACATTCACCATCACAGGCTCACAAAGCTCAAGGCACCGGCTGATTCCAGTGCCAGTTCGAAGGTCACTTCGGCATCATGCTTTCCGGCATATTCGAGGGCCGTGATCTGAAAAAATCCGGTGATCGTGCCGAAGTCTGGAATGACGATGGACCAGGGCCGAACGCTACCCGCAAAGAACAATCCACGAATGGAAGCATCCGCCGCCTCATCGCGGAAAATGCCACTGCCGCGCACGCCGGCAGATTTCACCCCTGCCCCACTCAGCAATTCGCGCCAAGCTCCGGCAGATTGCTGATGGGTCACATCCACGGCTTGCGCGTTGAAGGCAATGGTGTGAGAGCGCAAGCCCGCCACGGAAGTGAAACCGCCATTGCCTTGCTCATCCAATTTCAACAACAGATCGCGGCCTTTTTGAGCTGCCATTTTCTTATCCTCAATTCACAGGTTCAGTGACAATGCGAAGCCGCATCACCCCATGGAAAAGTCCGGCTTCCGGCGCGTTGAGCGCGGTCCAGAATATGTTGCTGAGGCTCACCACCCGCATGCCAGAAACCGCCACCACGGCACCTGCCGCCCAAGCGTCCAGCTGATCGAGCAGAGCTTGCGCCTCGCGCGGCTTTGGTTCGCGTGTCCACACATGCAGCGTCACGATATGCTCAAGGCCGCGGCTGGTTTGAGTGTCCCATCGCTTAGTCTCGCACTCACCGATATTGATATGCGGAAACGGCGCGCCACGCGGCACACCGTCATAGATATAGGCACCCTTAAGACGCGCCCGAATTGGTGCATCGGCAGCCAAGCTCGCCAGCAATCCATCACGCAGCACATTCATTGCAGTCGCACCTGGCGGAACGGTTGTAATAGCTTTCGAAGCTCTGCGTTGATCACCGGCACTTCGCCCGCGCGCAGTCCATACAGAACGGCAAGCTGCATCAGAACGGCTTGGCGCAGGGCTTGCGGCACATCCTCTGGCTCGGCGCCAAAGCCGATCGTCAGGGACACACGAATACCGCCTTTGGCAATGCCGGGGCGCGGCCAGTTTCGGCCTTCACGGCGCACAAGGCGAGCGGGGCGGCTGGCATTGTCGAGATAGTAATGCGCCGCATTGATCGTTGCAGCGGCACCTTCGGCACCCTCTACCTGCAACTGCAAGACTTCTCGCACCGGCGCACTTTGCAAGCTGAGGATCGGGCTTTGCGGCCAGTCATCCAACAGCTCAACCACATTGCGCGAGATGAGGCTCAAACCTGTCTCCCGCTCCACCCATTCACGCGCAGCTGTGATGAGTGAAGCGATGAGCGCGTCATCCTCGTTCAGCCCATCGCGCAGATATTGGCGCGCTTCTGCCAGCGTCACCGGCTCTTTGCCAGGTGGCATCAATTGATATACGGGCATGATGATGCCTTTCTGCTTTGAAACAAATCGCCGGACCTTTTTTCTGGGTCCGGCGGCGCTGTTGGGTCTGGTGTCAGGTCGTGCCGAATTTCAGAAGCTTAATCGCTTCGAAATTCTGCACCCCGCCGCCCACGCGCTTGGTCGTGTAGAAAAGAACATAAGGCTTGGCCGAATAGGGATCGCGCAGAATGCGAACGCCCTGGCGATCGACGATCAGATAGCCGCGCTGGAAATCACCAAAGGCCAGCGCGAAGCT
>CAJBCQ010000045.1 GCA_903951595.1 uncultured Hyphomicrobiales bacterium | reverse complement strand
TTTCATGCGGTCCTGTGTTTATTGGAGAGACGGGAAGTTAAGGCACCCCCCACTGGCCCGGCCAGCAGCGACAGAATGTAAATACCGCCAGCCACAACGATGATGGCAGGGCCGGAAGGCAGCCCCGCGAAGAACGACAACAGCAATCCGGCATAGCTCGACACGACAGCGATCAAAAACGCCGCCAGCATCAACCCACCAAGCCCCCGCGCCCAAAAGCGCGCAGCCGTTGCGGGCAGCATCATGATGCCGACCGCCAGAAGGGTTCCAAGTGCTTGAAATCCCGCGACAAGATTGGTGACCACCAAGGCCAGAAAAACCAGATGCACAAGCCCGCCAACGCCACTGACCGAGCGCAAAAACTGCGGGTCCGCGCATTCCAGCGCCAGCGGGCGGAAGATCAGTGCCAGCACGATCAGGCTCACGGAAGCCGCCGTTGCAATGAACAAAAGGGCGGCATTATCCAGCGCCAAAACCGTGCCGAATAACACATGCATGAGATCAATATTCGAGCCGTTCATGCTGATGAGCAAAACGCCAGCCGCCAGCGACAACAGATAAAACGCCGCCAAACTCGCATCTTCTTTCAACGCGGTGAAGCGCGTGGCAAGGCCGGCGAGTAACGCTACGGCAAGCCCGGCGATCAATCCCCCGAATGCCATCGGCAACAGCGCCAAACCGAACAGCAGATAACCAATGGCAGCACCCGGCAAAATAGCATGCGAAATCGCATCCCCCATCAGGCTCATCCGCCGCAGCATCAAAAACACGCCCACGGGTGCCACACTTGCTGAAAGGGCTATGGAACCGGCCAGCGCGCGGCGCATGAAGGCAAAGTCAACAAAGGGGGCAATGGCCAAATCGTAAAGCACTGAAATCACGGCCTTTCGCAGAATTCAGCTTCGTCATCCCATGCTTCCGACATGGTGCGCGCCCGGGTGAGATTATGCGCCGTCATTACCTCGCGCGTGCCTCCCCAAGCGATAATCTCGCGCGCAAGCAGCATGGCTTGCGGGAAGGAATCCGCCACCAGCGAATGATCATGCAGCACCGCCAGAATGGTGCGCCCCTGCTCATGCCAGCGGCGAATAAGGCCCATCAAATCGCTGCGCGTGCGTTGATCCACACCTGTGAAAGGCTCATCCAGCAAAATCACCGGCGCATCCTGAACCACAAGGCGGGCAAACAGCGCGCGCTGCAATTGGCCGCCGGAAAGCGTGGAAGGAAGCCGCGCCTCAAAGCCCTCAAGCCCCACCGCATGCAACGCCTCTTGCACCTTATCGCGCCCCGTCGCGGTGATACCACCAAACAGCCCTGATTGCCGCCACAAGCCCATCGAAGCAATCTCGGCCACACTCAGCGGAAAGCTGCGGTCAATCTCGGCCTGCTGCGGCAACCAAGCAATATCGCGGCGGGAAAAACCGTTCAGACCAATGCGCCCGCCCATCGGACGGATGGAACCTTGGATGCCTTTGAGCAAAGTGGATTTGCCGCCGCCATTCGGCCCGACAATGGCAACAAGCGAACCCGGCGCAATCGCCAGCGACACATGATGCACCGCCGGATGCCGCTCATAACCCAGCGTCACATCCTCTAGCGAGATGGCCCCGTGGACCTTGGCAGGGGCGGCGTAATTCATGCCATCGACCCCAAAATCATGAGCCAAATCAAAACTGTAAGCCCAATCGCGATGACGATCCTCGGCCCCGCCCCCATGAGCAGCAGCGAGCGCCCAATCACCACGCGCGGCTTGGCAACATGATGGTGATCATGATGATGGTGGTGATCATGCTGATGGTCTTGGGCCATAATGTTACATTATTACATTACGGCGGCGGCGCGCAAGCCCTCTGCAATCCGGCGACATCGGCCCCATTAAGCGGCACATCAACACCCGCCCCACCCGCCTCCACCTGCATCACGCCACCCATCGCCATGGCCGAAAACAGCGGATCATCGGCGGCAACCCTTATCTGCAAGCCGGTTTGAACGCTGACCGACGGATAGGAAAAGCGTTGGCCGGCGGCGGTGAAGCTGAGTGTTTCCGTTGCGGCAGCTTGTGGCACTTCGGCATAGATCCCAACCGTTCCCATGCCCGGCGTGCAGAAGAAGCCCAGCCCATCGCCATAATGCAAAAACACCGCTTCCTCACCGCTTGCGAATTTCCAGCCCGTTTCCGCCTGCGCGAAAACAGGTGTGAAAAGGGCCAAAAAAGCGATGAAAAAGCGCATTAATCGACCAAAAAACGCAGCATTCGGTTGGTGCCGGAAAGCCGGTCAGCAAACTGCGCGCTCAGCGCCCGATAGAAGGCAGCCGCCAGCGGCTCATGAGTTGTTTCCATATTTTCCAATGCCGTGCGCGTAAGCCGCCAAGCCCGCACATCCCGCGTGGCGACCACCGTGGCCGAACGGCGCTGGCCCGTAAAAAACGCCAATTCACCCAGGATGGAACCGGGACCAAAGCCGCGCAACCGCGTGGTTGACGCATCATCCGGTTCGGCCTGCGCGCGCGCATGCCCGCTTTCGAAGAAATAGATTTCATCGGCCTTGGAATTGCGCTTCACCAGCACCTTTCCAGCCGCAAAATCAACACGCTCCAGATGCTTGGCAAATTCCTTCGCATGGGTTGGTTCACCAAAGAAAGCGTGCAGCTCCTTCATCAATTCCGCCGCCTTATCCCCCTTCGGACCTTTGGCGAGCAGATTGTCCTCACACCATTCCATGCCCCGATCGAGATCCGGCAGAATATGGCACGGCTCACCCTCGCCATAGGTCAAGCCACCGCGCGTGAGCATGTCGAGCGCATCATCTTTCAGGCCCGTGAGAACCAGCGTGAAATCATGCGCGAAGGCCAAACGCTCAAAGCGGATGAGCGTCATCATCGTGGAAGAGTCGAAACCGCTAACGCCTGTGAAATCCAACAGAACATGGCGGATAGCACCCTTGGATGCCGAGCGGATGCGCTGCTCAATCTCGTCGCGCAATTGCACCGCCGTACCAAAAAACACAAAGCCTTGCAGACGATAGACAAGGATCTGCTTGCCCTTTTTGGCAAGCAAACCACGCGCGGCCGCCGAGCGTTCCACGCTGGAACGAAAACAGGTGCCATCCAGCCGCGCGCGCACAATATCCACCCGCGCATAATCCAATGCAAACATGACAAGCGAGACAAGAAGCCCAAGCCCAATGCCGATAAGCGGCCCAAAGGCAATGATGGCACCCAGAATGACCAGCAGCACGATGTAATCATTCTGCTTCAACTGCGTCTGCGTCATCACCGCCCAATCGAGCAGCAAATTGGCCCCAATCCACAGCAACAGCGCGCCAAACAGCGGCTTGGGCACGATGGCAAGTGCCGGTGCGCCAAAGGCCAGCACCGCAAGGCAAAACAAAGCCGCCACAATGCCGATGATGCGCGAATTGCCGCCAATGCGCTGGCTGAGGATGGTGAGGCCCAAATCCTGATAGCCCATATTGCCCCCGCCCAAGCCACCGATAACATTGGCAGCCCCGGCCACGCGCAATTCCCGGTCAAGATCAATATCGCGCCGCAAAGCAAGCTCCAGCCCGCCCGCATTCATCAACAGCGCCAGTGCCGAAAGCGCCGGAAGGGTGAGGATGATCATCCACTGCTCACCAATCGCACGCCAATCAATCAGCTCAAAACCCGCCTGCCCCATCGGCGGCCACAGGCTGGTGCTATCGGGAAGCGGGATGAGCCAGCCAAGCCGGGTGAGCGCGTCAGCATCAAGGCCGGAAAAATAAACCCCGATCTGGAATAAAACCGTAGCCGCCAGCACCGTGAGCGACAGGGCAAAGCTCGCATGGGTGCGCTGGCTGAAAAAGGAAATGAGCGCCACAAAGGCCAGCACCAGCCCCAGCTTCAACATCACATGAACATAGCCCGCCGCGGCCATGTTTTCGCCCAGCAGCAGCTCAATGGACCCATGCGCCAAAAGCCAGCCGGACCCCGCCAGAAAGGCCGCAATGACCGGGAACGGAATGAAGCGGATAAGCCCCCCCAGCCGGAAATGCCCCAGAAGCCAAAAAGAAAGCCCGCCAAGGGCCGTTGCCAAGCCCACGGCTGCAACCACCGTAACGGCCATTTCCGCCCCCGTGGCGCGCCCCATGCTGGTTGCGATGGCAGAGGCCATGAGGGCCAGCATGGCAATGGGCACCCCTTGCGGGAAACCCACCATGCCCCTGAGCGAACTGCCCAGCGCCAAGGCCCCCGCGATGATGGCAGCGGCAAACAGCGCCGCCCCAATGCCCATCGAAAGCCCGCCTTCCAGCGGCCCGGAATAAACCAATGCCGCCTGCGAAACGGCCCCAAACAGGATGACCAGACCGGACAGCAAGCCTGCAACAATGGCCGGCAAAAGCCCTTCAGCGGAAAACTTCACTAGCCCCGGCTCCTCGGAATCGCTGCCCTACCGGCTCCGACCTTGGCACGGCGCGCGGGCGGCGGCAAATCAGGCCCGAAGGGCGGCCAATCTGGCCAGCAACCCCCGCGTGGAACCATCCAGCCCGTCCGCCGAAGCCTTGCCTTCCAGAATGGGGGTGAGGCGCGAGGCAAGCTCTTTGCCCAGTTCGACGCCCCATTGGTCGAAGGAATTGATGC
>CAJBCQ010000044.1 GCA_903951595.1 uncultured Hyphomicrobiales bacterium | reverse complement strand
GGCAGTGCAACACCCTGGGCCATCTCATGCGCGATTTCACGGCGCTGATGCTTGATTTCGGGCTTTCCTTCGGAATCCTCATATTCCTTCTTGCGCTCCTCTTTGCTCATTTTCTGTCGGCTGAGGAACATCATGATCTGGATGGGTACGTCGATGCAGCCACCGATGATGATGATGACAATGGCCGCAATGAATAAGCTACGCAGGGTTTGAATGGAAACATCGACCAAGCAGCCTGCCCCACAATCACCACTGGCCAAGATGGCAGGCAGGGCCGTCCACAAAATGGCAATCGCGGCGACGCTCCAAATCGTGAATTTCAGAAAGGCAAGCACCAGCGACACGAGGCTGTTTTTGGAAAAGATATTGCCGAAGCCCCCGGCGGGGCTGATCCGGCTGAATTTGGGCATCAAGGGTTCAAGGCTCAGTGGCAAGCCCTGCTTGACCAAAAGGTTCGAAAGCGTTGCTGATACGACAATCACCAGTGATGGCATGATGAGAAGTTGCAGCAAATCGAGTGACATGCTGGAAAGCATGAAAACCGGTTCAAATGGCTCGCGGCCTTCAGCCACCTGAACCGAACGCTCGAACAGTCCCTGCACCATCAGATAGGCTTTGGGCAACTGGAACAGAATGGTGAGCGCCACGGCGGTGAAGGTGAAGGCGCTCACGAAATCCGCGCTACTGGCAACCTCGCCGCGTTCGCGGGCCTTGGTGAGTTTTCGTTGGGAGGCTGGGAGGTCTTTTTCCGCCGTATCGCTCATGGTGCGACCAATTCAAGGAAGCTGCGGATGCTGACAAGTTCATGGATATTGTTCCGCATCAACCGCACAAGAACCGTGAGGTAGAACGGCATGAGGATCGCCAAGAGGAGGTTCTTCACCAGCATGTCGAAACCGTTCATCTGGAGGCGCGGGGCCACTTTGCCGCCAAGGCCTACAAACATGTCCACAAGGAACATGAGCAAGAGCATGGGGCCTGCCATGATCAAGGCACCCATGCCGATGGCTTGCAAAACCATGATGGCAACTTCTATGCCCCTGTTGTCCATGCTGGGAACAATTTCGAGCAAAGGCCAGGTTCGGTAGCTTTCATAGATGATGCTGATGATGAGCATGAAGCCGCCCGCAGCGGCAAAAATCCACATATTGATGACCTGGAAGGCCAGACCATAAGGCGAGGCGGTGCCGCCGCTGGGGTCGGGGGTCGGCTCGCTGCTGCCGCGGTAAATGTCGATGATGCCACCGGCAGACGTCACGATGGCGAAGGGAAGGCTTGCGACATAGCCCAAGGCAAAGCCGATCAGCAGTTCCTTGGCGGCCAGCGTGATCAGTTCCATTTCCTGCGGCAGGCCTTTTTCGATGGCGCTGGGCATGCCCGGCACGACCACAGGCAAGGCGATGGCCAGCGCAAAAGCGGTGCGGAGCAAGGTTGAATTCAGGGCCCCCCACGTGAAGCCCATGAAGATCAGCGAGAAGCCAAAAGGCCGAATGTAGCCCAGCACCATGAGACGGACCACAGTACCAAGGTCATCTTGGAGCCTGAGCACAGCCTCCAGCATGCTAATAGGCGTAAGTGGCTGGGCTGGAGATGATCTCCTCGGCCAGCTGATAAAAGGGTGATGCGAGTGCTGGGCCCATTGAGAGCAGCATGAGGCTGATGACGAAAAGCTTCACGGTTTGGCCCAGTGTCTGTTCCTGAATCTGCGTCACGGCCTGAATGATGGCAATGACAAGGGCCAGAATGGTGCTGACCACCAAGGGCGGCACTACCAGAATGGCCGAGTGCCAGAAAATCTGGAATAGCAAAGCTGTCATGCCACTGTCATCCATCAGCTGGGTGTCCCATAGCTGAGGATCAGGCCGTGAATGATGCGCGTCCAGCCATCTAGAAATACGAACAGCATGATCTTGAAGGGAATGGCGATTGTGGTCGGCTGCACCATCATCATGCCCAGCGCGACGAGCATGGTGGTGATCACAAGGTCGATCGCCATGAAGGGCAGATAGAGCATGAAGCCGATTTCAAAGGCCTTGGTGAGTTCCGAAACGAGGAAGCCGGGTATCAGCACCGTGAAGCTTTTGGCGTTCACCTCAATGCCACTTTCAGGGCCCCAGATGCGGGTTGTGGCGTCCACGAAGAAGGCGACTTGGCGGGGGTCGGCATGTTTGGCCAGGAATTCCTGAAGGGGCTTGCCGCCCACTTCAACCAATTGCTCCACTTCCTGTATCGTTGAGAAAGTAAGGCCTGAATCGCGCACCAGCGCATAGCTTTCGGTCAGCATCGGCAGGGAAATATAGGCCGAGAGAATGAAGCACAGCGTGTAGATGATGATGTTTGGCGGCAATTGCTGCACGCCCAAGGCGTTGCGGACGATCAGCATGACGATGGAAATTTTAGCAAAGGCCGTCACCATGATTGCCAAGAGCGGCAAGGCAGCAACCGCGAGAAAAATGGCAATCAGGGCCAGCGGATTTTGTACAAGCATTTGTGCCCTCAGGTTTCGATCTTCACGCCAATGCCACCTTCGACATGCACCACACGCCCAGACGCCAGCGCCACGCCGTTGGACATGACTTTGACGAGGCCTTCCGGCAGGCGCGAGACGTTGATGGATGCGCCTGCGGTCAGCATGCGTAGGCTGCGGGGCGTATAGTTCATGGAGCCGAATTCAAAGGCGATGCGCTGCATGCCGGCTTGCGGGCGCGGCTCTAGGCTGGCGAGTTCCGGCATGCCGTCGATGAGCGCGAGGTTGGCGGCTTGGCCGGGTGGCGAGATAACCTCGGCACTGGCCCCATGCACATTCACGGGCCAGCTGGTGCCATCCTCGCAAATGAAGATGCCGGAGATGATGTTGTCGCGGCAGCCTTCGATGAAGATGATGTCTTCGCTCTCAAGCCCGGCCACCGCCTCCTGTGGCAGGTCCAGAATGCCGATGAAAAGGCGGGCCGTGCCATATTGCACGGGCAGCGTGGCAAGCCTTGGGTCTGCGGCTTGGGGCGCGTGGAGAATATCGAGCAGCCGAGAGGCTGTTGGCCCAGGTAGGCCGATCTGGACAGGCTCTAAACGCCCGTCATCAAAGGAAGCCTGCATCCACAAGCGCCAATCGGGCTGGACGAGGGTTGCGGCACGGCTGCACCGGCGCACGAGCAGGCTTAACCCCAGAAGGCGCTCTGCCGCTTCGATGAGGTCAATGGCGGCAAATTCGCTCAGAAGCGTGCTTTCGGCCTCGTCCATGCTATCCAGAACCGGGCGTTCGGGAAGTTCGGCCAAGAAGGCCTGAAGCAGGCGACGTTCCGCCAAGATCGTGAAGGGGCCTTCGGCGGAGGAAAGTTCGAGACGCCAAGGCTCCGCCAGCACTGGGCTTGGGCCTTCTGGCAGCGGTTCGAGTTCAAATTCACCAATTCGTGAGGGCACGCGGACGGCGCGCGGATAGCATGTCCAAGCCAATTCCAGCTCACGCGGTTCCGGGCCCGCGCTATCGCCACCGGATGCTAGCTGCGCGGTGCCGGGCAGCCAAAGCTCTGGACGAAGTTCGGTCATTCGCGCCTTTTTCCGAAGGAAAACAAGGCCCGGAGGAATGCCCGAAGCCCGTTAATCCGCTTGGATTTCCTCGGCGACCTCAGCACCCTGAAGGTCGAGAATCACCATCTGTTCGTATGCTATCTCAATTTTGCGTTGCTTTTGCAATTGCAATGCCACTTCTAATTGACGCTCCGTCACCGCCTTTTCCGTGCGGGCGAGGTTCTCACGGGCGGATTTGAGTTCTGCGTCGGCTGTTTTGAGCTGGTCTTGCAGCACGGCGTCAATCATGGGAAGGCGCGCCACGCGGGCGGGGCTGATGGGGCCTGACAGCAAATCGTTCATCATGGCGCTGCGCCGATCGGCGATGCGGGCGCGAAATTCGTTGAGCTTGCGCTCCTCATCCCGCACCGCTTCGGCGGCATTGCGCTGTTCAGCCTGCGCGCGGGCCAAGCGGGCTTTGGCGCCAGATGTGCGAACACCTGCGAGTTTGACGAGCCCTTTGAGGCTTTGCGTGCCGCTCACTTGGCCAGTGCCATGAGTGCTTCCAGCGTTTCATTGAAACCGCTGCGGGAATGGCTGTCTTGGCGCAGAAAGGCGTTGAGCTGATCGCGCTTTCGCACGGCCTCATCCGCCAGCGCGTCACCACCCGCCTTGTATTCGCCGACCTGAATGAGCAGCTCAATTTCCTGATATTTCGCCAGAAGAGCGCGCGCCTTGGAGGCGGCGGCGGCGTGTTGGGGGCTGGAAAGCTCGCTGAACAGTCGGCTTTTGGAGCGCAAAACATCCACCGCTGGATAATGGCCGGATTGGCCGAGCTTGCCGGAAAGGGTGATGTGACCATCCGTCAAGCTCATCACTTCTTCGCCGATGGGATCGCCCACGCCATCATTTTCGGTCAGCACCGTGTAGATCGCGGTCATGGGGCCAGCATTGGTGCGGCCACAGCGTTCGATGAGGCGGGGAAGTTCAGCATAT
>CAJBCQ010000043.1 GCA_903951595.1 uncultured Hyphomicrobiales bacterium | reverse complement strand
CGATGCCGGACATCATTGTTCATCTGGCCGCACAGGCGGGGGTGCGCTATAGCTTGGAAGCACCGCGATCCTATGTCGAATCCAATGTTACGGGCTCCTTCAATCTTCTGGAAGCCGCACGACTGGCTAAGCCTTCGCATGTGCTAATGGCTTCGACAAGTTCGGTTTACGGCGCCAATACGCAAATGCCCTTTACCGAAACCCAGCGCACGGATTCTCCGCTCACCATTTACGCGGCGACGAAAAAATCCATGGAGGCCATGGGGCATTCTTATTCGCATTTGTGGAAGCTGCCGGTAACCTGCTTCCGCTTCTTCACCGTCTATGGCCCATGGGGAAGGCCGGACATGGCGCTGTTCAAATTTACCGATGCCATCCGCAAAGGCATGCCCATTGACGTTTATGGCCAAGGGCAAATGTCGCGGGACTTCACTTATATTGATGATCTCATCGAGGCGGTTTACCGCTTGGCTATTTTGCCGCCCGTGGAAGGCGCACCCATGGCTGGTGCAGTAGACACGCTGTCACCTGTCGCACCTTTCCGCATCGTGAACATTGCCGGGGGCGATAATGTGGGCCTAGAGCGTTACATTGAGGCCGTGGAACAAGCCCTCGGGAAAAAAGCCACTCGCAATCTGCTGCCCATGCAAACAGGCGACATTCCGCATACTTATGCCGACGCGCAGCTGTTGGAAGCGATTACCGGCTATAGGCCTTCAACATCTGTCGAGATCGGCGTGAAGGCTTTTGTGGATTGGCATTTGCAGCACTTTGCCTGAAGCTGCAAACTGCGGTGCCGCCAGTTACGAAAAGCTATAAAACAGCGCGGCTGCGTGGGATTTCATCACCACGATTCCGCGCTGTTTTGACCGAATGGGTGTGACCCTTAGCCTGCGAAACTATATTGCGTTTTGGTGGTGGTGAAGAATTCCACCGCCTGCCTGCCCTGCTCGCGCGCGCCGTAGCTTGAGCCTTTGGTGCCGCCGAAGGGCACGTGATAATCAACGCCTGCGGTGGGAAGGTTCACCATCACCATGCCAGCCTTGGCATTGCGACGGAAATGGGCGGCGTGTTTCAAGGATGTTGTGTAAACACCCGCCGAAAGGCCAAAAGCCGTGTCATTGGCAATTGCCAAGCCTTCTTCATAGGAATCCACCTTGATGACGGTGGCCACGGGACCGAAAATTTCTTCCCGGTTGATCTGCATGTCATTTTTCGTATTTACGAACAAAGCCGGCTGAAGAAAGAAACCATCTGTCGCACGGTTCAGGCGTTCACCACCCCAGGCCAGTTCAGCACCTTCCTTGCGGCCGATGTCGATATATTTTTCGTCCTGTGCCAATTGGCGCGCATCAACGACGGGACCAACTTGGCATCCCGGTTCCAGCGCGTTGTCCACTTTCAGCGTCTTCATGGCAGCCACCATCTGCTCCACAAAGGCATCATGCACACCCTTGGTCACGATGATGCGGGAGGAAGCCGTGCAGCGTTGGCCGGTTTGGAAGAAGGCGGAGTTGAGGCAGGCATTCACGGCAACCGAAAGATCCGCGTCATCCAGCACGAGGGCGGGGTTCTTGCCGCCCATTTCCAACTGGAACTTGGCACCGCGCTTCACGCAAGCCTCCGCCACGCGCGCACCCGTGCCGGTGGAGCCGGTAAAGCTCACCGCGTTCACATGCGGGCTATCCAACATGGCTTGACCCACAATCGAGCCCTTGCCCATCACGAGATTGACGACCCCTTTGGGCAGACCGGCGCGGGAGAGGATTTCCACGATGGCATAAGCCGAGCCCGGCACCAATTCCGCAGGCTTCAGCACAACCGTATTGCCAAAGGCCAGTGCGGGGGCCATTTTCCAGGCTGGAATGGCGATGGGGAAATTCCACGGCGTGATGAGGCCCACAACGCCCATGGGCTCGCGCATCACGTTGATGTCGATGCCGGGGCGGATGGATGCCAAGGCGGTTCCTTCGATGCGAACGGCTTCGCCAGCGAAGAACTTGAAAATGTGGCCGGCGCGCGTGGCCTCGCCAATGCCATCGGCCAAGGGTTTGCCTTCTTCGCGCGCGAGCAGGCGGCCCAGTTCTTCCTTGCGGGCGAGAATTTCAGAGCCTGCGGCATCCAGAATGTCAAAACGCTGCTGTGGGGTGGTCATGGACCAGGCCGGGAACGCGGCGGCGGCGGCTTCGATGGCGGCCTTGGTTTGGGCGGCACCAGCGGCGGCATATTCGCCCACAAGATCGGTTATGTCCGAAGGGTTGATATTGCGGATGACGGCTTCGCCTTCCACCCATTCACCGCCGATAAAATTCTTAAACTGCCCCATGATCTTTCGTTCCTTTGTGTTGCGTGCGCTTCTGCTTATGGCAATGTCGCGATGATGGCAAGAAAGGTGATTGACCCATGAAGATTGGATTGGCGGGGGCGGGGTTAATGGGCCACGGGCTGGGGCGCAATCTGCTCCAACACGGGCATGAACTCAGCGTCATGGCGCATAAAAAGCGAGGCGTTATTGAGGATCTGGTAGCCCATGGGGCGCGCGAGGTTTTCTCGCTGCAAGATTTAGCCCAAGGTGCGGACATCCTTCTGCTGTGCCTTCCCAGTTCGCGCGAAGTAGAGGCATTTGTGGAAAGCGTCAGCTCAGAATTGAAAGCAGGCCAGATCATCGTGGATGCGAGCACATCGAATCCTTCTTCGTGCAGGATGCTGGCCGCGAGCTTGGCACAAATGGGGGTAGGCTTTGCCGATGCGCCGATGGCGGGCGGGCCAGAACAGGCGCTTGCGGGGCAGACAGGCGTTCTGGTGGGCGCATCGGCTGACATTTTCGCCCGCATTCACCCCATGCTTTCCTGCTATGCGAAAACCATCGCCCATATGGGGGATGTGGGGCGCGGGGCTTCGGCCAAGCTTGTGAGCAATTATCTCGTGACGGGCATGATCAGCCTCATTGCCGATTGCTTTGCGGTGGCAAGGGCTGCGGATGTGGATGCTGGCAAGCTTTATGAGGTGATGCTGGCCGGTTCCGGCAATTCCGGGGCTTTGCGAAAAATGGTGGGGCCAGCACTGCAAGGTGATTTCGACGGCTACAAATTCGCGCTGGCCAATGCGGGCAAAGACATTGGCTATTTCGTCAAAATGGCGCAAAGCCTCGATGCCCTATCGCCTCTCGCCCAAGAGATTGAGCGCAGCTTCAAAGGCGCGCTGGAACAGGGTGATCGGCAGCGCAATGTGAGCCAATTGTTGAAGGGTTCAATCGGCTGACATGTCAAACAAGAGCCGAAAACTGCATGAGGGTGCGGGTTTGGTGCCAAAAAGGTTCCGATTTTCGGTTGGCTTGGATGTTGACCCCATGCAATCGCGCGCCTAGGCCTGAAGCGCATGGCAGTTTTCGCGCATAGACTGGGAACCGGGCCTTTGGGCTCTGTGTGGCTGATCGGGCTTACCCAGATCATCGGGTATGGCACGCTTTATTACAGCTTTCCCATCCTGGCAGGCTCGATTGCCGCTGAATTCGGGTGGAAGACATCCAGCGTTTTCGGCATGTTTTCGCTGGCCCTCTTGGCAGGTGGCCTGGTTGCACCCTGGGCAGGAAAGCTGGTGGACCGGGTGGGCGCGCCGGGTGTGATGACAGCGGGTTCGGCGGCATCAGCCGGGGCACTCGTTCTGCTCGCATTGTTGCCGGGTAAGTTTTTTCTGATCGGCCTCATTGCCTTGGAAATTGCTTCGAGCCTTGTTCTTTACGATGCTGCCTTTGCAGCACTGGCACAACGCACGGGCCGCGAGGCGCGGTTGCGTATTACCCATATGACGCTCATTGCGGGCTTTGCCTCTAGTCTTGCATGGCCGGCCACGCAAGGCTTGCATGCGGTTTTTGACTGGCGAGAGGTCTTGCTCATTTTTGCCGCCATCAATCTGCTGATCTGTATGCCGCTGCATGCGCTGTTATTGCGAAAGCCGCCCGCACTTGCCGCAGATCTTCATGGAGATGGGGGGCCACTGGCAGGTGAGGCGTCGGCTGAAATTGCGCCGCGCGTGCTGGTGCTTGTTTCTATCGGTTTTGCGCTGTCGGGCTTTGTGTTGTCGGGTATTCTCACCATGATGGTGCCGCTGTTGACGGCCATTGGGCTTGGTGCTGCTGCGGTGGCCGTTGCCACGCTGTTTGGGCCCGCACAGGTGCTGTCGCGTTTCTTGAACATGGGGCTGGGCAAGAAGCTGCATCCGATCTCTGGCTCGATCCTTGCGGCCGGACTGATGGGTGGTGCGGCCGTGCTATTGTCGGCCACCGGCTCTTGGATGATTGGGGCCATCGCCTTTGCGGTGATGTTCGGCTTGGGTTCCGGGCTCAACAGCATTGTGCGCGGCACCCTGCCGCTTGTGCTGTTTGGGGCCAAAACCTATGGCGCAGTGCTGGGCAAAATGGCTTTCGCGCGGTTGATGCTGAATGCCTCGGCACCTTTCGTGTTCGCCTGGATGCTCGACCATTTTGATCCTGCCGTGGCACTTATCGGTATGGGAATCGTCGGTGCGCTGGCCATTGCATGCTTTGTGATAACGGGCCGGCTTTTGAAGCATTACTGAGCCTAGAAAGGCTCAAGTGCGCTTTGAAGGGGCCGGTGATTGCAAGTGCATCACAGGCTGGCGGTAATGCCGCCATCGACATGGAGAATATGCCCGTTCACAAAACTTGACGCATCAGACGCCAGAAAAATCGCCGCACCGATCAATTCCTCCACATCCGCCCAGCGCCCAGCGGGGGTGCGCTTTTCCAGCCACGCGGTGAATTCGGGATTCGTGGTGAGAGCAGCGTTGAGTTCGGTTTTGAAATAGCCCGGTGCCAGCGCATTGACCTGAAGTCCATGGCGTGCCCAATCCGTGGCCATGCCTTTGGTCAGCATTTTCACAGCCCCCTTAGTGGCGGCATAGGGAGCAATGCCGGGGCGAGATAGCTCGCTTTGCACGGAAGCCACATTGATGATCTTGCCACGCTTGCGCGCGATCATGCAGCGGGCAACCGCTTGGCCCACAAAAAACACGGAGTCGATATTCGTGGCCTTCAGGCGTTCCCAAGCATCGAGCGGATAATCCTCCAGCGGCCCGCGAAATTGCATGCCGGCATTATTGACCAGAATGTCGATCGGCCCGATGGTCTTCTCAATATCCGCAATGGCTAACGAAACGGCCTGTGCATCGGTCACGTCAAAGCTGCGGGCGTGAACCTTGTAGCCCTTGGCGGCCAGCCCCGCGCGCGCTTTTTCAAGCGCATCTCCATCGCGCCCATTGAGCACAATCTGCGCCCCCACCGCCGCAAGCCCGCCCGCAATGGCAAAACCAATACCCTTGGAGGAGCCGGTGATGAGGGCCAAGCGGCCGGTGATATCAAAAAGCTGAAGTGACATCAAAGCTCCCTTTGCATCTCAGTTTCCCAGATCCACCCGGCATAAACAATGGCCTTGCGGAAAACAGGCAAAGCCCACTCGATCGATAGATCAGCGAAGGCTGCCCAGTGTCAGCCCGCGCACGATGTGCCGCTGCAGAAGGAGTATGGCGCAGAAGGCAGGCAGCATTGCCAAGGTGCCCGCCGCCGCCAGCGGCCCCCAGGCGCCCATCGACAATATGCTGAGCTGCACGGGAACTGTGCGGAAGGAGACCGACAAGAATAGCGAGATCAGAAACTCGGTCCAAGAGAATAGGGCACATAATGTCGCCGTGGCGGCAATTCCTCCCATGATCATGGGCAGGAGAATTCGGAAAAACAGCACTTTGCTATCGGCTCCATCAAGATAGGCGGCCTCGTCCACCTCTCGCGGCACATCTTCCAAAAATGAGAGCAGCATCAGGACCGCAAGCGGCAGATTCATAAGCGCATGGATGAGTATAACGGCAAGGCGCGTGTCGAATAGGCCTACCTGTTGTGACAGCATCACACCGGGAATAATGATGGCGATGGGCGGCAGCATGCGTAGCAACACAACAAACCCAATCCAGCGCCGGGCTGAACGCAGACCCAGGCGTGTCAACCCGAAAGCCGCCATCAATCCTGCACCCACGCTGATGATGGTCGAGCCTGCGGCGATGATCATGGAATTCATAAAGGTCGCACGCGCGCTCAACGCATCCGGGCCGCCCTCACCTATCGCAATGACATAATTGGTAAGGCTCGGCACAAAACCCAGCACAATTGTTTCATCCTTGTTGAAAATGGCCCAGACTGGTTTGAGCGACGTAAGCCCCCACCACAGAATCGGCAGCAGAAAAATCACTACCACGGTAAGGGCGGTGAGGTCGCGCAGCCTTTCGCGGATGTCATTGCCCATTTGCTGCCTCAGGTCATGCCGCCATTCACATCAAGGGTTTGGCCCGTTAGATAGCTTGCCCCTTCACCCAGAAGATAGGCAATCGAATCGGCGACTTCCGCACAGGTGCCCCAGCGGCCAAGAGGTGCTGCCTGCACGCGCGCCTCACTTCCGGGCACAGCGCGGGCCATGGCCGTATCGATCACACCGGGGGCCACGCAATTCACGCGGATGCCGTTCTTGCCGAAGGCGCGCGCAAGGCCGCGCGTCATGGCCATGATCGCGGCCTTGGATGAGCCGTAATGGATGCCGTTATTCACGCCACCCGAATGGCCCGCGATCGAGGAAAGATTGACGATGGCCCCGGGTCTATTTTTATCCAGCAGATTGCGAATAAACGACTGGCAAGCGAAGAATGTTGCTTCTGTATTCACGCCATAAACACTGCGCCATTCTTCGGGCGTGATGTCGAGGGGCTTGGTGGGCCGTGAGATGGCCGCGCAGTTGACCAGATAGCGCATGTCATCGAAATTCGTGAATGCCAAGTGCATGAGCCTATCACGAAAAGCCGCATCGCTTATGTCGCCGGCTAAGGCATGGCAGGCCACGCCATGGGTGCGGGCAAGGCTTTCGGCGATTGCTGCCACATCTTCACGCATATCCGTTAGCATGAGTTCATGGCCCTCGCGGGCAAGTCTTTCAGCGGTGGCATGGGCGATGTTGGCTTGCGCCACGCCGGTTATCAAAGCTGCTGGCATTTGGTCATTCGCTCTTTAAATAGCAGGCAAGTTCGTGTCTTATTCCACGGCTCCGGCTGCTTCGCAAACGGATAGTCGGCCGGCGGGTGTTAGGAAGCTTTTAGGGAAACGTCATGGTTTTAGGAAAGGATCGTTTGGCTCTGGCGGTTGCAAATTCGCTTGAAGTTGCAGAAATCCTCCTGCGTCAGGGTGCGCTTGGCGAGGCGGGTGCGCTCTTCAACCGTCATTTTGCGGGCAAACCGGCTTGCATCATCGCAGATGAAAACACTTGGAAAGCCGCAGGCGCAGCTGTTGAGCGCGCTTTGCACTCGCAAGGCATCAGGGTGCGATCCCATGTGCTGCCCGCAAGCCCCAAGCCGAAGCCGTCGGTTGAACTTGCCAATGACCTGGCGCACAATCTGAAAGCTGATGATGCCATCGCCGTCGCGGTTGGTTCGGGTGTCATCAATGATTTGGTGAAATATGCCGCTTTTTCGCTGGGGCGGGCCTATTTATGTGTCGCTACGGCTGTCTCAATGGATGGCTACACCTCTGCCGGAGCCCCATTGTCGGTGCGGGGTTTCAAAAAGACCCTTCAGTGCAAGCCGCCCGTGGCCGTGATTGCCGATCTCGATGTGCTCAGCCATGCGCCTGCAGCCATGACCGGCTGGGGCTATAGTGATTTGGCTGGAAAGGTGGCTGCCGGGGCCGATTGGCTTCTGGCTGATGCGCTCGGCATTGAAGCGGTTGATGGCGAATGCTGGGGCATGGTGCAGGATGATCTGCGGCATCGGCTTGCCGATCCCGTGAGCGTGAAACGCGGGGATGTAAATGCGCTCAGCGGGCTGTTCTGCGGGCTTGCCATGGTAGGCTTTGCGATGGAGCGACACGGCTCATCACGGCCAGCTTCGGGTGCTGATCATCAGATCGCGCATCTGTGGGAAATGGAAGGGCTCACGCACGCTCAGGAGCCTGTCAGTCACGGTGCCTGTGTGGCGATCGGCACGGTGAGCGTGGTGGCGCTTTACGATTTTCTACTGCGGAGCGATATTCTGCGGCTTGATGTGGAGGCAGCGGTTACCGCAGCGCCCAACTTCGATGCCAAGATTGCCGTCATCCGCGAGAGCCTCGGCGCAGGTGAATTGGGCGAGCGCGCGATTGAGGAAAGCCGTGCCAAGCATGTTGAGGCTGAAGTGCTACGGCAAAGGCTTGTTCGGCTCCTGCATGTTTGGCCCACAGTTTCAAACCGATTGCGCCAACAGCTTCCAGCACTTGATGAGCTACGCGGTTGGCTTGCTGCGGCCGGAGCGCCTTCGCGCGCGCGCGATATCAGCGTGAGCCGCCAGCATCTTCACGCCAGCATATTGAACGCGCGTTTCCTCAGAAGCCGCTACACGGTTCTGGATACGCTGGAAGAAACGGGCCTTCTGGCACCGGCGGCGCAGTACGCGGCGGACATTCTTTAATCAAGGCGAAAGTACGATTTTTGAGGCCTTCGCCTCGTGCAGCATCCCGAAGGCCTTCTGCGCTTGGGCCAATGTCATCTGGTGATTCACGAGCTTTTCTAGCTCGAAGCCATGGCCCGCCATGATAGCCATGGCGCGTGCAAGGCCGGAAGGCGTTGCCGAATAGCTCGCCACAAGATTGATCTCGCGGCGGTAATGCTGCCAGAAATCGGCTGTGAACTGCGCATTCGGCTTCACGCCAAAAGGCACGATGGTGCCACCATCGCGCACCGATGCCATGGCAAGTGCCATGCTCTGGGCAGACGTGGAAGTGAGGATCACAAGATCAGCGCCAAGGCCGCCCCCATGGCGGCGCACGCCATCCGCTATGCGGTTATCGCTTGCCAGAAAACCCTCCACAGCACCCCATTCACGCGCCAGCTCTAGCCGATCATCGCGCACATCCACCGCCAACACCTTGGCGCGGCGCGCCACCAGCAACGGAACAAACAAGATGCCGATGGCACCCGTGCCGATCACCAGCACCGTGTCACCTTCGCACACGCCCGCTCGATCGAGCGCGCGCAGACAGCAGGCCAATGGCTCCATGAATGCCGCCCTAAGGCTCGGCATCTGATCAGGTACTGGAAAAACGGTGAAGGGTACGAGCGTGGCAGGCACGCGAATATATTCAGCAAAGCCCGCAGGATCGACATTGGAGTTCTTGAAGGTGGGGTCCATTGTCTCACTGCCCCGGCGCGCATAATGCGATCCGTAATCAGGCGCGTGATGGGCTACGGCCACACGCTGGCCAATGGCCAAGCCCGAAACACCCACGCCCAGTTCAGTAATCGTGCCGGTGATCTCATGGCCGAGTTGCACGGGCTTTGGCACCATGGGGTCATAGACTTTCATGATGTCGGTGCCGCAAATGCCACAGCCATCGAGCTTGATGAGAATGTCACCCGCTGAGACTGCCGGTGCCGCCACTTCGGCCAATTCAACCACGCCAACTTGCCGACAAACCACCTGTTTCACGGGCCAAATCTCCATCAAAAAACGGTAAGAACTTCCCACGCTAGAAGATGAATGTCGAGACAGCTACCGCTGATGACGGACAAAAAATCTCTGGCCTTCAGCCTTTGGCGAATGCACTATCAGGCCCATAACAACTCATGATGGGTCAAACCATGCTGCCTTCCGCCGCTGGCCTTCTGCTGGCAACGCCACTCCTGCTTGCGCCTGCCGTGCTCGTGTTTGCCTTGCTTCTGGGAACAAAACCGGCAGCCGCAGTGCGCGCTTGCATCACCATTGCCGTTGCCATGCTGGGGCTTAATCTTATCGTTTGGCTCATGTGGTCAAACCTCAGCGAAGCGGCCGGTGCCATTGCCGCGCGGACGGGTTTTGTGCGGGATGTGATGGATCTGGGCTGGCCATCGGCTGCGGCCATGGCTTTCGGGTCCACGGTGGGGCTTTTCGTCATTCCGGCTGCCATCGGCATCAATCTCGTCCTGCTGCGTCTTGAGCTGACGCGCACCCTTAATATCGACATTTGGAACTTCTGGCATTTTGCCTTTGTCGGCGCACTTGTTGCGGCGGCCACGGAAAATTTGGCAATGGGACTGGCAGCCATGGTGCTCGCCATACTGTTCTGCCTGCTCATGGCGGATTGGACGGCGCGCCGCATGCAATCGTTTTATGGTGTTGATGGTGTTTCGGTGCCACATCTGGCCTCGGTGCAGATTTACCCGATCGCTGTGGGCGTCAACTGGCTGATCGATCGCATTCCGGGTCTGCGGGCCGTTCATCTGCAACCTGAAGACCTGAGCCAAAGATTAGGGTTTCTGGCTGATCCCATGGTGCTGGGCTTTGGCATTGGCATCACGCTCAGCACATTTGCTTATCTGGATCTTGCCGACCCGCTGGCAAGCCTTCACAAAATAGCCCTTTGCGGCGTCATCTTTGCCGCCGCCATGCTCATTTTGCCGAAAATGGCGCAGCTGCTCATGGAAGGTCTCTCGCCCATCAGCACGGCCGCGCAGGGCTTTGCTGAAAAATGGACAGGTGGCCGCGAGATTAATGTTGGGCTTGATTCTGCCATTCTCATTGGCCACCCCTCCATCATGATCACTTCAGCCCTGTTGGTGCCCATCTCCATCCTGCTGTCGCTCATCCTGCCCGGCAACCGGGTGGTGCTGTTTGCCGATCTCACCGTCATTCCCTTCGTCATCGCCATGGCGGCTCCGGTGGTGCAGGGTAATATATTCCGCCTCGTGGTGATCGGCGTAGCGATGATGGTGCCCGGTTTTTACATCGCGGGCCATCTTTCCAGTGCCTTTACCACCATGGCGCTGGAGGCGGGTTTCACCAAGCCAGCTGAAGCCACGCAAATCACTTCCATCGTCGATGGCTTTATCTGGCCAAGTTTCGCGTTCACCGAAATCGCCACAAGCTTGGGCTGGGTGGGGATTGTGATGGCTTTCATCGTGCTTGGCGCGGGGCTGTTCTGGTCGCGCCATCGCCATGGGTTTAAGGCTTGATCAGCATGCTCTCATCTGAAATCGATAGTCTTATACCGTTAGATGCCGTGCTGATTGGCGCTGCCTTTCAAAGTGCGGATGAGGTTATCCGCGCGCTTTCGGCAAAGCTCTTTGAGATAGGCCATGTAAGACAAAGCCACGCCCAAGCAACACTTGCGCGTGAGGCCACCCATCCCACGGGGCTTGCCCTTGAGGGTCATTTTTGTGTGGCTATTCCGCACACGGATCCCGAGCATGTGCTGAAGCCGAGCATCGCCATTGCCACACTGCCCGAGGCGGTTGATTTCCGTAATATGGAAGAACCTGATGAGAACCTGCCGGTCAGGCTCGTTTTCATGCTGGCTTTCACCGACAAGGACAAGCAGATAGAGGCTTTGCAGATGGTAGCAGGCATGCTTCAGTCGCCCCATATGCTTGATGCAATTGTGTCAGCGACAGTTGCAAGCGATATTCTCGAGATCATCAAGAGACAGGGCTCGGCATGATGGGTAAAAAGAAAGTTCTGGTGGTTTGCGGAACGGGCATTGCCACTTCCACGCTCGTCGCACTTGCCATCAAGACGGAAATGGCGGCCCGCGGTATTGAGGTGGAAACCAGCCAATGCAAAGTCTCCGAGGTTGAAGCACATTGCGCGGATGCCGATCTCATCGTTTCCACCACGCAGGTGCCCGCCAAGCTCGACAAGCCCGTCATTGTCACGCTGGCTTTTCTCACCGGCATTGGCAAAGCAGGTCTGCTCACGAAAATTGAGGCGTTGCTGCGGGAGGTTTGATTAGGCCGTCGCGCGCGCCAGCCATTGCCGCTGATATTCGTCTAGGCCCATAATTTTTGCTGGCGCGATCTCGTCAAGCTCTAGCGGAATGGCGGGAAGTCGTTCATCTTCAATCAGAGCCAGCACCGCCGCGCCTGCCGCCGTGCCATTGGTAAGCTTGGAGGCGAAAACCTTTTGGCCCGGGCGCAATTGCGCGAGAGCCCGCAGTAGCACCCGGTTCTGGCTGAAGGGTCCGTCGATGATAATATCGCCACGGGATTCGAGTGCATTGAGCTGCATCGAAACCATCTGCGCGCAATAAAGCGAGGCCAGCGAAATGCGCTCAACCGCGCTCAGCTCCGCCTTGCCTTCAATGCGCCCGCGGTCACCGGTTCCCGGCATGGGGCCTGCAGAATCGCTGAAAGACGGCAGAGCAAAAATCCTACCCGCCACGAGTTCACCCACCGTTTCCAAACAGGGTGTTTCGTGGACAGATGAGCCAGCCAAGATCTCAAACTCCTTGCCGCCAAAAAAGCGCGAACAGCTCACGAGATTGCCAAATACGTCCCGATTGGCGGATGTGTCCAGCTTCTCCTGCAAATCTGCAAAGCGCGTATCACTGTCGAAAGCAATGCTCCAGGTACCAGTCGAAACAAGCGAGAAATGTTTGCGCCCGCCGGCCATATAGCGCAGGAAATTGGCTGAGCTGTCGTGAATGCCTGCCACCACTTCAGCGCGCCCACGCCATGCGGCTGCACGGAAGGCCATATCCAGAACGCCAACACGCTGCCAAGCCTTTGCGAAGGCTGGAAAAAATGGCATCCAGCCTTGGCCTTCCACCAGAGATGACAAGCGGCTTTGCGGCACATTCATCAAATGGCTCTGGCAGCACATGGACGTGATTTCAACGCATTTCGCGCCAGAAAGCCTGTAGGTAATATATTGGATCCACGGCATGATCGTGCGGGTACGCGCAAAAGCTTCAGGCCAATCTTTCGACATCCAGAATAGCTGCATGCCATGCATGAGTGCCATGGGCAGAAAGGGTGAGGCACTTTCGGCAAAGCTCGGCATCACGCGCTCATATTCAGCGATGATGCGCTGTGGTGGTCTTGCGTTATAGTCCATGGGCGGCAGCACAAGCTTGCCGTCCGCATCCAGCGCCACCACTGCCGCACCATGCCCGCAGGGCACAATCACATCCACTGGCAGGATCGTGTCGAAATGCGCGATGCGCTGGCGGAAGAAAGCCAGCGCCGTTTCAGGATCGTTGGACAAATAAGGCGGGCCTTCTGGATGGCGGCTGGCAATTTTTTCTTCCGCCACCAGTTCAAGGTTTTCATTGAACAGGATGAGCTTGGTGTGGGTATAACCCACATCAGCCACCAAAATTCCCCTTGGCTTCACGGCATCCTCCTGCCTCTAAGGGCTCACCACTGCAATTGCGGCATCCAGAAATCAGGCTGCGGCTCAACGCTCGCCGGGTCAAGCCCCTCGGAGACACCCGTCATCACGAGAAGCGTTGAGAATCCAGCCGCGCGGCCACCGGCCACATCATGCTCGGCACTGTCGCCCACACATAGCACGCGGCGCGGATTGCCAATGAGGTGAGCTGCCTGCCGATAGATCGCGGGATAGGGTTTGCCGATCCATGTCACCTTGCCGCCCAGGGTTTCATAAAGCGCGGCAATGGCACCGGGTGCGGGTTGAAGCCCAGAAGCGGTCAGCATTTGCTTGTCGGGATTGCAACAGATGGCGGGAATCGACAGCTCGCCCAGAAGGCGCGCATAATCTTGCAGGCTGGTGCGTGGGGCATCCGAACCGAGGATGAGCAGAACCTCGGCAAGCCTCGGATCATCGACCAGCGTGAAGCCTTCAAAGCCATAATCTTCGCCCGTCTTGCCGATCACGTAGGCGCGCTGAGGCGAAAGGCTTGTAAAGGCAACCTCACCTGAACTCAGGCAATCCACGAAAAGTTCACGACGCAAGCCCATGGCTTCAAGCCTCTGGCGGTTGGCTTCGGCGCGCTTGCCAGAATTGGTGATGATGCCCACCGGAATGGACTTCGCTTTCAATGTTTCCAGAAGTGCAATGGCATGTGGATATGGTTTGCGGCCGTCATGCAGCACGCCAAACTGATCAAACAATATGCCGTCAAACTGTTCGGCAATGTCGCGCAAACCGTCAAGCCGCATGACCAAGCCCCCACCAGGCTAAGCGCGCGGTTCCCAATGCGGCCTGATCACTCAGCACATCTGCCTGCGGCACGCCAAGCTGCGCCAACCGGATTTGCGTCCAGCCCAGATTGGCAGCGCCTCCACCCAGCGAACGTATGCAAGCAAGCCGCGAAGCGCCAAGTTCAGCAAGCCGCGCGTAGCCCAATGCCTCAATGGCAGCGATGGATTCAAGCACGCCCTGAAAAAACAATTCCCCAGAAACGGGCCGTGGCAAAAGGCGCGGTGCCAGCCGGGAATCGTTCACGGGAAAGCGTTCGCCGGGCTGGGCGAGCGGATAATAATCGAGGCCAGTAGGCTCATCAGGCTTCAGCCTTTCTGAAAATGCCGCGATCTCCTCTGGGCTGAAAAGGGCGCGCAATACGCCGCCACCCGTATTCGAAGCACCACCCGCCAACCACATGCCACCCATGCGGTGGCTGTAGATTCCATAAGCGGGTGCAAATACTGGTTTTGCCGATAGCAGCTTCAGGGTGAGCGTAGTTCCCAGTGATGTCACGCCATCGCCTACCTCCCGCGCCCCGCTTGCCAGAAAGGCCGCGCAGCCATCAGTCGTTCCGGCAACGATACGCACATCTTCCGGCAATCCGAATTGCCGCGCGGCCTTGGGCGTGATCTTGCCCGTGAGGGCACCTGCGGCGACTACGTGCGGGAAAAGCCTTTCGTCAAATCCTGAATCTGCCATCCATGCGGGCCATTGGCGCTGCAAGGGATCATAGCCTGATTTCAGCGCGTTGTTTTCATCCGTGACGGTGAAGTCGCCTGAGAATTGCGCGGCCAGCCAATCGGCCTGATGCAGGATGCGCTTGGCTTTTGCTTGCATGGGAATGGCCCGGGCCAAAGGCGATGTGCTGCCACGCGCGGCGGTTTCCTGCGGTGCCTGCGCCGCAATGGCCGCCACGTATTTTTCCTCTGCCACATCGTCATACATGGACGCATGATCCAGTGGCGTACCGTCCACATCCACAGGCAAAATGGTGCCCGAAGTGCCGTTGATGGACAGAGCCAGGATGTGAAGCCCTTTAAGATCAAGGGCGGCGAAGGCTTCATGCAGCGCGTTCAGCCAGATTTGCGCGTCTTGCCGCTTGCGTGCCCCATCCACAATCGGTGTCGGCATGGCAGCAGCGGTAGAGGCTAGCACTTGGTTGCTTCTTCCGACCGCAAGGATGCGAAGGCCTGATGTCCCGACATCAATGCCGAGAACGGCTTCGCGCATGGGATCAGCCCTTTGCCCGCTTCTTTGGCTTGTCGCGGCGCACGGGGCCCACTACAGCGGCGGCCTCACCGGGCTTAATGTCTTTGGACTGCTTGCCATAGGTCTTGAAGCGCGCCAGCACAGATGACATTTCAGTTCCCGAAAGGATCACCGGCTTTCCAGCCAAGGATGCAGCCCAATATTGGTGAGCCAGCGTTTCCACTTCCCCTGCCCGCCAAAGAGCCTGCGCCAGATTGGCGCCGAACACGATCTGCCCATGATTGGCCAACAGGCAGGCGGAGCGGCTTTCCAATGCCTTTAGCATGGTGGTGGACAGGGCCTCGGTGCCAAACTCGGCATAGTCAGAGCAGCGGATGCTGTCGCCGCCACCCACGCCGATCATGTAATGGAAGGCGGGAATTTCACGGCGCAGGCAGGCCATGGCGGTGGCATAGGTGGAATGCACATGCACCACGGCCATGGCTTCCGGACGGTGCTTGAAGATATCCAGATGCATGCGCCATTCCGTGGAAGGCAGATAGTCACCGCGATAACCGCCTTCAAGATCCATCTCGACGACATGTTCGGGCTTCATCTTGCTGTAGGGAACTCCAGATGCGGTAATCAGGAAGCCCTTTTTCGTGCGCGCGCTGACATTTCCGGAAGTGCCCTGATTGATGCCCATCTCATTCATCATGAGACAGGTGGAGATAATTTCCCGGCGTAATTTAAGAAGATCACTAGCCATGCTCAATTTCCCCCACTCTCATGTTGCGATGCAAAATCTATCAGGAACGACCGGCGTCCAGCTTATCGATTGCCGCCACATTGGCCGCTGATGAGCCGTTGGGATCAAAATCGGAGGCAAGCCAAGCGTCCACAATGGCCTTGGCAAGTTCCGGCCCGATCACGCGCGCGCCCATTGTGATGATCTGCGCATTATTCGATTTTGCGGCCGTACGGCCGAATAGGTGTCATGCGTGAGCGCGGCGCGGATGCCCGGCACTTTGTTGGCCGAGATGCAAACGCCAATGCCCGTGCCACAGCACAATATGGCGCGATCAAATTTTCCATCCGCGACAGCACGAGCAACCGAAGCTGACAAATCAGCATAGAACCCGGTTGTGCTGAGGTTTTGCACCATATGCACGCCGCTGGCCCTCAAATGGGCTTCCACCACATCGAGCAAGGGCTTGCCGGCGCTGTCCGCTCCCAGAGCGATCTTCATTTGGAACCCCTCCAAATTGGAACTTCCCCAAATCCGCAGGCGGATTCATGCCGCAACGCAGCATAACATTTCCGCGAAGAATGAAATAAATATCTCCTGCCGCAATTGACAAGAACCATCAGTCACAACAATCTGCAAGTTAAATGTTCTTAGAGTGAACAAAAGTTCACAGTGTTTTGCGGGAGCCATATCGTTGACTCAGGTCATTACGGAAACTAGGCAGAAGTGGCAGATGAGTCTTCCCCGTTTCCTTACGGCTGAGCATCCGTTTCCGTGGCTGTTCCCCGCGTCGGCACTGATGGTCGTTTTCGGCCTTTATCCGCTCTTCAAGGCCGTAGAAAGTTCCCTTTACCGCCGGAATGCAGCAACGCGCAAGCTCATCTTCCAGCCTGAGTTCAACTGGATGAAAGTGTTCCAGGATGATCGGGTTTGGGACGCATTGTTCAACACGCTGCTCTATACGGGTGTCGCGCTAACCTTCCAGCTCGTGCTGGGTATTCTCATCGCGCTGCTGCTAGATTCGGACCGGAAGGGCTATGGCATCCTGCGCGCCATCATGACCCTGCCGCTCGTCATTCCGCCTGCCGTTACAGCCATGATGTTCCTGCTCATGCTCAACGGTTCCTTCGGCGTCATTAGCCGTGGCCTCATCGCCATGGGCCTCATGCCGCATAATTTCTCTATTCTGGGCACATCATCCACCGCTATGGCCGGTGTGCTTCTGGCTGAGATCTGGCAATGGACGCCCTTCATGGTGCTCATCATGCTGGCAGGACTGCGTTCGTTACCCAAGGAGCCCTTCGAGGCCGCGGCCATTGATGGCGCCTCCGCGGTGCAGGTGTTCTTCAAACTCACCTTGCCCATGATGTCGAAGGTCATCAGCATAGCCGTGCTCATTCGCGGCATCGATCTCATGCGATCGTTTGATTATGTGAAGGTGATGACGGATTCAGGGCCTGGAACAGCCACGGAAACGCTAACCAGCTATGCGGGGCGCATCTATTTCGGCAATGCAGATTTCCCCTATGCCTCTACGGTGGCGCTGTTCACGCTGATCCTCGTCATCCTCACCTCTTCGATCTTTATGCGAATCTTCAAGGTGAAACTCTAATGGAACTCTCCAGATCCCGGCAGTTATTGCGTGATGTGCTGGCCGTATTGGTGACCGCGATCTTTGCGTTCCCGATGTTCTGGTGGGCGCTGTCGTCCATCAAGCCCATCTCGGCGATGTTCGATAAGGACAGGGTCGTTTGGTTCGATTTCGAGCCCACGCTCATCAACTATGCGGTCACTCTTTTTGGCCGCTCGCGCTCGCAGCTTGCCATTGATGATGGCCTTGGCATGGGTGTGGCGGGTGCTGACTCTTATGATTCACGCCAATCCATCATCGACACCATCATCGTTTCGGTGGGTGCCACAGGTATTACCATCGTTGCAGCCACGCTTGCGGCCTATGCCATTTCACGCATGCAGTTCCGGGGCCGAGGCCTTTATCTCAATTGGGTTCTGGGCCAGCGTTTCCTGCCGCCCATCGCGATCATCATTCCCATGGTCACCATCTATAAGATGGCGGGCATGCGTGATACCGACAATCTGTACATGGGCTATATCGGCCTCATCATGATCTATGCGCTCATCAACTTACCGATCGCGCTTCTGCTCATGAAATCCTTCTTCGATGATGTGCCCAAGGAAATTGATGAGGCGGCCATGATCGACGGGGCGTCGCGCTGGACGACATTCACGCGGGTCACGCTGCCCATGGTGAAGGGCGGGATCGCTGCATCCGCCGTGCTCACTTTCGTATTTTCCTGGACGGAGTTCCTGCTGTCGCTGTTCCTGACAACCGACATCCGCACAATTCCGGTCAAAATCCAAACATTTGTGACTTCCACAGGCAATGAATGGGGCTTTATCACCGCGCTGGGCACAGCCGCCGTGATCCCGAGCTTCATCTTCATTCTGCTTGTGCAACGGCATCTGGTCCGCGGTCTCACCCTCGGTTCGCTGAAGGAGTGACACAGACGAGAAACTAAGGCTCGAAATATATGGGAGGATTAAGATGAGCTTTAAAGGTTACGACAAGAAGACTTTCATTGCCGACGCCGCCCGCGACTTTGCTTCGCGGAGTATTTCCAAGCGCGACTTCCTGCGGAAGATGGGCATGGCTGGTGTTGGTTTCTCGGCCTTCAATCTAGGCCTTCTCGGCAACACCCGTCCGTTCCGCGGCACCGGCTTGATCGGTGATGCGGCCTACGCGCAGGACGCAGAAATGACGGCTTGGCTCAAGGACGTCTCCAAACCGTTCAAGGGCACCAAGATCCGTTACACCTCGGAAGCCACGCCGCCGACGGTCGTTCTGGACAAGCTCAAGGGCGAGTTCACCGAAGCCACCGGCATCGAAGTGGAAATCGAAATCGTGCCGCTCGAGCAGGTGCTTGCCAAGGCAACGCAGGACGTCCAGGGCGAACTGGGCACCTATGACCTGTATTATCTTGACCAGTCTTGGGTGGCCACTTTCGCCCAGGATACGATCGACCCGGTTCAGTACTACAAGGACAAGCCCGATCTTGCGATGCCGGGCTTTGACTTTGAGGACTTCTCCAAGCCGCTCGTGGACGGCCTTGCCGTTTACGAAGGCAAGTGGGCCGGCATTCCGTTTGATATTCCGATCTTCTGCACGATGTACCGCAAGGACATCTTGGAAAAGCACGGTATCAAGCCGCCGACCACGGTCGCCGACTTCACAGCGGCCGTCAAAATGATCACTGAGGCCGAAAAGGGCAATGGCATGTATGGCACGGGCCTGCAGGCCAAGTCGGGCCATTATTCGCTGAACTGTGATTGGACGCAGATGGTCTGGAACGAAGGCGGTTCCATCTTCACAAAGGACGGTAAGTTCTCGGGCAATGATGAAGCGGGCGTCCGCGGCCTTGAAACCTATCTCGAATGGCTGAAGAACGCTCCGCCGGAATCCACCAACTCCACCTGGGATGGCCAGTGGCAGATGGGGGCCTCCGGTCAGGCAGCTATCATCAACTCTTGGGATGAGTTCTTCCCGGGCTGGGATGCGGCTGACTCCAAGGTGCAAGGCCTGTGGGAAATCTCCCGTCCGATCCAGGGTCCCAACGGCTTGCGTCCTGCGGCTGATGCCGGCTTCGGTGAAATCCCGAACTGGGGTCATCAGGGCGGCTCGGTTCTGGGTCTGTCCAAGTACTCCAAGAACATCGACGCTGCATGGCTGTTCATGCAGTGGGCATGCTCGAAGGACATCATGGTACGTTGCACGCTGGGCGGCGGCTTTGCCCCGATGCGCGTTTCGTCCTTCGCCGACCCGCGTGTGAAGGCCAAGGAAGTTGTTGGCCCCGGCACGACGCGCCATCTGCCCGTCGTTCTGGATACCATCAACAAAGACATGGCTTCTGAGCCTGACATGCCGCTCTGGGCTGGCTTCTCGAACAACGAGATTCCCGTCGAGCTCGGCAAGTTGATCACTGGCCAGGCCTATGATGGCAGCGCCAAGGCTTGCATGGATCAGATCGCGTCTCTGATCGATGCCAAGGTCAAGGAATCTGGCCTGCTGTAAACCCACACTGCAGGCGGAGGTGGCATGTGCCACCTCCGCTTTTTTATTCGCTTCCATGAAAGAGCTTTGCAATGCTGCAAGACATCGTTGTGGGAATTGACTCTTCGACCACGGCAACGAAGGCCATTGCTTTTGACAGACAAGGCCGGGCACTTGCGGAAGGCCGCGCTAAAATTGCATTGGCAAATCCGCAACCGGGCCATTTTGAGCAGGATGCCCTTGAATGGTGGTCCTCACTGGTTAGCGCACTTACCAGCCTGACTTCGCAGATTGCGCCTGAGCGCGTCGCGGCAATCGCCATTTCCAATCAACGCGAAACCTTCGTCCCCCTGACCACGCAGGGTGTGCCCGTCCGGCCCGGCACCGTGTGGCTGGATGAGCGCGCGAAGGCTGAAGTCGAAGAATTAGCGCGCGCCTATGGCGCTGAAAGAATTCACGAAGTTACCGGCAAACCCTGTGATGTCACGCCCTGCCTTTACCGGCTTCAGTGGATGCGAAAGCATGAGCCGGAAAATTTCGCTCGATTTGGCATGATAACGGAAGTGCATGCCTATTTGGCATATCGGTTGACGGGAAGCTTTGTCACCTCCACCGCATCAGCTGATCCGGCGGCATTCCTCGACATGAAAACGATGGAATATGCCGGCGAGCTTTTAGGGCACACCGGGCTTTCAGTTTCCCAATTTCCGAGCTTATTTCGGCCAGGCTCCGTCCTCGGCCATGTGAGCGACGAGGCGGCCCGCGCCACAGGCCTGAAAGCCGGTACCATCGTGGGTGCGGCAGGTGGTGATGGCCAATGCGCTGGAACCGGCGTCAATGTGTTCGTTGCCAACCGCGCCTATGTCAATCTCGGTACTGCGGTCGTGTCGGGCATCTATGCGCGTGACTATGCTGTTGAGCGCGCCTTCCGCACCATGACGGCGGTTTCCGACAAGGGTGGCTATATCTATGAAAGCGTGCTGCGTACCGGGTCTTTCTTGGTCGAATGGATGCTCAAGACCATGTTCCAAACACCCCCCGGCAAGGAAAAGGAACTGTTCAACGCACTGGAGATCGAAGCCAATGCCGTTGGGATCGGTTCAGGTGGTGTGATGTTGCTGCCTTATTGGGCAGGTGTGATGACCCCCCATTGGAACGCCCAGGCACGCGGCACCATCACGGGGCTTAATGCTTCGCATGGGCGCGGCCATGTTTATCGCGCGACGCTTGAAGGCATTTCGCTAGAGCAAACCATCGCCACCAACCGGGCGGCGGAAGCC
This sequence comes from uncultured Hyphomicrobiales bacterium, assembly GCA_903951595.1. GTDB lineage: Bacteria > Pseudomonadota > Alphaproteobacteria > Rhizobiales > Aestuariivirgaceae > CABJBCQ01. The sequence goes on along the minus strand of CAJBCQ010000043.1, from coordinate 3,959 downwards.
TCTGGCATGGAAGTTGACCATTATGTCGCCATTGGCGGGGGTTCAAACTCTGACCTATGGTGCCAAATCCTTGCCGATGCTTCTGGCCGCAAGGTCGCCCGCTCAGCAACGGTGGAAGCCTCTGCACTTGGGGCGGCGATGGCCGCCGCGCGCGCGGCCAATTGGTTCGGCTCGGTTGATGAGGCCTCAGCCGCCATGGCCGGTCAGCTCACCGATGTGTTTAACCCGGAAAAATCCGCAAGCGCCCGCTATAGCGAGTTGCTGAAGATATATGCCGATCTCTGGCCCACGATGGCTGCATGGAATGCACGTCTGGTGGACTTTCTTGATGAAGAAAAGACACGCTGATGCCGGGCACGAATTGGAACGCATTGTTAGAAGACATCCTGTCGGGGGAATGGAAAGACCCCGATACGGGCAAGCGTGCTGATATTGATTTTGAGACGATCCGCATTGAGGAGGACCTTGATGGCCAGGAAGCGGCACTGCTTGCGCCGCTGAAAATGGGTTCACGGATCGCGGTTGTTTCAGACACCAATACGGTTGAAGCCATGGGTAGGCGCGTGGCGAAAGCGCTGCGCTCCATCGCCACAATTGATGAAGTGGTGCTGGGGGCGGATATTGAATGTGATGAAGCCACCGTGGCGCGCGTGCGTGAACTTGTGCGTCATGCCGATGGCGTCGTGGCGGTTGGTTCCGGTGTTGTGTCAGATACCTGCAAGTTCGCCACTTTCAAGGACAAGAAGGCCTTCGCGGTTTTTGGCACGGCTGCTTCCATGAACGGCTATGCCGCCTCGACCGCTTCGGTTAGCTTGGCCAATGGATTCAAGCTCTCCCTTCCCGCCCATGCACCTCGCGGCATATTCCTCGATCTCAAAGTCACAGCGGCAGCTCCTGCCTATCTGAATGCGGCGGGCCTTGGAGATAGCTTATGCCGGCCTACCGCGCAGGTAGACTGGTGGGGCTCCAAGCGCATCTTTGGTTCTTTTTATTCGCAAACGCCTTATTTGCTGCAACAAGTCGATGAGCCGCTGATGATGGCCAATGCTGCGGGCATCGCGAAGGGTGATCTTCAGGCGGTGGGCCATTTGCAGCGCGTGCTTACACTTTGCGGGCTTGGCAATTGCTTCACCAAGGTTTCCCACCATGGTTCCATGGGTGAGCATCAGGTGTCGCACTGGATCGATATGTTTGCAGGACAAGACCATCCCGGCACCATCCACGGCCAGCAAGTCGGCGCAGCTTCCATCATCATCGCAAAGCTGCAACAGCAGATGCTCGGCCTTGAAAAGCCACCCAAATTGCGTGCAACCCGCATTGATGAGGCGGCCATGCTTGCCCGCTATGGCGATGAGATCGGGCCGATGTGTATCGAGGAATATCGCAAGAAGGCGCTGGATGAAGCTGGAGCGAAGGCTTTCAACGACAAGATGGAAAAGCTGTGGCCGGAACTGCGTGCTGAGCTTCAGGCCATGACGGTGCCGGTGGAGTCCATGCGTGGCGCGCTCAAATCCGCAGGCGGGCCGGTGGATGGCGCGCAGCTGGGGCTTTCGCCACAGGTTTGGCGCAATGCCATTAAATATGCCCGCGAAATCCGCAATCGCTGGTCATTCCTTGATTATGCCGATGATGCGGGCCTTCTTGATGATTTCCTTGACGCGGAGGGATTGTGAAACCCCTCTCCAGCATGCCTGTGAACGTGCTTGCCGCCATTCGTGGCGTATTCACCGATATTGATGACACGCTGACCCATGAAGGCCGGCTTGAGGCTGATGCCTATGGTGCGCTGGAGCGGTTGAAGCAGGCAGGGCTTGCCGTAGTGCCCATCACCGGAAGGCCTGCGGGTTGGTGCGATATGGTGGCCCGTTTCTGGCCTGTGGATGGCATTGTGGGCGAAAATGGCGCATTCTATTTTGCCTATGACCACAAGGCCCGGCGCATGCGCCGCCGTTACATTCAGGATGAGCCAACGCGCGCGCAAGGGCGTGCGGGTTTGGCAAAAATTGCCGCCCGCGTGCTCAAGGAAGTGCCAGGAGCCGCGGTGGCTTCCGATCAGCTTTACCGCGAGTCGGATCTTGCCATTGATTTCTGCGAAGATGTGCCACCACTTGATGAGAAAGCCGTAGAGCGCATTGTTGCCATCTTCCAAGAGGAAGGAGCGGTGGCAAAGGTGTCTTCCATTCATGTCAATGGCTGGTTCGGTGATTACGATAAGCTGACCATGTCAAAGCTGTTTGCCCGCGAAGTGCTTGGCTGTGATCTGGTGGCTGACAAGGCGGACTATGTTTATTGCGGTGACAGCCCCAATGACGCGCCCATGTTCGGCTTTTTCCCCAATGCCTGCGGTGTGGCCAATGTCCAAGATTTTGTCGGCCGCATGGAGGCCCTGCCTGCCTACATAGCCAATGGCCGCGGTGGCGCAGGCTTCGTTGAGATCGCCGATGCCATTCTGGCCGCAGGCAAATCTTCCGTTTTATCCGTCAATCATCACAAGTCCTTACCGAGGTAGACATCATGGCTCCCGTAACCATCAGAAACATCCGCAAGTCCTATGGCGACCTGGAAGTGATCCATGGGGTCAATCTTGATATTCCCGATGGCAGCTTTGTTGTGCTGCTCGGGCCTTCTGGCTGCGGCAAGTCTACGCTTTTACGCATGATCGCAGGCCTTGAGAGCATCTCAGCGGGCGATGTGATGATCGGCGGCAAGGTGGTCAATGATGTGCATCCCAAGGATCGCAACATCGCCATGGTGTTCCAGAACTATGCGCTTTACGCGCATATGAATGTTTTTGAGAACATGGCCTTCTCGATGAACCTTCGCAAAATGCCCAAGGATGAAATCAAGAAGAAGGTTGCTTGGGCGGCTTCTATTCTCAATCTGGAACCCTATCTTGAACGCTTTCCGCGCCAGCTTTCTGGCGGTCAGCGCCAGCGCGTGGCCATGGGACGGGCCATCGTGCGCGATCCAGCCGTTTTCCTATTCGACGAACCGCTCTCAAATCTGGACGCGAAGCTTCGCGTACAAATGCGCACCGAAATCCGCGAGCTGCATGAGCGGCTGAAGACCACGACCGTTTATGTCACCCACGATCAGATCGAGGCCATGACCATGGCCGACAAGATCGTCATTCTGCGCGATGGGGTGATTGAGCAGGAAGGCAGTCCGCTGGATGTCTATGACAAGCCCACAAACCTGTTTGTGGCTCAGTTCATCGGGTCACCCTCGATGAATATGTTGTCTGGCACCATTGAAGAAAAAGGCGGCAAGACCAGCGTCAAGCTCGCCAATGGTGAAAGCGTGGAGATTGATCTTAAGACCAAGGTCAAGAAAGGCCAGCAAGTTGTCTTTGGCATTCGCCCGGAACATCTGAAGGTTGGCAAAAAGGGCCTTGCCATGACGGTGATGCAAACCGAGCCGACGGGACCGGAAATCCACATTTATGGTGAAGCAGCAGGTGTGGAGATTTGTGCCATCACCACAGAGCGGGTGAAGCTCAAGCGCGGCGAGCAGATATTCGTGAACCCGCTGGCTGGCAGCACGCACGTCTTTGACAAGCAAACGGGTCTGCGGATCGACTGAAGAAGGAGCAGGCCTTGTCACGCATTGTCATCCTCGGGGCGGGCGTCATGGGTTCGGCCATGAGCATTCCGGCGGCCACCATGGGCCATGCCATCAGCCTTGTGGGCACGCATCTGGACGCGCATATCATCGCGTCGGTTCAGGCTACGGGCGTGCATCCACGCCTGGGTGTAACATTGCCCAGGCAAGTGAGCGGGCATGCTTGGACTGATCTTGGCGCGGTTCTCCAATCGCCGGCCGACCTGATCATTCTGGGCGTGTCGTCGGCTGGTGTGGACTGGGCCATCGGTCAGCTTGCAGCCCATCTGAAACACGCAACTCCCATTTTGATGATCACCAAGGGCTTGCAGGATAGCGGCAGTGGCATTGAAATCCTG
>CAJBCQ010000042.1 GCA_903951595.1 uncultured Hyphomicrobiales bacterium | reverse complement strand
TCACATGACAGATGAAATGCGCCGCACCTTCGCGACGATGGACATGAACGGCCTGAGTCCCGCCGCCCGCCGTCAACTGCTGATCGGGAAATATGGCAAGAATTCCGGATGATCCCGCCTATGGCGTGATAGATGATCCTTATTGCTATCCTGACACGCAGGTTCTGATCAATTTTCAGGACCATACTGATGAAGACGATCTGCGCCTTTTTGAATTAGCCATGACAACCGAGCGTTTTGGCGAGCCGCTTCCAGCTGGCCATCTCTCCGTCAACCATTTTTTTGCCGTCCACCGCCATCTGTTTCAGGATGTATATGCTTGGGCGGGCAAACCGCGCACCGTTAGAATGGCGAAGGGTCAAAGCCATTTCTGTTTTCCTGAGAATATCCACCCAGAGCTGAAGTGGCTTTTTGCCAAGCTCCGGGCGGATCGGTTCTTGCGCGACTTATCGCCAGCTGATTTTGCCAAAAAAGCAGCGAGTTTTCTGGCCCACCTCAATGCCATCCATGCTTTCCGAGACGGCAATGGGCGCGCTCAGCTGGCATTCTTTACGCTCTTGGCGGCAAGGGCAGGCCACCCTCTAAGTCTAGACCGTATCGAGCCCGCCCCTTTTCTTGCGGCCATGATTGCGAGTTTCCGGGGCGATGAGGCACCGCTGGCGGCCCAAATCGAAAGGCTTGTTGAAGTGCCCTTTGCCTAAGCCCCACGAAACCGCTAGCTTTGTTCGCCAAACAAGGATGCAGGGTGGAAACGGATGGGTAGGCTGACGACGCATGTTTTGGATACGCAAGCCGGAAAGCCCGCTGCCGGATTGACGATTGAGCTGTGGCGGCTAGGCCATCCAGATACCCATGTACGAACGGTTCGCACCAATGCAGATGGGCGGGTAGATACGCCGCTTCTCGAAGGTGCTGCCTTCACCGCAGGCCATTATGAGCTGCGCTTCCACGCGGGCGATTATCTAAAAGCCCAACGCGCCCCCTTAACCGATCCGGCTTTCCTTGATATCATCCCTATCCGCTTCGGCATTGCCGATCCTGCCGCACATTATCATTTGCCGCTGCTCTTATCTGCCCACGGCTATTCGACCTATCGGGGAAGCTAAAACATGGCGCGCGCCTGCATCCGTTTTTTACGCAATGGCGAACCCGTCACCCTCACCGACGTGCCGCCCATGCAAACCCTGCTCGATTATCTGCGCTTGACGCAACGTAAGACCGGCACCAAGGAAGGCTGCAACGAAGGCGATTGCGGGGCTTGCACCGTCGCACTAGGTTCCATTCGCAATGGCGCGCTGGTCTATGAACCCGTCAATGCCTGCATCCAGCTCATGGGCCAGCTGGATGGCAAAGAAATCATCACGGTGGAAGATTTGGATGGCAACCACCCCGTTCAAACCGCGCTGGTGAAACACCATGCCAGCCAATGCGGCTTCTGCACCCCGGGCTTTGTGATGAGCCTGTTCACGCTGCATGAAAAGGCTGCCAAGCAAACCCGCGCGGGCGTGAATGAATATCTAGCCGGAAATTTGTGCCGCTGCACCGGCTATCGCCCGATTGTGGATGCAGCCTTGGAAGCACTCAATACCCCACCCGCCCCGCGCGATGCCGCAGCTCTGGCCGCGCTGCAAGACGCGCAAGATATTTTCATCGGTGACGACGAAAGCTTCATCGCCAGCCCCGCAAGCCTGGATAGCTTGGCCGAAATCTATGAGTCTTTCCCCGACGCAACCCTCGTGGCCGGTGCCACCGATGTCGGCTTGTGGATCACCAAGCAGATGCGAACCCTTCCGCGCCTCATCTTCCTCAACCGCGTGCGCGAACTGCAAGCCTTGCACGATGGCCCGGATGGGCTCGAAATTGGCGCGGGCGTTACTTATGAACAAGCCGAGGAAGCCTTCAGCGCCCTTCACCCGGATATGGCGCGCCTGCTTTGGCGTATCGGCTCCAAACAAGTCCGCGCTTCCGGCACCATTGGCGGCAATATCGCCAATGGCTCGCCGATTGGCGACACGCCACCCGCCCTCATCGCATTGGGTGCCACCATCGAATTACGCAAAGGCAGCCACACGCGCCGCCTGAAGCTCGAAGATTTCTTCATCGCCTATGGCAAGCAGGATCGCCAACCGGGTGAATTTGTAAGCCGCATTTTCGTGCCGAAAATCAACGCCAAGGCCAGCTTCCACGCCTATAAAATCTCCAAACGCTTCGATCAGGACATCTCAGCCGTCTGCGGCGCATTCCACTTTGCTGCTGATGGCCCGCGCATCGCCTTTGGCGGCATGGCCGCAACACCCAAACGCGCCCGCAAAACCGAAGCCGCCTTGGCGCAAGGCTTGGAAGCGGCTCTGGCCGCCTTGGCGGAAGATTTCACGCCTTTAAGCGACATGCGCGCCTCGGCTGAATATCGCCTCGAAACCGCCCGCGCCCTTCTCAAAAAGGCACTGATGGAGCGTGACGGGCTGGCCCTCACCCAAACGCGCGTCTTGGCAGCGCGGGAAGTGGTGCTGTGATGGACGCCACCCCCAAGCCCAAGAAATTCATCGGCGCGGGCCATTCGACCTCCCATGATTCCGCCGCCCGCCATGTGGCAGGTTCCGCCACCTATATTGACGACATCCGCGAACCCGAAGGCACCGTGCATCTGGCCCCCGGCTATGCCGCAAAAGCCGCGTGTGGGCGCATTGCCAAATGTGATTTGCAAGCCGTGCGGAATTATCCCGGTGTCGTCACCGTTCTCACCGCAGCTGATATTCCCGGCGTCAATGATTGCAGCCCCGGTGCCGGTGATGATCCGGTGCTGGCGCAAACACACATCACCTTCCACGGCCAACCCATCTTCTGCGTGGTAGCCGAAACCCGCCTAGCCGCCCGCCGTGCCGCGCGTCTGGCGATCATCGAGATTGAGGCCGAAAAGCCCAATGTCACCGTGGAAGATGCGCTCGCCGCAAATAAGGATGTGCTGCCGTCTTATCAATTCAAGCGTGGCGATGCAGCCAAAGCCATCGCCGATGCGCCGCACCAGATCACCGACAGTTTCCGCATCGGCGGCCAAGAGCATTTCTATCTTGAAGGCCAGATTGCTTTGGCCATCCCGCGCGAAAATGGCGAAATGCTGATCCATTCTTCCACCCAGCACCCATCCGAAGTGCAACATGTGGTGGCGCATATGCTGGGTGTGGCTGATGCTGCCATCACCTGCGAATGCCGCCGCATGGGCGGGGGCTTTGGCGGCAAGGAAAGCCAAGCCGGCCAATGGGCCGCCCTTGCGGCACTGGCCACTTACAAAACCGGCCGCGCGGCCAAGCTGCGGCTTGATCGTGATGACGACATGATCATGACCGGCAAACGGCATGATTTCCGCGTCGATTGGCAAGCCGGCTTTGACGCATCCGGCCGCATCCAAGCTGTCGATACGCAGTTGCTTTCCCGCTGTGGCGTCTCAGCAGACCTGTCGCAAGGTGTGAACGATCGCACCATGTTTCATTCAGACAATGGCTATTTCTACCCCGAGCTTTCCATCTTCTCGCGCCGCTTGCACACCAACACCGTCTCCAACACCGCCTTCCGCGGCTTTGGTGGGCCGCAAGGCATGGTATTTGCCGAGCGCATGATGGAAGCCATCGCCATCCAAACCGGGCTTGATCCGCTGGATGTAAGGAAGCGCAATTATTACACCAAGGGCCGCGATGTAACGCCCTATGGCCAGAAGGTTGTCGATAATATTCTGCCGGAAATCACCGCCGAACTGGAACGCACCAGCGATTACAGAAAGCGCGCAAAGGCCATCAAAACCTTCAACGATCAAAGCCCCATTTTGAAAAAAGGCATTGCCTTAACCCCCGTGAAATTCGGCATTTCCTTCACACTCGCAAGCCTCAATCAGGCCGGTGCCTTGGTGCATGTTTATACCGATGGTTCCGTGCAGGTGAATCATGGTGGCACGGAAATGGGCCAAGGGCTTTACACCAAAGTGGCGCAGATCGTGGCTTCCGAATTCGGCATCCCGCTGGAGGATGTCCGCATCACCGCCACCACTACCGACAAGGTGCCCAACACCTCGCCCACCGCCGCATCCGCCGGGGCTGATCTCAACGGCATGGCTGCCAGCCGTGCGGCCATAACTATCCGCGACCGCTTGGGCGAACATGCCGCGAAATTGTGGGATGTGCTGCCCAAGCAAATCCGTTTTGAGGAAGGCCAAGTGAAGGCCGCGCGCAAGTCGATGAGCTTTGCAGCCTTAGCCAAATCCGCCCAACTTGCCCGCATCCAGCTTTCCGCGACAGGCTTTTACGCCACCCCCGACATTCACTGGGACCGCGCCAAGGCGCATGGCAGTCCGTTCTTCTATTTCGCCTATGGCGCGGCTTGCTCACAAGTCACCATCGACACGCTGACGGGTGAGATGACGGTGGACCGCGTGGATATTCTCCATGATGTCGGCAAATCGCTCAATCCGGCCATTGATCTAGGCCAGATCGAAGGCGGCTTCGTACAGGGCATGGGGTGGCTGACCACCGAAGAACTGGTCTATGACGCGCAAGGCAAATTGCGTACCCATGCGCCTTCCACCTACAAAATCCCATGCGCTTCCGATGTGCCTTCCGATTTCCGCACCAAGCTGTGGAAATCCGACGGCAACAAATCTCCCACCATCTTCCGCTCCAAAGCCGTGGGTGAACCGCCCGTGATGCTGGCGATTTCGGTTTATTGCGCCATCCTGCGCGCGGTAGGGTCTCTCAATCCGGCAAAGCTGCCGCCACTGGATGCGCCTGCGACACCCGAAATGATCCTGCGCGCCTGCCGCGCGATGGAGTCCTAACATGCGCTGGGCCGCCTTGGGCGAACTCATCCGCCAGAAGGACCAAGCCGTTCTGGTAGAAGTGTTGCACACACGCGGCTCCACCCCGCGCGAGCCGGGGGCTTGGATGCTCGTCGTGCCGGGTGGTGGATATAAGAACACCATCGGCGGCGGTGCCTTGGAATGGCGGGCCTTGGCCGAAGCCCAAGCCATGCTGGAACATGGCGAAACGACCCGCATGATCTCGCAATCGCTGGGGCCTGATCTTGGCCAATGCTGCGGCGGGCATGTGAGCTTGCAGCTTACCCGCTACACAAAAGCCGATCTGCCCCAGATCGAAACCCGCACCGAACCCGACACGCGCCGCCCGCTTTATATTTTTGGCGCGGGCCATGTCGGGCGCGCCCTGATTCTCGCGCTGGCTCCCTTGCCTTTCCGCATCCACTGGATCGACACCCGCCCCGACGCCTTTCCGGCCGCTTTGCCCGCCAATGTCACGCCCATGCGGGCAGATCCTGAATCTGTGATGGCCCAAGCCGAAGCTGACAGTTTCGTACTGATTCTCACCCACAGCCACCCGCTGGACTTGGCACTCACCGCCGCCGCCCTCAAAAATCCGTCCATCGCCTATTTGGGCCTCATCGGGTCGGCCACCAAAAAAGCCCGCTTTTTGTCTCGGCTGGCGGATGCCGGATTGGGCCAAGAAGCCCGAAACCGCGTGATTTGTCCCATCGGCCTGCCCGGTCTAAGCTCCAAACTGCCAGCCGCCATCGCCGCTTCGGTTACCGCCGATTTGCTCATCCGCGATGAACGGTTGAAAATCGTGCATTCCCCCTTAACGATACGCGCAGGAACTGCATAAATGCTGTCCGACAACAGGGGGTAATGGTGGGCAAAGCGGCGGGGCAGGCAAAAGCGAAGGCTGAGGCAGACAAACTCTGGCTGATCGAGGCCGTTGGCATCACCAAGATTTTCGGCACGCTCAAAGCCAATGACGATGTGACCCTGCGCGTCGCCCCCGGCGAAATCCACGCCCTTTTGGGCGAAAATGGCGCGGGCAAATCCACCCTTGTCAAACTCATCTACGGTGCCTTGCAGCCAGATTCAGGCACCCTGCGCTTCAACGGCCAGGCGGTCGCCATTGCCAACCCAGCTACGGCCCGCAAGCTTGGCATTGGCATGGTATTCCAGCATTTTTCGCTGTTTGAAGCCCTCACCGTGGCTGAAAACATCGCCCTGGCTTTGCCACCCGGAACGCCCATGGCGGAACTGGCCAAGCGCATTACGGAAGTGTCGAAATCCTACGGCCTGCCGCTCAACCCGCTCGCCACCGTTGCGGATTTGTCGGTGGGCGAACGCCAGCGCATTGAAATCGTGCGTTGCCTGCTGCAAGAGCCGCGCCTGCTCATCATGGACGAACCGACAGCGGTGCTGACGCCGCAGGAAGCTGATCAGCTTTTCATCACCCTCAGACGCCTCGCCTCCGAAGGCTGCGCGGTGCTTTACATTTCGCACCGGCTGGAGGAGGTCAAACGCCTCTGCCATTCCGCCACCATTCTGCGCCACGGCAAGGTGGTGGCCGCTGACCTCGATCCGGCCAAGGAAACCCCCGCCAGCCTTGCCCGCCTGATGGTGGGCCAGGATATTCACACCGTGAAAGCCGGGGCGAACCTGCAAAATGCCGAAGTGCGGCTGCAGCTGGCAAGCCTGAACCAGCCGCCAGATGGCCCCTTCGCGGTGGCCCTGCGCGGGGTCAATCTGGAGGTGAAAAGCGGCGAGGTTCTGGCGATTGCCGGTGTGGCGGGCAATGGGCAATCGGAATTATTCGATGCCATATCCGGTGAAAAACCCAATGCGGAAAACAATGCCGTGCATGTCGGCACCAAGCCCTGTGGCCGCTTGGGCGTGAGTGAGCGTCGCAAACTGGGTGCCGCCTTCGTGCCCGAAGAACGCTTAGGCCACGGTGCCGTGCCGGGCCTTCCCCTTTCAGAAAATGTGGTGCTGACGCGCCATGTGACGGACGCCGCCCTTGTGCGCCAAGGTGTCATCGATCGCGGAGGTGCCGACCGCATCTCCACCCGTGTGTCGGCCGATTATGATGTGCGAAAAGGCAAGCCCGACCCGGAAGCGCGCGCTTTGTCTGGCGGAAACTTGCAGAAATTCGTCATGGGCCGCGAGCTGGACCGCACGCCAAGCCTTCTGGTCGTCAACCAGCCCACTTGGGGCGTGGATGCCGGTGCCGCCGCGCTGATCCGGCAGGCACTCATTGATCTGGCGCGCAAAGGTGCCGCCGTTCTGGTGATCAGCCAAGACCTTGATGAGATTTTTGAAGTGGCAGACCGCATCGCCGTCATCTCGCGCGGCGAGCTTTCGCCAAGCTTTCCGGCAGGCGATCTGACGCGCGAAAAAATCGGCCTCCTCATGGCAGGCTCGCATGAGCAGCATGGAAAGGTCGTCGCCTCATGATCCGTTTGGAAAAACGCCAGGAACGCTCGGCCACCATGGCGCTATTGTCGCCGGTTATTGCGGTGGCACTGATGCTGGTAACAGGCGGCATCATCTTCGCCATGCGTGGGCTTGATCCCATCGCCGCGCTTGCGGTTTATTTTGTTGAACCGCTGATGAGCGTGTGGTCGTTGCAGGAACTGGTGGTGAAAGCCGCGCCCTTGGTGCTGATCGGTGCGGGCCTTGCGATTTCCTATACAGCCAATGTCTGGAACATCGGGGCGGAAGGCCAGCTTACCATGGGTGCGGTTGCAGGGGCTGCTTTGCCGCTTCTGTTCCCGGATTGGCAAAGCCCGCTGGCGCTGTTTCTTATGCTCATGTGCGGCATTGCCGGTGGCATGATCTGGGGCGGCATTCCGGCTTTGCTCAAAAACCGCTTCAACGCCAATGAGATTCTGACAAGCCTAATGCTCGTCTATGTCGCGCAGTTCATTCTGGATTATATGGTGCGCGGGCCATGGCGGGATCCGCAGGGCCTCAACTTCCCGAAATCCATGAACTTCGCCGGTTGGTATATTCTGCCCTCGCTGGAGGCAAGCCGCCTGCATTTGGGCGCCATATTTGCCATCATTGTGGCGGTGGCCTTGGGTCTGCTCATGGCCAAAACGCTGAAAGGCTATGAAATCCGCGTGCTGGGCCAAGCCCCGCGTGCGGGCCAATTCGCCGGCTTCTCGCGCAAGCGCATCGTGACCTTCTGCTTCCTGCTGACGGGCGGCCTTGCAGGCCTTGCGGGCATTTGCGAAGTGGCAGGCCCGATCGGCCATTTGCAGCCCTCCATCTCGCCCGGTTATGGCTTCACCGCCATCATCGTGGCCTTCCTCGCCCGCCTCAATCCGCTGGGAACACTGGTGTCTGGTGTTGTGCTGGCCATCAGCTATCTGGGCGGTGAGGCGGCGCAAATTTCGCTGGGCGTTTCCGACAAGATCGCGCGCGTGTTTCAGGGCATTTTGCTTTTCTACATTCTGGCCTGCGACACGCTAATCCTTTATCGCATCCGCCGTGTGGGAGCTGCCCATGGCCATTGAAAATGATATTCTGACCATCATCACCGCCGCCACGCCCTTGCTGCTGGCCGCGCAAGGCCAACTTGTAGCCGAACGCTCTGGCGTGCTCAATCTCGGTGTCGAAGGCATGATGGTGATGGGAGCCGTCGCGGGCTTTGCCGTGGCCAATCTCACAGGCTCGCTGTCGCTCGGCATTGCAGCCGCCATTTTGGCGGGCGTCATGATGTCGCTCATTTTTGGCTTCCTCACCCTGTCGCTGCGCGCCAATCAGGTGGCAACGGGGCTGGCGCTCACCCTTCTGGGGCTTGGCCTTTCAGGCCTCATCGGCGAAAGCTTCGTCGGCATGCCCGGCGAGCGCATGCCGCAGCTGGATATTCCTTATCTCACCGACATTCCCGTCATCGGCAAAATCATCTTCGGGCAGGATGTGTTGGTCTATCTCTCGCTTGCCATGACGATCATCATCATCTGGTTCCTGTTCCGCACCCGCGCCGGCCTCATCCTGCGTGCGGTGGGTGATAATCATCATTCCGCCCATGCACTGGGCTACCATGTCATTACGGTGCGCTATCTGGCGGTGATGTTCGGGGGGGCCATGTCGGGGCTTGCGGGTGCCTATCTGTCGCTTGCCTATACGCCAAGCTGGACGGAGAACATGACTTCCGGCCGCGGGTGGATTGCCCTTGCCTTGGTCGTTTTCGCCTCCTGGCTGCCCTTGCGGCTGTTGGCGGGTGCCTATTTGTTCGGCGCTGTCACCATTCTGGGTTTTGTTGCGCAGGGCTATGGCATCGGAATCCCCGCTCAGCTCTTGGCATCCCTACCATATCTAGTGACAATCGCCGCCTTGGTTGTCATATCGGGCAATCGTAATCTGATGCGCGCCAATACCCCCGCCTGTCTCGGCCAGCCTTTCGTGCCCGACAGGTAGAACTTGGAGCCTTCCCGTGGCCGCAGCCGGCAAGGGGAGCTTTTTGCGAATAACAAACCGGCTGCGGAACGACGTGTCGAAAATGGAGAACAAAAAATGAAACGCATTATTGGCTTAGCGGTGGTTGCAGCCGCAATCGTCGGCGGCGGGCTGTACTACCAGTCCACCCAACAGGCACCAACCCCAGCCCCCGAAGCAGCGGTTGCCGAAGCACCAGCACCTGCCCCCACGCCTGCCGAAAAGCTCAAGGCATGCTGGATCTATGTCGGCCCCGTGGGCGACCATGGCTATTCCTACTCGCATGACCTTGGCCGCAAGACGGTCGCCGAACAGATGGCCGACAAGGTTGAAACCGTGTTCGTTGAAAACGTGGCCGAAGGCCCGGACGCCGAGCGCGTGATCGAACGGCTGGCGCGTGAAGGCTGCAAGGCCATCTTCACCACCTCCTTCGGCTTCATGGACCCGACCATCAATGTCGCTGCCAAGTTCCCCGATGTGAAGTTCGAACATGCAACGGGCATCAAGCGTGCTGACAACGTGGCCACCTATTCGGCCCGTTTCTATGAAGGCCGCTATGTTCTGGGCCAGATCGCCGCCAAGATGTCAAAGTCGGGCACGGCGGGTTACGTCGCCTCCTTCCCGATCCCGGAAGTCATCTCCGGCATCAATGCTTTCATGCTGGGCGCGCAGTCGGTGAACCCGGATTTCAAGGTCAAGATCATCTGGGTGTCGAGCTGGTATGATCCGGGCAAGGAAGCCGATGCCGCCAAGGTGCTGTTCGGCCAGGGCGCTGACTTCATCGCCCAGCACACGGACTCCACCGCTCCCCTCCAGATCGCTGAGGAACAGGGCAAGTTTGCTTTCGGCCAGTCGTCTGACATGACGAAATTCGCACCGAAGGCGCAGGTCACGGCCATCGTGAACAATTGGGGCCCCTATTATGTAAGCCGCGTTCAGGCTGTCATGGATGGCGCCTGGAAGTCGCAAGACACATGGGATGGCATGGCCAAGGACATGGTTGTGCTTGCACCCTTCACCAACATCACGGATGACGCCAAGGCACTTGCTGAAGGCACGGTCGCCAAGCTCAAGTCTGGCGAACTGCATCCCTTTGGCGGTGTCATCACCAAGCAG
>CAJBCQ010000041.1 GCA_903951595.1 uncultured Hyphomicrobiales bacterium | reverse complement strand
GAACTCATTTCACCGACTTGACCCTTTTCCTTCAAAAATCTAGAGCCGGATGTGATCCCTATTTATCCGGAGTCTTTCCCCATGCAGCCCTTCGCCCAAAGCCTCACCCCCGAAATCGCTTTTGCCGCCGGGGCTTTGAAGGAACTTGGTGAACGCGCCACCGCACTGGCGGGCGGCAAGGCATCGGTGCTGATCGTGGCCGATCCTGTTCTCACCAAGCTCGGCCAAACCGCCCGCGCCATCGCCATTCTGGAAGAACAGGGCCACAAGGCGGTGGTCTATGACGGTTTCAAGGGTGAACCCAAGGCCGCTGATGTGGACGCGGCCACGGCCATCGGCCAAGCCGCACAAGCCCAAATCGTGGTGGGCTTCGGCGGTGGCTCGTCGCTGGATACCTCCAAGCTCGTGGCCTCCACCATTGTCAGCGGCCTTGTGGCTGAATCCTATGCGCTCTGCGCCACCCCGCTTCCGCGCACACCACTTCCCATCATCGCGGTGCCAACCACCGCAGGCACAGGTTCGGAAGTCACCCGCACGGTGATTTTCACAACCGCTTCAGGCGCGAAGGTCTGGGCCTGGGGTGATGAGCTGAAGCCGCGCTTGGCGCTGCTCGACCCGGAACTCACCACCGGCATTCCCGGCCCCATCACTGCGGCCACGGGGCTTGATGCGCTCGTTCATGCGATGGAAGCCTCCACCAGCACCCGCCGCCATGATGCGATCGACATGTTCTGCCACCGCGCCATCAGCCTCATCTCGCAAAGCCTTGTGAAGGCGGTGAATGAGCCTGCCAATATCCAAGCGCGCGGCAAGATGCTTTTGGGTTCGGCCTATGCCGGCATCGGCATTGATAATTGCGGCACCGCCCTGGCCCATAATATCAGCCACGCCATGGGCTCGCTCGCCCCCATCATGCATGGCCGCGCCACGGGCATTGCCATGTATGCAACGATTGAATGGGCCGCTGAGGGCAACAAAGACGCTTTCGCCAAGGTTGCCGATGCAATGGCTGCCAAATCCGCCGTCACGGCGTTCCGCGACATCACCCGCGCGACCGGCATGAAGCTTTCCCTCGACGGTGACGGACTTGATCTGTCGCGCCCTGAAAGGCTTGCCGAACAAATGGCCGCTCCCGAAAACGCGCCGATGCGATCGGGCACCGCGCGCACCGTGGCAGATGCGGATTTGCTCACCTTGGCGAAGATGACTTACGCTGCCGCTTAATCTTCCGCCGGCTTTTCCCGCAAATCACGCAAGGCACGCGCGCGTTTCAGGCCCAACTGCGCGCGCCGGTCTGTTTGGCCCAGCTTCTTGCGCCGCTTTTCGCGCTGTTCGTGGATGCAGGCGATGGCAAGGCCCATCGGCACATTGGCCGCCAGCAGCACCGCCTCGCCAAGCTGCAAGCTGGCTTCGGTGGTTTCCGGCACGGCTTCGGTAACGCCTTCCTCATAAAGCTTGGCGGCATGCCGCTCGTCACGCGCGCGCGCCACAATCCGCAAATGAGGCACCAGCCCGCGTGCAGCCGCAATCACCCGGTCCACCCCGGCGCTGTCCATGGTGATGGCGAGTGCGAGTGCATCCTCAATGCCGCAATGCTTGAGGAAATCAGGCCGATCTGCCGCGCCGTAGAAAACAGGCCGCCCAAGTTTGCGGTGCCGCGCGACAAGCCGCGCATCCATATCCACCGCGATATAGGCAATGCCGCGCTCCTCCAGCACATCCGCCACAATCTGCCCCACGCGCCCGAAGCCCGTGATGATGACATGGCCCTTCAGCCCCGCCTCCGGCTCTGCCAGTGACTCCTCTGGCAAGCCTTCCTGCGTGTCCATCCGCCCCTTCAGCAGAAGCCCCAGCCGCGAGAGCAGCGGAATGAGCATCATGCTGAGCGACACGACGATGAGGGCTGTTTCCTGCAAATCGCTGTCCATATTGCCCGCCGCCACCGCCGCCGCCAGCACCACAAAGGCAAATTCCCCACCCGGCCCCAACAGCAGACCCGACGCCACCGCCGCCGGACGCGGCACGCGGAACAGCGGTGCTAAGGCGATGATGACCAGCGCCTTCACCGCAATCAGCCCGAGGGTAAGTGCCACAAGGATCAGCGGATTTTGCAGGAACACAGCCGGATCAAGCCCGCTTCCCACCACCATGAAAAACGTGCCCAGCAGTAAGCCCTTGAACGGCTCAATCACCGTTTCAATCTCGCGGCGGAATTCCGTTTCCGCCAGCAGAAGCCCCGCAATGAAGGCACCCAGTGCCATCGAAAGCCCACCAAAGCCCGCCAGCAACCCCGTGCCCATGACGATGAGCAGGGTGGCAGCCATGAAGAAATCGGTCGAGCGCGTGCCAGCGACCATGCGTAAAAGGGGCCTGAGCGCCATGCGCCCCACCAGCACCACCGCACCCAGCGCCAAGGCCGCCTTGCCCAGTGCCATCGCCACATTGCCCCACACACTGCCGCCTTGGCTGAGCGCGATGCCGGCGAAAAGCAGAATGGGCACGACCGAAATATCCTGCAACAGCAGCACAGCAAAACTGGCGCGCCCCGTCTGCGATCCCATGCGCTTTTGGTCCGCCAGAAGCTGAACAACAATCGCAGTAGACGAAAGCGCCAGCGCCAGCCCCATGAGTGCCGCTGCCAACGGGCTTGCCCCCAGCCCAAAGGTGATGACACCCAGCACCAGGGCTGAAATCAGAAGCTGTGCTGAGCCAAATCCGAAAACCAGCCGCCGCAGCGCCATCAACCGCTCAAAGGAAAGCTCCAGCCCCACCATAAACAGCAGGAACACAACGCCCAATTCCGCGATCTGCGGCAGGCTGCCCTGTTGGCCCAGCACCAGATTGGCCGTCCACGGCCACGCCTCGCCCAACTGCCCCAGCATGCCGGGACCCAGCAAAAAGCCCATGAGCAGAAAGCCGGGAACGGCACTGATCTTGAAACGCTGAAACAACGGGATCACAATCCCCGCCGCCGCCAGCACAATCAAGGCCTCGCGATAGGTCTCAATATTGACAGGTGCAGCCATACCCACACTGTCGCGGCATCAGCCTGATTTGACAAGCTTACGCTGGGTAAAGTCTCGGCAACCAGCGTTCCAAGATTTCCGGTGGAAAGCCAAGCCGCACCTTGGCGCGCGGCGTGGGCGAAATAAGAAGCCGCTTCTGGATCAGCATGTTTAGCACCGTGCCTGCCTGCCGCTCCTGATATCCGGTAAGCTGGGAAGCGGTGCCACGTGCAAACTCCCCCGCCATCACGGCCTCACGCAGCAGGGGCCAACTACTCTTTGGCAACCGCTTCATGCGGATTTCCTCCTGCGTCCAAATTTCCATGCGGTTCATCAGCTCGTTGGGCTCCAGCAGGCTTTCCATGAAGGAAACTTGATCAATAGAGCTTTTGAGGAAGAAAACGCAGAACCGCAAAAGGCCTGCTTCGGTTAGATTGCCGCGTCCATCGCGACCGCCCTGTCGGGGGGCATCGGCAGCCATCAGCAATTGCCGATATTCGTCGCTTGCGCGCGCCAGTCCTCGCGAAATGGACCACAAGCCGCAACCCACGCCCAGTTCGCGCAGCATGGCATGTGAGAACAGCCGCGCTACGCGGCCATTTCCGTCCATAAAGGGATGAATCCAGGAAAGCCGGTGATGTGCCGCCCCCACCGCAATGAGCCGATGTAGTTTCGAATGCTGACCACCGCCATAAAATGCAGCAAAGCGTGCCAAGAGGCGGGGCAGGGCATCTGGTTCCGGTGCCACATGGCGCCCGACACGTAAATGGTGCTGGCGCAGCTCACCCGGCACCACGGGCAGACGCTGGCCTGTTTCTGGATTCTCCACGAATAACAGCGCCGCTGGCATCCGGCGGCAGAACTCAGCATGCAGCCAGCAAATGCCCTCTGGTGAAACGAGCGGCATGGGCATTTGCCCGTTGTCGATGATCTGCTGCACCTCAATATGGGCGCGCGCTTCCATTTGCAGGTTCCGCTTTTCCGGCTCGGCGGCGTAATCGCCCGCCAGCGCTCGGTCAATATCGACTGGATGCGTGTTGTGGCCTTCAATCAGGTTGGAATAATAGCAATTCATGGACCTCACGAGGTCGCCCACCGTCACCTGCAAAATGGGGTGCAGGCGTGCCGCAAAGCCGCTGGCCAGGCTCCGGCAGCAGCGGCTCCATAGCTGAAATATCGGTCAAAATTACGGGTTTCCTTGCGAGTTATTTCACAAGTTAAAACAACAACTTAAATATGTTAAGCGCGGATTATCTTGCGGGTTTGATCGCGGCAAGCTTTGTCCGCCCCGTTTCCGCCCAGTTTTGCGCCGCAACGGCAGCCATTCCCATGCTGGCAAAGCCGATGGCGACGGGCAGGGCCGTGCCGTCATAGGCTTGGCCGATCACGGTTCCCACCAGCAGCGATAGGCCCGTGGTGGCCGTGCCGATAATGGCAGAGGCCGAGCCTGCGATATGTCCCATCGGTTCCATCGCCAGCGCGTTGTAATTGCCGAACAAGATGGCCGCGCAGAAGAAAATCGCCCCAAAAGCGCCCATGAACAGCCACAGGGGCGGCAAGCTGCCGAGGATCAACTCCGTCACCAACAACGCCACCGCGATAACGCTCAGCACGATGCCGGCCCGAACGGACAGATATTGCATGCCGAATTTCATCACCAGCCGCGCATTCACCAGCGAAGCCACCCCGAAACCCGCCGCAAGTGAACCGAAATACAACGGAAAGGCCGCCCCCAACCCATAGGCTTCGGCAAAAATCTGCTGGGTGGAATTGAGATAGCCAATAAAAGCCCCGAATATCGCACCCGTCGCAAGGATATACCCAAGCGTCACCCGGTTGCCCGCCACTTCCCACACCGCCCGCCACAGCCCGCCCGGCGTGAAGGGCCGCCGATTTTCAGGATTCAGCGTTTCCGGTTGCCGCGCCATGAACCAGATGAAGGCGATCAGCCCCATCACGCCCAGCCCGGCAAAGATCACCCGCCAGCTTGCCACCAGCAAAACGCCTTGCCCAATCGCGGGCGCGAATACGGGAACCAGAATGAAGATCGACATGGCAATCGACATAATGCGCGCCATGGATCGGCCTGCATGCAGATCGCGCACCATCGCCACCGAAACAATGCGCGGCCCTGCTGCCCCAAAACCCTGCAACAGGCGGCCTGCCAGCAGCATGGGAAAGCTCGTCGCCATCGCGCATAGCAAAGAGCCGGCCACGAAAAGCACAAGCCCCAACACCAGCGCCCGCCTGCGCCCAATCGCATCCGAAAGCGGCCCATAGAACCACAGGCCAAGGGTAAGCCCACCAAACAACGTCGATAAGATCAGCTGCCGATCATTCGGCTCGGCTGCCCCAAGCTCGGTTGCGATGATGCCCATGGCAGGCAACATGGAATCAACACTCATCCCCACCATCGCCATCAGAATGGCAATGAGGGCGACAAATTCAGATTGCGACAGACTGCGGCTCGGCGTGAAAAGGCTCATGACGCATGTCATAGACCCAGCATGAAGCCAGCGAAACGCAAAAAAGAAAGCCGGCAAAGGCCCGGCTATCTCAGTTAGCCCCGCATATGGCTGCCATCAGCATCAAACAGCGGCTCGCGCTGCGGCTTTGCCGGATAGCGGTTGCCGATGATTTCGATTTCAAAACCCTCATCCGCATCCGCCAGCGCCTTCGGGATATACCCCATCGCCACCGACTTTTTCGCCCAATGTGCATAGCCGCCAGAGGTGACCCAGCCCACCACTTCGCCCTTGTGCCAGACGGGCTCATCGCCGATCACATCCACATCCTTGGTTTCCACCGTGAAAGTGACAAGGCGCAACTTGCCGCCGGATGCTTTTTCTTCCGCCGCCTTTTCCCGCCCGATAAAGGCGTTCTTCTTCAGCGACACGAAGCGGTCGAGGCCTGCTTCAACCGGCGTGTAAATCGGCCGATATTCACGCGCCCAAGTGCCCCAGTTCTTTTCCAAACGAAGCGACAGCAAAGCGCGCGTGCCGATGAGCTTCAACCCATGCGCCGCCCCAGCCGTGGTGATCGCATCATAAAGTGCGATGAGATAATCAGGCTCCACCCAGATTTCATAGCCCAAGTCACCTGTGAAGCTCACACGGCCCACCTTGGCCGGAACAAGCCCCAGATCCATTTCGCGGAAAGCCATGAACGGCATGGCCTCATTGGAAACATCATCATCGGTGATCGCGGCCAAAATCTTGCGCGCATTCGGCCCGGCAATCGAAAGCCCGGTGAGCTGTGAAAGCGCACGCACCCAAACCGTGCCATCTTTTGGCGCATGCTGTAGGAACCAGCGCATGTGATAAGTCTCAGCCGCACCCGATCCAAAGATATAGAAGCGGTCGTCAGCCGCCTTCGCCACCGTGAAATCGCCAATGATTTTGCCATTCTCATTCAGCATGGGCGACAAAGCGAGCTTACCCTTCGGCGGCAGCTTATTGGCAAGAATATGCGACAGGAAGGCTTCCGCTCCCGGTCCCTTGATCTCATATTTCGCGTAACCCGTGATTTCCAAAAGCCCCGCCGTCTCACGCACCGCGCGGCATTCATCGCCAATGATGGGGAAAGCGTTGGAACGCTTGAACGTCACCTGCTCCACCGCTTCCGTACCTTCGGGTGCAAACCACAGCGGATATTCAAGCCCGAAGCCCGCACCAAAGCAGGCACCCGCCGCCTTATAGCGGTCATAGAGTGGGGATGTACGCAGGGGCCGAGCAGCGGGCAGTTCTTCATTCGGGAAGGAGATGCGGAAGCGGCGGCCGTAATTTTCGACAACCTTCGCATTGGTGTAGCCCATATTGGCCCAATCACCATAACGCGCCACATCCATCGCCCAAATGTCAAAGCCCGGATCGCCATCGATGATCCAGTTGGAAAGCGCCAAGCCCACGCCACCGCCTTGGCTGAAGCCCGCCATCACACCGCAAGCCACCCAATAATTCGTCATGCCGCGAATGGGCCCAACGAGCGGATTACCATCCGGCGCAAACGAGAACGGCCCGTGAATAACATTCTTGATGCCCGCATTGCCCAGCGGCGGATGGTGCATGAAAGCGCGTTCGAGATTGTCAGAAATATGATCCAGATCCGGCGGCAGCAATTCGGTGGAGAAATCCCACGGTGCTTGCTTGGGGCTCCACGGGCGACCATTCGGCTCATAGGTGCCAACCAGCATGCCCGTGCGCTCTTGGCGCATATAAAGCTCACCATCGAAATCGATGCAGTGAACGATTTCCTTGCCAGCCGTCTTGTTGAACTCAACGACTTCCGGCATTTCCTCGGTGATCAGATATTGATGCGCCATGCACAGCACGGGCAATTCAAGGCCCACAAAGCGGCCCACTTCACGCGCCCACAGGCCACCGGCGTTCACCACATGCTCGGCATGGATATTGCCCTGATTGGTGAACACATCCCAGCTGCCATCGGGCCGCTGCTTCATGTCCGTCACCATGCATTTCTGCACAATCTCTGCCCCACCCATGCGCGCGGCCTTGGCATAAGCATGCGTGGTGCCGGAAGGATCGAGATGGCCTTCCAGCGGATGCCACATGGCACCGATGAAATGCTGCGGATCAAGCAGCGGGAAATGTGTCTGGGCTTCTTCCACCGAGATGAGCTTGGTATCCACCCCCAGATAGCGGTTGCGCGCATGCGCCATTTTCAGCCAATCCCAACGATCCTCGTTGGAAACCAGCATGATGCCGCCGGACAGATGAATGCCGGTGGATTGGCCGGAAACTTCCTCAATCTCCTTGTAGAGATTGATGGTATATTCCTGCAACTTCGCCACATTGGGATCACCATTCAGCGTATGGAACCCGCCCGCCGCATGCCAGGTGGAGCCAGAGGTGAGCACATCGCGCTCCAGCAGCATCACATCTTTCCACCCCCGCTTGGTGAGGTGATAGAGCACGCTGGCACCGACAACACCGCCGCCGATGACCACAACCCGGGCCGAACTTCTCATGGGCTAAATCCTTGAAGCTGAACAAAATTGGAAGGCCGGACCATATCGCAAGCCCACACGCCGCGCCAAGGGCGGAAAGGTGAGAAGTTTTCACGGGTCGCCCACCTTGTCGTCATCCCGGGCTTGACCCGGGACAGGGCTTTCGAAGCCGCCGTCAGAAAGCCCTGTCCCGGCTCGCCCCCCGGATCAAGTCCGGGGTGCGTCCGGGATGACGAGGAGGGGTATCAATGCCGCACACCCAAATTCCGCCCCTTGGACAAACTGTCCATCAGCGGATGCGCCACCGGCTCTTTCGGCACCACCAGCCAATGCCGGGCAATCTCGCG
>CAJBCQ010000040.1 GCA_903951595.1 uncultured Hyphomicrobiales bacterium | reverse complement strand
CGATTGCAGATCATGGATGAGCGGCATGATCTCATGCCCGCCTGTCACCGCCAGCGCGCCGCCGGGGCAAAAGTCGCGCTGGCAATCAATGATGAGCAGCGCGGCAGCGTCCGTCACTTTTCCACAAACGCCTTTTCGATCACAAAATGGGCCGGTGTCGCCGAGCTTCCTTCCTTGAAGCCGCGATCTTTAAGCAGGATCGCCAGATCGCGGATCATTTCTGGGCTGCCGCACAGCATCACGCGGTCATGTTCGGGGTTGAGCACGGGAAGGCCGATTTCCTTGGCGAAATTTTCCGTGCCCAGAAGTTCCGTAATGCGCCCCCGGTTCTTGAAAGGCTCGCGCGTGACCGTGGGATAATAGATGAGCTTGGCGCGCACATCGTCACCCAGAAACTCGTCTTGCGGCAGCAGCTTCTGGATCATTTCCGAATAGGCAAGCTCGGCCACCTCACGCACGCCATGCATCAGCACCACACGCTCAAAGCGTTCATAGGCTTCCGGGTCGCGAATGAGGCTGAGGAACGGCGCCAGCCCCGTGCCGGTGCCCAGCAGATAGAGATTCTTGCCCGGCAGCAAATTGTCGAGGAGCAGGGTGCCCACGGGCTTTTGGCCCACAATCACCTTGTCCCCCACTTTCAGATGTTGAAGCTTGGAGGTTAGCGGCCCGTCGGCCACCTTGATGGAGAAAAACTCCAACTCATCGGCATAATTGGGGCTCGCCAGCGAATAGGCGCGCATCAGCGGCTTGCCGTTTACTTCCAGCCCGATCATGGTGAACTGGCCGTTCTTGAACCGGAAAGACGGGCTGCGGGTGGTTTTGAAGCTGAAGAGGCGGTCGGTCCAATGCCGGACTTCCGTCACTTCCTCCTGCTGAAACGCGCTCATTTGGCACTCTTTTTTCGGGTAAGGGGGCTGAATTGGCCCGTTCTTTATAAAGAACGCCGCGTTTTGTCAATAATCTCCGACCAAAAGGTGAAGCGGCGGCTCATCTTCCTCAATATGGGGGAAACGGCCGATGGGGTCACGGAACACATTGTCGCCGATGTCGTCATTGACGGTGGAAACCTCGCCCACCAGCACATCCTGCCCCTCACCCCAAAAGGCATGCCAGACACCGGGGAGCAGTGTCACACTTTCCCCCGGTGAAAGCTTCAAAAGGCTACCCGCCGGCATTCGCCGCACCCGGCCATCGGTTGAAACGGTGACTTCGGCTTGCATGTCCATCCCGCCTTGGCCAGTCGACATGAACAATTCCACCGCCAGCGTGCCGCCGCCCCGGTTGATGATGTCCTCCGCCTTCACATGGTGCCGATGCATGGGGCAGACTTGGTTCACCCGCGAAATCATGATTTTTTCGGCATAAAGCCCGTTACGCAGGGTGAACAGGAACACGCCCGTTTTGGCGAAATCGCCTTGGCCGTAATCGGTAATGTCCCAGCCGAGCTTCTGGTCGAAAATGGCCTTGGCATCATCGGCATGGCGGCGGAAATCGGCTGGGGACCAATAGGCAAAGGGTGGCAGCTTGAAGCCGAAAGAGCCGATGAATTTATCCGCTTGGGCCATGATGGTGTTGATCTCAGACCGTTTCATCACAACTCCGGAAATTGAACCTCGCCCGCGCGTGGCAAATCTGCCCCGCGGCGCGAACAGGTAATAGCAGCGGCAGCGGCGGCGAAATCGAGAAGATTCGTGAGCTGGGCCTTGTTCAGATTTGCCGCAGCGTCCGGTGAAAGCTTGCCATTGCGAGCAAGGCCAGTCAGAAGGGCCGCTTGGAACGTATCGCCCGCCCCCACCGTATCGATCACATCCACCTTGCGGCCTGAAACCTGCCCCACGGCCCCGCTGGCGTTCCAGGCAATCGCACCCTCGCCCCCGCGCGTGACGACCGCCAGGCGAACGCCCTTGGCGATCCAATCTTTCGCCAATGTTTCATGTGAAACCCCCGGATAAAGCAGCTCCAAATCCTCATCACTGGCTTTGAGCAAATGCGCAGTACCCACAAGCGAAGCCATGCGATCGCGCCAGACTTGGGCGTTGGGCTCAATTGCCAGGCGCACATTGGGATCATAGGAAATAAACCGCTTTGCCGCCTCCCGCTTCACCAGCGCGACAAGCGAAGACGCAGTAGGCTCGGTTGCCGTGGTGTAAGAACCGATATGGATGCACTGGACCTGATCGGGCAGGGCGGGAAGCTCATGGGCTTCAATGGAACGATCCGCCGTACCGTTCACATAAAACGCATAGGCCGGAACACCCGCCTCATTCAGCGCCACCATCGCCAATGTGCTATTTTGCGAAGAACGCAGGCACAGCCGCGTATCAATGCCTTCGGATGCCAAATGCGCCATCATGCGCTCACCAAAAAGATCGGTCGAAATCTTGGTGAAATAAGCGGTTTTTCCCCCCAGCCGCGCAAGGCCCATGGCCACATTGAGCGGCGAGCCGCCAATACGGCCATCCAGAGTGATCGCCCCCGGCTCACCATTGCCACGCGCGAACATGTCAAACAGCGCATCTCCGCATGCCAAAAACATGAAACCGCCTCCCATTTCTTTCTTTTCTAACCCGCGTCATCCAGCCACCGCAAGGCACCGGCGGCGGCAGCAACGCCGGTTGCAAAACTGGCCTGGAGCAGATAGCCACCCGTAGGGGCTTCCCAGCTCAACATTTCACCGGCCACAAACACACCGGGCATGGCCCGCAACATCAAATTTTCATCCACCGCTTGAAGGCTCACCCCGCCTGCGGTGGATATGGCCCGTTCCAACCCGGCAAGCCCGGTAACGGGAAGCGAAAGCGCCTTGATGGCGCGCGCCATGCCCAGTGCATCACTTGCCACAGAATAATGCCTGAGGAGGCCAATGGCAGCCGGCGAAAGCCCGGCTTTGCGCAGCATATTGGCCTTGCTTTCCCCTTTGCGCGCATTGGCAAAGCGCATCATCAGCTTTTCCATTTCCACATCCGGCCTGAGATCGAGCGTTAGCGTCACCGGCCCGCGCGCAAGCCCTTCGCGGATGGGCCGCGACAGCGCATAAATGATCCCGCCCTCAAGCCCCGTCTGCGTCACCATCGCCTCGCCCACCGCTTTGGCCCCACAAGCCTCTGCCGTGATGCGCTTCAGGGGCGAGCCGGCATGGCGGCTTTGAAACGCCTGCGGCCAGCCGACGGTGACACCACAATTAACCGGCGCGAATGCATCCACCGCCACCCCGGCGTTTTGCAATGTCTGCGCCCACGCCCCATCCGAGCCCAAACGCGGCCAACTGGCACCACCCAAAGCCAGCACCGTCACATCGGCTGAAAATCGTGGAATTTCGCTTTCAAAGGTCAGTTCTTTGGCGTCATTCCACCCCGTCCAGCGTTGGTTCAACCGAAATTGCACGCCAAGCCCGTTGAGCCGATTGAGCCACGCCCGCAAGAGTGGCGAGGCTTTGAGACTCTTGGGG
>CAJBCQ010000039.1 GCA_903951595.1 uncultured Hyphomicrobiales bacterium | reverse complement strand
CTGGAACGACGGCACTCATAGTGACGCTTATCAGGCTGTCGTTAATGCCAATGCGGATCTCATTTCCTATTATGCAGGCGATGAGAATGTAGGGGTGGCACGAGCGCGAAACCTCGCTGCCCGCCAAGCATCGAATGACTATTTGGTCTTTGTTGATGATGATTGCGTGGCGCCGCGCTGGTGGCTGGACTGGCTACAGGCACGACTTGTTTCAATGCCTGGCGTTGATGTCGTCGCTGGTATTACATCCGCACTAAAAGAGCCTGGAATGGGATGGGCTGCGCGCGTACAATCCCTATTCAGCATGCTGCCTCGGCCCCTAGAAACCGATGAAGGAATTCTGTTTGTGACTGCCAATGTTGCTTTGCGTCGCGAAGCATTTTGGCAAGCTGGGGGCTTCACAGACTGTAAGACATTCTCAGGTGCCGGCGAAGATACCGAATTGTCATTGAGGTTGCATTCGCTCGGCTATCGCTTGGTAATTGACAACAGCTGGCTTGTTTATCACGAGGTGGGTGAGGCGTTCAGAAGTCGCGTTCGACGCTATTGGCGATATGGATTGGCAAATGAATGGATGCACGCCAGACCCGCAACTCGCCGTCACGTGGAGGCAGTTCTGCGAGAAACCTCGCGTCTGTCGCCCTTAAAGCGTTTTGTTACTGAATTCGATGCGGCATTGCCTGTTGCTCGCCTTGAGTGTAATAGTCAGCCACTGGCTTGGCTTATGGCCGCGAATAAGGCGGCCTCCACGGTGAGCTATTTCATGGACTGCCGCGCTGCCCAGCGCCAAATTAGCAAAAACGCCAACATGGGTTCTAGTTTATAAGAGTCGTCATTCGCTTGATCATGTCGTCAGCCGTAACTGCTGATTTCTTGGGAAGCGAGTTTGCAAATGCCATGCAGTGATTTGCAAGATCGACATCACTTGCTGTAGCTTGAATAGAGACGGCTAAATCGGCATCGCTCGCGCGTGGATCAAGTCTAATTCCTAACCCGTGGCTGGTGATGGCATCGGTATTGAGTGAGGCTTCATGCTGAGCGGGCATCAGCAGTTGGGGTCTTCCCGCGAGGATCGCAGCTTGAGTGGTGTAGGCGCCCGCCGATGACAGGACGAGGGAGCAGCTTGGCAAAATTTCAGCTAGGGCGAGGGGCTGATCGAAAACCGTGTGACCTCGCAATTTCAGAAATTCGGCTGCAGGACCAGCATCGCCACGAAGGAAAACAGTGACCTTCATTTGCAGGCGAGCCAGCGACTGAACCAGGGCATCGAGATTGGGCATGTCGGACGACAAATAAGCAAATACATGCGGTTCTGCTGGCGGTGGCGTCAGTCGCGGTTGCTTCTCCGGCGATGCAAGGAGAGGCTCGTTCCTATAGGCCGCATAGGGGTCCAATATATCGATCCCAAAGACAAAGCGTTCCGCGCTGCGGAATGCGTCTGTCAGATGCTTCGGAGCCTCAGCGCCACGCGATATAAGGACCTGACGAATGCTGGACAATAGCCTGTCTTGCGGAAACAGAGGCGCCAGATCAATTCGCAACGGCGGAAACTCTGGCCATTCCAGTGGCGGCATTGTGTAGCCAGTGCCCAGCGCAACAACTGGTGTCGGCCGACCGCGCATGGCCAATAGAAGGCCTGGGCTATGGTCTGCAATAACAAGGTCTGGTTGGATGGCATCCAATAAACCGTCCCACGCCAGCAACATTATGGATAGACGCGAGACATCGGCAAATCCTACTAGCCCTAGAATGTCAGAATAGTTTGCCGCCGCTTGCTGCTGGTTTAGCCGTCGCTGCGCAGGCCAAACTGGGGCCTGTATAATTGTGGCAGCTGGAACCGCTGCGCGAATTATCGCCACGTGCGACAGATCGCAAGCCACCAAGACAATCCGCATGCCGCGGTTGGCTAGTGCCTGCATTAGTGGCAGCATTGGCATCAAATGGCCAAGATTTGCCCCAAGCTCCCAGCCAAAAAGCGCGACGCGCCCCTTTAGCCCGCGTTTGCTTGTAGCATCAATAACCGGAGGCCGAGACAAGCGGACTTACATTGTAGATGAAGTTGTTGCCCATGTTCCTGCGGTCGCGCTCCATCAGTGTTGCCCCTTGGCTGCCAAAATGGAGTTTAAAGCCCAGCATCACGCGATCAAAGCCATCACTGTCAAATTGTGCATCACTGAAGATGGAAAGACCGGGAGCCATTGAAAACGCAGGCTGCCATTCAATTCCGCCGCGGCCAAAACTCTTTTCCGGCGATTTTTCGAAACCTGAGCGAAGCGCAAATGTCGAGCTTGGGTAAATCGTTACATCACCCTGAAGGAGCAACCCATCCTCGACACTACCGGATTGCTGACCAACTTGCCCACCAAGTGTTGCACCCTTGATATAGGCTTCGCCCCTAAGTCCGAAGCGGAGCATTTCCTCGTCGAGCATTGTCTCGTATGAGCCAAAGGTTCCGAGCGTTCCGATGTCTTCGTCGCGCAGAAATAAATGTCCGCCAAGGCCGTAGTAATCATCCGTGCCGATTGCGGCCTGAATTTGGGAACTTACCGACTGGCCTAACGGCATGGTGGCGGTTAGGCCTAGAGCTTGCCAGCTGTCATCTTTGGCAAGAATATTCCTCTGGGTGAGAACCACAGAGGGCTTTTCCACTTCTTGCGCGGAAGCTGCCAACGGATACGCTGTAGTCAAGGCAATCGCAAGCAAACTGAACGATGATTTGCGCCGCAAGAAGCCAAACCAGTCCGGTGCCGTGAACTGGTGGCGTGACTTGCGGTCCGCTGGCGTCAAGCGCAAGCCGTGCGGGAGGCTTGTGCACAAGCGCAGCGTGACATCAAAACCGGTAGGCACCAACTGCTGCCACACCTTGAGAATGGCTTGGCTGCGAGCGCGCAAAGATTCTAGATCTTCAGAGCTCGGCGTGCCTTTGGTCAAGACAAACAGAGTGCGCCGCCACGTATCACAATAAACTTTGTCAATTTCGCCCGTGCGCTGCAACTGCCCAACCAAATCGTTTAATGCGCGGCTGCGGATGAAAGTCTGTGAAGGATCGTAAACAATTGCTTCGTTCGCACCAATGTTTGCGATGTCTTCCAAACTTTCGAGTTGACCCAAGGTCTTGGCTTGATAACGCTTGGCTTTCACCCGAACGGCTATGCCTAGTTTAGCCAGACTTGCGCGCGCCTGACCAATTAAGTCCGGTGAGGCCTTTTCAAGGCTATGAAGCGTCAAGCAGGCACCCGAGCGGTTCTTGTCAAGAGATGCAAGAAAAACCGGAATTGGCAGGGAAGCAATCAACGATCCGAGCTTACGCTTCAAATCAATCCAGTTTGTTTGGGGCAAATGATTTTTGGGCATTTGTCAGATCTCAAAAGCTAAAGTTAAGTGAAATTGTAGCGAATGAGCCGTCGCCGCCCTCTGCCTTCTGGGTTTTAGCATCGCCACCAGAAGCGGAGACAACGACTTGATCCGTGAGCCCAAATCGCATGTAGCCACCGTAACGAAGGAGCTGCCAGCCATCTTCACCCAAAAGAGCAATCTCCGGCCCGAAAGACACGCTGGAAATGTTGGGGCCAGCTCGCAGCCGTGTGAATTACGAGTCCTTGATGCTGGATACTTCGCCAATGGCATGGAGATAGAGCGTATCGGCCGAGTTCAATTCACCTTCGACCACAGCCTTGATGCCGAAGTTAGACCCCTCAAAGACCGAAGTTGCCTCGTCAGGGGTGAGCCTGAGATCGTTGTAATCGAGGCCTACGAGCCCCCAAATTGCAAAGTCACCCTCCACGACCTTATAGCCGCCAAGCAGATTGCCTTGGCTGACATAGCCATCCACCACCCCACCGGGCATGGAACCGTCATCATAAGAGTAATGACCGTATGTTGCGGCTGTCTTCACAACAAAGCCGTCAGCGCGAATGTCGCCATTGAACGAATGCGTGAGGGCTACATAGCCGAACTTTGTGTCGAAATCTTCGGTGAGGTCTGCGCCAACGACTAAATCTGAGGCGTAGATGTCATCGGCCATCGCCGCTGGGCTGACCAGCAACGCCATAACAAATGTCGTTGATGCAAAAATGTTTTTTAACATGGCTCAGCCCCCGCCTGTTCCGAGTCCGGGGAATTAATACAATATTAACTAGGAAAAAGAAAATGCAATTTTTACAATAGTTAAGGTTATGCGCACTTTGTATTCAGGGTGACTTCACGGCCAAATCCCAAATTAGATCAATTGGTTAAGCTAACATGTCAGCTTGGTGCTTCGTGTGAGTGCTTCATGAGGGAAACTCCGTGAAAGCCGTCGCCTGCGACGAAACGGGCAACTGGCCCCCCAAATACCCGCGCCAACCCCACCCCGGCACAGTCATCGTCCGCATTCGCTGGCTTGGCGTTTGCGGCATCGATATGCACATTTTGGGCTAAAACCAACCGTTCCTGACCTATCCCCGCGTGACGACCCATGAGCTTTTCTCTGACATCGTCCGGGTGCCCAAGGGCTTGCGGTTCAAACCGGCGATCCGTTCTATTTCCTGCCTTGCCTGTCCTGCAGCACTTGCATTGCCTGCCGAAAAGGCAAACCAACTGCTGCACCCAAATCCGCCTCTTCGGCGTGTAAATGAATTGTGGCATGTGCGAACATCTGAGCATGCCAGAAGCCTATGCGCATCCTGCTGATGGCATCACCATCGATGAACCCGCTATGGGTGAATTCCTTGCAGCCGGCGTCCGTGCGGCGACGAGTTGGCAGGTGCAGTCGCAATTGCGCGTTCTGGTGGTGGGTGCTGGTTCCATCGGCATGGATAATGTCCCGTTCGCCGCCTTACGTGGGGCGGAAGTGACCACTTTCAACGGTCCCGGTGACCGGCTTTCCTCCGCCACCGGCCAAACCGCTCACCTTGACAGGACAGACTTTACCAAGCGCTTGAAGCCTATATCTAAACGAGTGCGGACCCTGACCTATAACGATAGCAAGGAATTTGCTGATCATACCGCAATCGATAGAGATCTCAGGTCAACAACATACTTTGCAGAGCGGTATTTAAGCTGGTAGCGCGTAGCGAACGAAAATCTGAATAGACTTATCCGCCACTACATTCCCAAATCCCATCTATTCGCAACCGTAACCGACGCAGAGCCTGCCGAAATCGAAAGCCGTCTTAATAATCGCCTTCAGAAATGACCCGGATACAAACCACCTCAAGAGATATTTACAAACCCAATAACCCCCGTTAAACCTCGTATTTGAAACCAATAAAATTAATATTTATTAGGAAGTCAGGACGGCCTCACCCGGCATGTGCAGTTAAGTTCTTGCTCCTCTCCGCAAATCATGATTGGACATTTTGTTTGGAGGATCATTGAATGTCCGAGCCACAAGAAACCGCACGACGCCGTCTGATTGGGCTTGATGGCCTTCGCGCGATCTGTATTGCGCTCGTCATGCTATTCCATTTGGATATCCGCGAAGTTCGTGGCGGATTTCTGGGGGTGGATGTATTCTTCGTCCTGTCGGGCTTTTTGATGGCCCGGCAAATTCAGGATGAAATCGATGCTGGTCGCTTCTCCATCTTGAGCTTCTGGCTGCGCCGTTTGCGCCGCTTGCTGCCTGCCATGCTGATCTGCTTTTCGGTCACAATGGCGGTTGGTTATGTTTTGCTGGCCAACGAAGATGTTCACCGACTGAGCGAAATGATGATGGCTGCGATTGTTTCATCATCGAACTTTCTGCTGGCATCCCAAGCCGGATATTTTGATAACCAAAGCATAGACAAGCCCCTGCTACACACTTGGTCTCTTGCTATCGAAATGCAGTTTTACTTTCTCTTTCCCTTCATCCTGGTGGGATTGTCGTTCCTGTCTCGCAAGCGCATCCTCAGTGTGGCAATTTTGGCTGCTCTGGCGGCTTGCTCGTTTGCGGCAATGATCTGGGCAAGCGGCAACGCACCAGTGAGAGCCTTTTATTTCCCCCAATACAGGTTTTGGGAATTGCTTATCGGCGCCTGTATTGGTTTGCTGGCCGTCCGCCCTAAGGATCAGTTGGCGGATGTGATGGTTGCCACGGGGCTTATTGCGATTTTCATTTTAGCGCTCGTCACCTCCGGCAGTTCGACAAAGGCGCAAATATCGGTCGCGCTGACTGTCGCGGCATCCGCCATGCTCTGCTGGGCCTCAATGGCCACCAATTCCCGCCTTGCTGGAGTGCTGGATCTTCTCGCGCCCGTCGGTCGCTGGTCCTACTCAATCTATCTTTGGCATTTTCCGATCCTCGTTTTCTGGGTTTATGCATTTTCACGGCCAAAGGATGCCGTTACGCTGGCTGGCCTTGCGGCGGCGATGCTGGCTGTAGGCGCAGTCTCCTATCATCTTATCGAAAATCCCATTCGCCTTCGCCGCTGGCTGGGATCGAACCGCGCCTTCCTTTCAGTATTTGGTAGTCTGGCGGCGGTCTTGATGCTCGTTTGTGCGGCGATTGATTCATCAGAGACCTTGCCTTGGCGACCAGCGAATGACGCTAAAAGTGCTGTTTCCGCATTAAGAGTGGAAGCCAATTGCTCCGGGGGTGCATGCAAATTTGGCAAGGCTGACGCTGAGCCGTCTTTTCTGCTTTGGGGCGATAGCCATGCCCGCCACCTCGCCCAATCGGTGGACCGCATAAGCCACGCGCTAAACATAAGCGGCGCAGGCCTTGTGAATGGTGGCTGCGGTCCAATATTCGATGTCGTAGATACTCGGGATGGCTGCCAGAAAACGGCTAGGCGCGCCCTTGAGACTGTTCAAACCAATGACAGCATCAAGTTGGTAATGATTGCTAGCATGTGGCGAAGCTATCCAGGATCTGTCTCGGGCCGGTTTACGGTTACGGACGCATCAGGCAATGTAATAGCTCTGGATAAGGCCGGATACCTCGCCAAAGTTCGCCAGTCTGTCGAAAGACTGCTAGCATTGGGCAAGAAGGTTATCATTATTGCTCAGGTTCCCAAGCCACCCTGTCATACGATCCGGCAGCTCCATCTTGCGAAATTGGGGCTCGACCAGCCTGTGAAATGTAAGCTTGCCATGGATAAAGACACTAAAGCTTCGGCAGCGGATTATGCTTTGTTTGAAGAATTAGAAAGCGTGCCGGAGATCCAGGTTATCTATCCCAACAGCGTCTTTTGCTGGGACGGTATTTGCCAGACATCCGAAAATGGCTATTCTTTTTACGCCGATGGCGGCCATCTCTCCCGGTGGGGTGCCGAAAAGCTGGAGCCCTTGATTACGCAGGCGATGGTCAAGGCACTCGCAAAAACCGAGCCCTGAAACAGAAAAACGGGATTTAAAGGAAATTGCTCGGCACGCTGGGATTTGAAACAGCGCCCCCTTTGCGCCCAGTTTTATTTTCAGGTCATGCCTAGCTGAGAGACAAAATTTGGTCGCAAGGCTATGAGAAAGTATGAAAAAAACTTCAAGTATTTCTCATGGCTTCAAGGAGGATCAGAACATGCCATGGAAGAAGCACAAGCCTGAACATATCGTCGCCAAACTGCGGCAGGTGGATGTCCTTGTTTCGCAGGGGGCTCCGGTGGGCGAGGCGATCCGGCAGATCTGAGTGACCGAGGTGACCTATTGCCGGTGGCGCTAGGCGTACGGCACCCTTTAGCAGAAGCAGGTGAAGCGGCTTAAAGAGCTGGAGCTTAAGAATGCCAGCCTCTGAAGGACCGTATCAGACCCGACCTTAGACAGGCTAATCCTGAAGGAGCTGCGCGGGGAAACCCGTACGCTCAGTGCTGCGCTGGGCGTGCATCCCGCATGTCCGGCGGTCTCCGTCGATCTCGGAGCTCCGAGCGTGTGCAGCGCTCGGCGAGTGCCGGTCAAGATCCTGCAGGGCCGGGAGGATGAGGATCAGCTCAGGGACGATCTGGTGGCGCTGGTACGGGAGCATGGCAGAATGGGCCACCGGAAGTTGACCGATTACCTACGCCGCACGTCGAGGCTGGTCGGTCAACGACAAGCGGGCAGAGCGTATCTGGCGGCTGAAGGGGCTGACGGTCACACTCCGGTAGCCGAAACCCAGCCGGATCTGGCCTAGCGACAGAGCCAGCATCCGGCTTATGGCGGAACAGCCCAACCATTTCTAGTCTTAGCACTTCGTGGAGGATAGGCCCCCTTGATGGACGGAAGTATCGCAAGCTGAAAGTCGCGGATGAGTTCACGCGGGATTGCCTGACGATCAGGATCAACTGAAAGCTCAAGTTGTACGATGTTGTTAACGCCCTCTCCCACCTCTTCACTGTCCGGAGTGTGTCGGAACATGTCAGGTCGGACAATGGCTCGGAGTTTGCCGCAAAGGCGTTTCAAGAATGGATTGCCGCCGTTTGCGCCAAGACCGCAAATATCGCAAGAGCGAACCCGTGGGAGAATGGATACATCGAGAGTTTCAATGCCCACCTCCGCGAAGAACTCCTCAATGGTTAGATATTCTATACTCTTTCTGAGACTAAGACTGAGATTGAAAGCTTTCGGCGCTTCTACGACACACGTCGACCACACGGCTCGCGAGCCTATCAAACCCCAGCCCGGGACGTCTTCATTCCGCAGTCTGCGCGGGCGCCGAGGCCGTCTATATACTAGTATTCAAGCTAGACTACTCGATGGCGGCCGATCACCAAGCTGCTGAGAAAGCCAAACTGAACAT
>CAJBCQ010000038.1 GCA_903951595.1 uncultured Hyphomicrobiales bacterium | reverse complement strand
AGCATTCGCGAAGGCAGAGGATCTGAAAAAGCGCATCTGGTTCACACTGGGTGCGCTCATCATTTATCGGCTAGGCACTTATATTCCGGTTCCGGGGGTCGACCCTGTTGAGCTGGCGCGCCTCGTACAAACCAATTCGACAGGCATTCTGGGCTGGATCAACGGTCTGGCTGGTGGCGCGCTTGGCCGTATGGCTATTTTCGCCCTCAATATCATGCCTTACATCTCGGCCTCGATCATTATTCAGCTGATGACGACGGTGAGTCCCCATCTTGAAGCACTCAAGAAGGAAGGCGAGTCGGGCCGCAAGAAGATCAACCAATATACCCGCTACGGCACCGTTTTCCTCGCCGCCGCGCAGGCCTATGGCATTGCGGCAGGCTTGGAGGCGCAAGGCAATGTCGTGCTGGATCCGGGCTTGTTCTTCCGCATCAGCACGGTCATCACGCTCACCGGCGGCACCGTTTTCCTGATGTGGCTGGGTGAACAAATCACCGCACGCGGCATTGGCAACGGCATCTCGCTCATCATTTTCGCAGGCATCGTCGCCAATTTGCCGATGGCACTGGCGAGCATGTTTGAACTGGGCCGCACGGGCCAGCTCTCCACCTTCGTCATCCTCGGGATCGTCGTTCTGGCACTGGCGGTTATCGCCCTGATCGTTTTCGTGGAACGCGCCCAGCGCAGGCTTTTGGTGCAATATCCCAAGCGTCAGGTGGGCAATCAGATGGCCCAGGCAGAGCGTTCGCATCTGCCGCTCAAGCTCAACACAGCGGGCGTCATTCCGCCGATCTTTGCCTCGTCCTTGCTGTTGCTGCCCATCACGGTAGCGAATTTCTATCAGGGGCAGGGGCCGGAATGGCTTACCTATATCACTGCCATGCTCGGCCACGGCCAGCCGCTTTTCATCGCTTTCTATGTCGCGTTGATCATCTTTTTCGCGTTCTTCTACACCGCGATCATGTTCAACCCGAAGGAAACCGCTGAGAATCTCAAGAAGTACGGCGGTTTCATTCCGGGCATCCGCCCCGGTGAGCGCACGGCCGAATATATCGACCTTGTGTTGACTCGCATTACGCTCGTGGGCGCGCTTTACTTGTCCTTCGTCTGCGTGCTTCCGGAGTTCCTGACGGCCTATGCCGGCATTCCGTTCTATTTCGGCGGCACCTCGCTCCTGATCGTGGTGTCGGTCACGATGGACACGGTTTCGCAGGTACAGGGCCATCTCCTCGCACAGCAGTATGAAAAGCTGATCAAGCGGACAAATCTGCGCGGGAGTCGTCGATGAACCTGATCCTCCTCGGGCCTCCGGGCGCCGGCAAGGGCACACAGGCCAAGATTCTAGAGGAAAAATGGGGGCTAAAACAGCTCTCAACTGGCGACATGCTACGCGCAGCCGTGGCCGCTGGAACCGAATTCGGCCGCAAGGCCAAAGCTGTCATGGATCGCGGCGATCTGGTTTCGGACGACATCGTCGTCTCGATCATTTCCGAGCGTCTTGACCAGTCGGATGTGAACAAGGGCTTCATTCTCGACGGTTTCCCGCGCAACACGGCCCAGGCTGAGGCACTTGGTGCCATGCTGATGGCCAAGGGCTTGAAGCTCGATGCCGTCATCGAAATGAAGGTGGATGACGCTGCCTTGGTTACCCGCATTGCTGGCCGCTATAGCTGCGCCAAATGCGGCAAAGGGTATCACGACAGTTTTGAAAAACCAAAGGTTGCAGGAATCTGCGACTCGTGTGGCGGCACTGAGTTCGTGCGCCGCGCGGACGACAATGAGGCAACGGTTCGCTCGCGCCTCGAAATCTACAACAAGCAAACGGCCCCCCTTGTCGATTTCTACGGCAAGGCGGGAATT
>CAJBCQ010000037.1 GCA_903951595.1 uncultured Hyphomicrobiales bacterium | reverse complement strand
TCCATTTTCTCCCGAGGTTTTGCGCGGATTGCTGAGAGGACTGGGCACGACAGGTTTCTTGATTGAGCTTGGTTGCTCATTGGCGAATGGATGCATCGAATTATCTGGTCTCAAATGGTACGATGGACTCCTTCCTTTTGGAAGCGCAGGTTGTCACCAAGTAGTGGTCTTTCCTCTCAATAGACAGCACCTAGCTCCTCTTTGGGTTGCAGTTTGACTGCATTTCTCGACACCAATAGTAAGACCAAGTCCTCTCGACGAAAGGCGATCCATCCGCTATTCTGGTTTTAAATTTGGAACTTAAGATTAGGCAGATCGGCACCATGTTTGTAAGCTACGCTCAAAACTTTGAAGACGTAATACTTCATCGCGCGCTTGGGTCAGTTTCTCATGGGTTTTATATTGATATAGGTGCCTCTCATCCCGATATCGACTCGGTCAGCCGGTCCTTTCACGAAAATGGATGGCGCGGTATTCACGTGGAGCCAGTTCCAGCGCATGCGGCAGCGCTGAGACATGCGCGCCCTGGTGATGTCGTGGTAGAAGCGGTAGTCACTGATGAAGTTGGCACCTTGACCTTCTTTGATGTCGGTTTGGGCGCAGGCATTAGTACCTGCAGTGCAGAATTTGCAGAACGCCACCGTGCTGCCGGTTTCTCGGTTTCAACTTATCCAGTTGAACAAGTTTCCCTTTTCGACATCATGAACGCCCACGTCTCATCCGATGTTCACTGGATGAAGATCGATGTCGAAGGTCACGAGGGCGCGGTAATTCGGAGTTGGCGGGATTCCAATGTCAGGCCGTGGATCGTGCTGGTGGAAAGCACCGAGCCAAATTCCATGGTTCCGAACTATGAAGAATGGGAACCAGAAATACTCCGCAGGGGATACCGGTTTGTATATTTTGACGGCCTCAACCGCTTTTACCTTGCCGAGGACCATGCTGAACTTGCGGTGCATTTTTCATGCGGGCCGAATCTCTTTGATAATTTTACGGTTCGGCCCCATCATTGGCTATGCCCGCCGCCTTCTCCTCCTCAGAGTGATAAGCAAGCTTTTGTTGAGGCGAGAAATTTCATCAAAAAAACCAAGCGTAAAATAAGGAAGCTGCTCGGTCTTCGGGCTTACAAGATAAGGCACTCGAAAGCTTTGCCCTCCTCCACACTAGAGGTGGCGGGTGGACATCCCGGCAAGATGCGCGTGATAAATGAAACGCTTCAGAGTGCGCTAAAATCCAAGGTGCGGGTACAGAAGGACTGAGGTGCTTTGCGTATTCTTATCGACATGCAAGGCGCGCAGACAGCGCTAGCTGCCAAGTCTGAAGTAGGCCGCTATTGGCGCAGCTTGTGCATGGCTATGCTAAAGAACCCTGGTCAAAGTGAGATTTCACTCCTTCTCAATGCCCAATCTGCCGAGACGTTTGTTGATCTTCGGCGAATGGCATTGGATCACTTGCCGCACGAGCGGATATTGGGATGGCAAAGCCTGCCCCTGCAGAAAGCCAGAAGCCAATCAGAGCCGTGGCGTTCTGCGATGGCCGGGTTATTGCGTGGTGACGTAATAGCGGCTGCACAGCCGGATGTCTTACACGCAACCGCGTTGTTGGAAGGCCCTTTCGAAAATGCTGCTGTAACGATCGACGGCCAGATTCCGACAGGTGTATTTCTCTACGATTCAAAACCTCGTCTTTTCTGCGAAGATGCTGCACATCCCGCTATGAATGATTGGTATCAATCGAGAGTTCGGCAGCTGACCTGTGCTCAGCTGTTGCTTACAACGAACGAGGCCTCAAAGCGGGAGGCAGTAAACCTTCTTGGCATAAATCCTTCGCGGGTAGTGTCAATTGGCGTAGGTGTCGAAGAGTCCTTCTTTGTAACGCCTGTCGGTTGGGATGAAGGCAAATCTATCCGAGAGCGGCATGGACTATTTCGTCCGTTCATTTTGTATTATGGCGGCTTTAATCCCGACAATAACGTAGGATCCTTGATCGAAGCTTTTGCCTTAGCCAAGCAGTCTCTGCCGCATCCCCACGATCTTGTGTTGGTCGGATATGTGGAGCCTGCAGGAAGGTTAGCACTCCAGCAACTTGCGGCGCGTCACGGTATTTTCGCAGAAAATTTGCGATGGCTTGACGACCTTCCGGAGCAAAGCCTTGTTGACCTTCAGCGTGCATGTGCTGTCTTTGCTTATCCCTGTCTGCGTGAGGGTTTCGGATTGCCTGTACTGGAAGCAATGGCGGCTGGCGCGAGAGTTCTGTGTAGTGGCCGCGGCGGTTTTTTGGAGGGTGCTGCGAGCCAAGAGATTACTTTCGATCCAGCTCGAACAGATTCTATGTCATTTGCGCTTGTGCGCGCACTGAGCGGGAATTTCGTTGGTCCATCGCATGCAGAAAACCAAGCTCGTGTTAGTGCCTTGACTTGGTCATCTTGTGCGCGGCGAACGATTGAAGCATATGAATCTCTGCACGCCGAGTTAAAGCCGGGGCGTTCGCAAATCATGGTACCGCCGCTTGGCAAGCTGGTGCGTAAGATTGCAGCTCTTGCGCCGCCTTCTATAGATCTAACCGACATATCGGCACTGACATCTGCCATTGGGGCAAACCGACCATCGCGGAACCCACCGCGGCTTCTTCTAGACGCGACGGTTCAGAGCACGAACCGGCCAAGCAGCGGCATAGGTCGTGTAGTGAACCGGATCACAGCTGAGCTGCTGAGGCGGCCGCCCCATGGTTTGGTGGTGACGCCGGTAAGGGCCGATGATAATCCACTTCATTTTCGCGTAGCTGGTAGGTACCGCGCCTCGCTACTCGGTGAGGCTTTTGTCGGCGAAGAGGAGCATGTTGAGTTGCGCCGGGGTGATCATTTCTTGGCGTTGGACCTATATCATGCTCTTTACCGCCGAACAGCATTTCTTGATCGCGTACGGCAAGTTGGTGGACGGCTTTCGGCGGTGGTGTACGATCTGCTGCCTCTGCAGCGTCCAGATTGGTTCGAACCAGGTTCTGCCGAAAAGCATAGCCTTTGGTTCGATGCTGTCTCGCAATTCGATGAATTAGTCTGCATATCCCGCACCGTTGCCGAGGATGTGGTTTTGGAATTGCACCGTCGTTTGCCAAGGCAACGTCATCCCAGGGTCGATTGGTTCCATCTTGGTAGTGAACTTCCGGTGACACCCAACGGCCATTTGCCACCGCAGATTTCGGAGAGACCGACGGTTCTTCTCGTTAGCGTGCTGTGGCAGCGAAAGGGACATGAGCAGACCCTCGATGCATTCGAACAACTTTGGAAGGATGGGTGGGATGTGAACCTTGTGTTCGCAGGCCGCGTTGGTTGGGGGGTGGATCGGCTTGTTAAACGCCTCATCCATCACCCGGAAAAAGGCAAGCGACTGTTCTGGTTCAACGGACCGGACGATGGAATACTCGGGCAGCTATATGCCAGTTGCACCGGTGTTCTGGTTGCATCTGAGGGGGAAGGATTTGGTTTGCCCGTGGTTGAGGCTTTGGCGCATAAGCGCCCCGTATTGGCGCGCGATTTACCGATCTTCAACGAGATTGCGGGAGATAGCGTGACATATTTTCGAGCGGAAAATCCTGAACAACTTGCATTTTCATTGCGTGATTGGATCGAAGCAATATCGCGCGGCATGCCATCTGGTGATACCCCAGCGTTGCTTAGTTGGCCTGAGGCAACCGTTCAGCTTTTGTCGGCTTTAGGTCTTAAAGAAACTTGAGTCGTGTTGCATTGATTAGGTTAAATTTAATTTAGGTTCGAACAGCATTACAGAGGTTATTGCTCTCATCGTTTGTTTGTTATTTTGGCTAGTCGCGCTGACTGAACACTTATAGCGTATCCATATATGCCGTAATCTAACTGATTAAGTGAAATTAAGTGATCTACGTCTTTTGCATCTATCGCTTTTTGATCGCCGAGAGAGGCATTTTGAAATGGA
This sequence comes from uncultured Hyphomicrobiales bacterium, assembly GCA_903951595.1. Classification (GTDB taxonomy): domain Bacteria; phylum Pseudomonadota; class Alphaproteobacteria; order Rhizobiales; family Aestuariivirgaceae; genus CABJBCQ01. The sequence goes on along the minus strand of CAJBCQ010000037.1, from coordinate 145 downwards.
ATGTCTATATCTTCGACATCAGGGAAAGCCAGCCGGAAAAGTGACATGGAGGCCTCTGGAGTTTCGGAAATATAGAACCAGGGCATGGTTCGGATTCGGCGACGCACCATTAACTCAGCATTTTTTGTGCATGGATAGTTGAGCC
>CAJBCQ010000036.1 GCA_903951595.1 uncultured Hyphomicrobiales bacterium | reverse complement strand
TTGTTCATCAGCATCCGCATGGCGGCTTCTGTGAGCCAGCTTTTGGCGGAAAGCTTGGTGCCGGTTGCGGCCTTGATGATGCGGGAATTGTCGCGTCGTGTGGTCATGGTGAGATCCTGCCTTGGGGGGATGTGGAATAGCGGCTGTGCAGCGCGTAGCGGCTGGCTGGATAGAGAAGTGTTACAACGGTGACGATACGACCTTGGGAAAAGCTGCGCCGATACAGCGAAAGGCACGGCTCGCCTTTGTCGATTTCCAGAAGTCTTGCCTTGCGTGGCTTGGGTACTACGGCTTCGACCGTGTGTTCCAATTCATCGACGGGAACGCAGGCCAAGAGCCATTGCGTGGGGGTTATCTTGGTGAAATCTTGGGCGCCAAAGCCCGGTGCTGCGGCTTCATCAACATAGCGGTCTTCCAGCTGCACGGGCAGGCCATTTTCGCGGTGGAGGATTTGCAGGTGATAAAGCCGAACGCCAACAGGCTTGCCGAAGCTTTCAGCCACGGATGGCTTGGCTTCCACATAGCCGCTTTCGATGATCTCAGCTGAATGGATAGCCCCGCGCGCGGTGATTTCATCGGCGATGTTTTTCAACTCCATCAGGCTGGCGCGCGCCTGTGGTTCCTTTACGAAAGTGCCGACACCGGGCACGCGGTCAAGATAGCCCTGTTCGGTAAGCTCGCGCAGCGCGCGGTTGGCGGTCATGCGGCTCACACTGAGGGCACCGACAATTTCATTCTCGGAAGGCACGCGCTTGCCTGGCCCCAATTCACCCGATTGGATGCGCTGGAGGATGTGATCCTTCACGCGCTGATAAAGCGGGCTTGCGGCAGCCATCATCATGCGAGGCTTCCGCGGATGAGCGCGCCATTGCGGATGACGGCGGCGCAAGGGTTTAGCCCCAGCGGATAGCTCAAATTTCCGGGCCGGTCAGTGTTCCAGATCGCCAGATCGGCTTTCATGCCGGTGGCAATTTGGCCGCGATCTTTCAGCCCCAAGGCTTTGGCCGCATTCAGCGTGGTGCCGCGCAGGGCTTCTTCGGGGGTCAGGCCGAACAGCACGCAGGCCATGTTCATGGCGGTGAGAAGGGAATGGACGGGGGATGTGCCGGGGTTGAGGTCTGTTGCTACCGCCATCGGCACCTTGGCTTGGCGCAGGCCGGCCACGGGTGGGGATTGTTTTTCGCGCAGGTAATAGAAGGCACCGGGCAAGAGCACCGCTACGGTGCCGGATTTGGCGATGGAATCTATACCATCTTGATCGAGATACTCGACATGGTCCACCGACAGCGCGTTAAAACTTGCCGCCAAGCGACTGGCACCCATGTTGGTGAGCTGTTCAGCGTGCAGCTTCACGGGCAGGCCGAGCTTGCGGGCGGCTTCGAATAGTTGTGCCGTTTCTTCCAGCGTAAAGGCGATGTTTTCGCAAAAGGCATCCACTGCATCGGCCAAGCCGATCATTGCGGGCAGCATTTCTTGGCAGATAAGGCTGAGATAGCCCGCGCGGTTTTCCTTATATTCCGGCGGCAGGGCATGGGCGCCGAGGAAGGTGGTGACGATATCTACCGCGCGCGCCTGCCCCAGCTTGCGGGCGGCCTTGAGCATGGTGATTTCGGATTTGGTATCCAGGCCATAGCCGGATTTGACTTCCAGCGTGGTGACACCTTCGGAAAGCAATGCGTCGAGCCGGGGCAGGGCTTGGGCCACTAATTCATCTTCGGTTGCCGCGCGGGTTGCCTTCACGGTGGACAAAATGCCGCCACCGGCCTTGGCGATGTCCACATAGCTTGCCCCATTCAGGCGCATTTCGAATTCATGCGCGCGGCTGCCGCCATAGATAATGTGGCTGTGGCAATCGATGAGGCCGGGGGTGACAAGGCGGCCTTTCAGGTCATAGGCTTGCTCGGCGGCGGGTGCTTGGGATGCCGGGCCAACCCACCGGATTTGGCCCTTTTCGACCAGAACAGCGCCATTTTCGATGAGGCCATAGGGTTCAGTGCCTGCAAAACTCGCTAGACTTGCATTTTTCAGAAGATAGCTTGCCACGCGCTTGATCCTGTATAAGGTTGTCTATACAGCTTAGGGGATGAATATGGGCCCATGCAAGTTCCATTTTAGCCAGATGCTGCTGCCCGATGGCTGGGCGCGGGATGTGGGCATTGAGACAGATGACGCCGGGATGATTACGGCTGTCTTGCCGGGGGCTGCGGGCGCAGGCGAATCGTTGCCCGGTGTGGCTGTGCCGGGGCTGGCCAATGTCCATTCCCATGCCCATCAGCGCGCCATGGCGGGGCTGGCGGAGCGGTCGGGGCCGGGGGCTGATAGTTTCTGGACATGGCGGGAGGCCATGTATGGCTTTGCGCTGAAAATGCGGCCGGAAGAATTGCAGGCGGTGGCCGCCCAGCTTTATGTCGAATGCCTCAAAGCCGGTTTTACCTCGGTGGGTGAATTCCAATATCTGCATCATCAGCCGGATGGCACGCCTTATGCTAACCGCGCGGAGCTATCGCTGCGGTGTTTGGAGGCGGCGCGCGAGGCCGGCATCAGCATGACGATGCTGCCGGTGCTTTATGCCTATGGCGGTTTTGGCGGCCAAGCGGCCAATGCTGGACAAAGGCGGTTTTTGAATAATCAGCAAGGTTTTCAGGCCATCATAGCCGAGATTGCGTCATCGCTTCGCGGCCATGAGCGCATGGGCATCGCACCGCATTCCCTGCGGGCGGTGACGGTTGAGTTACTTCGTGAGGTGATGACGGAGGCAGGCCCTGTGCATATTCACATTGCTGAGCAGATCAAAGAGGTTGAGGACTGTCTTGCCTTCAATGGCATGCGACCTGTCGAATATCTCAGCAGCGAATTTGACTTAAATGCCCGCTGGTCACTCATCCACGCCACCCATATGAACGCGCGCGAGACTTCCGGCTTGGCGGCAAGTGGCGCGCATGCGGCTTTGTGTCCGGTAACAGAAGCCAATCTGGGTGACGGCATTTTTAATGGCGTTGACTATATGAGCGCAGGCGGTGCCATTGCCATCGGCACCGACAGTCATGTGAGTGTGGGTGCAGCCGAAGAATTGCGCGTGCTTGAATATTCTCAGCGTTATCTCACCCGCGCGCGCACCGTTCTTTCGGGTGGGGCGGCGCGTTCTACGGGGCGCAATCTGTTTGAGGCGGCATTGGCTGGCGGGGCGCGTTCCATCGCGCAGCCTGCATCCGGCATTCGTGTGGGCCAAAGGCTCGATGCCGTCGTGCTAGATGACGAGCATCCTGCGCTTATTGGTCGCAAAGGCGATGGCATTCTGGACAGCTGGATATTCTCTGGCGGTTCGGCTTGTGTGCGCGATGTGATTGCGGGCGGAAAGATTGTTGTGCGCGATGGGCATCATGCGCGCGAAGCTGAAATCAAAACCAAATTCGCCGCTGCCATGAAGCGGCTTCAGGAGTGATGTTGAAATGACGATTGAAATTGGCCCTAAAGGCCTGAGCTTTGCTGATTTTCGCAGCGTCCTGAAAGGCCCAGTTGAGCTTACCATTTCGGCAGCTGCCCAAGAGGCGGTTGCCAAAAGCTATGCCGGAATCTTGCGTATGCTGAAAAGCGGTGATACAATCTATGGTGTGAATACGGGGTTTGGCAAGCTTGCCAGCGCGCGCATTGCTGAAAGCGATCTGGCGCAGTTGCAGGTCAATCTCGTGCGCTCTCATGCCGCTGGCATTGGTGAGCCGTTGAAGAATGCAACCGTGCGTCTCATCTTGCTGTTGAAGCTGCAGTCTCTCGCTTTGGGGCATTCAGGTCTCAGTCCTGAAACTTTCGCCACCCTTGCGGGGCTCATTGAAAAGGATGTGCTGCCCATCATACCGGGGCAGGGTTCTGTGGGTGCTTGTGGTGATCTTGCGCCCTTGGCGCATATGGGGCTGGTGATGATTGGCGAGGGTGAGGCGCATTATCAAGGCGAGCGCATGAACGGCACGCAGGCACTGAAACGCGCTGGCCTGAAGCCTGCATCCCTTGGACCCAAGGAAGGCTTGGCGTTGCTCAACGGCACGCAGGTTTCAACCGCCATCGCCTTGCACGCGCTTATCGAAACGGAGAGCGTTATGCAGGCGGCTGTCATTGCCGGGGCGATGTCTACCGATGCCATCAAGGGTTCGGACACGCCGTTTGATCCACGCATCCATGCGCTGCGCCCACATCAGGGGCAGGTGGAGCTTGCCGGCCGCTATCGCAAGCTTCTGGAAGGCAGTGAAATCCGCGCGTCGCATCTGGAAGGCGACACCAAGGTGCAAGATCCCTATTCCTTCCGCTGCCAGCCACAGGTGATGGGGGCGTGCCTGGATGCCATGCGCCATGCTCAGACCACATTGACCATTGAAGCCAATGCGGTAAGTGATAATCCGCTGGTGTTCGCGGATGATGATGTGGTGTTATCGGGAGGCAATTTCCATGCCGAGCCTGTGGCTTTTGCTGCCGATCATCTGGCCCTTGCCATTGCCGAAATCGGTGCCATCTCAGAGCGGCGCATTGCGGAGTTGACCGATACGAGCATCAGCGAGCTTCCGGCCTTTCTCGTGCGCGAAAGCGGCTTGAATTCCGGCTATATGATAGCGCATGTCACGGCGGCGGCTCTGGCATCTGAAAACAAGATGCTGTCGCATCCAGCGAGTGTGGACAGCCTGCCCACATCGGCCAATCAGGAAGATCATGTGAGCATGGCAACGCATGGGGCGCTGCGTCTGCATCGCATGATCGCCAATACGCGCGCCATTATTGCTATTGAACTCATGGCTGGGGCGGAGGGGATTGATTTTCGGCGTCCGCTTACATCCTCCGCACCTATCGAAGCCGCGCACAAAAAGCTGCGCGACCATATTGCCCCGCGCCCTGTGGACCGGGTGTTCGGGCCGGAGATTGAATTGGTAAGTAGCCTTGTTCAGCGGGGCGAGTTCTCGACCTTTACTGGAGATTTACTTTGAATCCATTCCACTTCACACCCGGCGAAGCGCCGATCTTACTCAGTATTCCCCACACCGGAACGGCATTGTCACCGGGCCTTGCCGAGCGGCTCTCCCCGCAAGCCCAGCGTTTGCCGGATACGGATTGGCATATTGATAGGCTTTATGGTTTTGGCGCGGAATTGGGTTGCGGTGTGATCGCAGCAAATTATTCGCGCTATGTCATTGATCTCAACCGTCCGCCGCAGGATGATAGTCTGTATCCCGGCCAAGCCACCACCGGACTGTGCCCGCTCACCCAGTTTGATGGAGTGCCGATCTATGTTGCGGGCCAGGAACCGGATGCAGCGGAAATCCAAGCGCGCGTGCTTGATTATTGGCAGCCCTATCACGACACGATTGCAGACGAGCTTGTGCGTATCAGGGCGCGCCATGGCTATGCGGTGCTGTGGGATTGCCATTCCATCGCCTCACGTGTGCCGCGGCTGTTTGCCGGAACCCTGCCCGTTTTCAATCTTGGCACGGTGCATGGTGCCAGTGCGGATGCTGGGCTCGTTCAGTCGGTGTTCGATGTGATGGCGGCAAGCGGTTACACCCATGTCGAGAATGGACGCTTCGTGGGTGGCCACATTACACGCAGTTTCGGTAAGCCCGATCACGGCTTTCATGCATTGCAAATGGAAATAGGCTCAGATGCCTATATGACACCCGACCATGATGGCGCTTGGGATGTAGAAAAGGCGGCACGTTTAAGTGCCGCCTTACGCGAGATGATCGAAGCTGTGCTGCGTTGGCGGCCTTAACGAGGCGGGCTTAAACGCCCGTTCTTGTCCAGCCAATCGAGGATCGCGTCGGCGCAGGCTTCGGCTGAATTGGCCGATGTATCCACCACGATCTCAGCCTTTTCGGGCTGCTCATAATCACTGTCGATGCCGGTGAAGTTCTTGATTTCACCGCGCCGGGCTTTTGCGTAGAGCCCCTTGGGATCGCGGGATTCAGCCACGGCCAGCGGTGTGCTCACAAATACTTCAATGAACTCGCCACTTTCCAAAAGCTCACGCGCCATCAGGCGTTCAGAGCGGAAGGGAGAGATGAAGCTGGTCAGAACGATAAGGCCAGCATCGACCATAAGCTTGGTCACTTCAGCCACGCGGCGGATGTTTTCCACACGGTCCGCATCGGTAAAGCCCAGATCCTTATTCAACCCGTGGCGCACATTGTCGCCGTCGAGCAGATAGGTGGCATGGCCACGCGCATGCAGTTTCTTTTCCACCAAGTTCGCGATGGTGGATTTGCCAGAGCCTGAAAGCCCGGTGAACCACAAGGCGGATGGCTTCTGGCCTGCCTTGCCGGCGCGCGCATTCTTGTTCACTTCCAGCGCCTGCCAATGGATGTTGCTGGCACGACGCAGGGCGAAATTGATAAGACCCATGCCGACCGTGGCATTGGTGAAGCGGTCGATGATGATGAAGCCGCCGAGTGCCTTGCTTTCTTGGAAGGGCGCAAAAGGCACGGGCTTGTCGAGATCAAGATTGCAAATGCCAATTTCATTGAGGGCGAGCGTTTTGGCCGCCGTATGTTCCAGGGTGTTCACATTGATCTTGAACTTGGGTGAGGAAAGCGTGCCGGGAAGCTGGCGGGTGCCGATTTTGATGACGTAAGGGCGGCCGGGCAGCATTTCTTCATCCCCCATCCACAGGATGCGGGTTTCGAACTGGTCGGCCACCAGCACCGGATCATCCGCCTTGGCGATCACATCGCCACGGCTGGCGTCCACCTCATCGGCAAAGGTGAGGGTGATGGACTGGCCGGCTACGGCTTGTTCCAGATTGCCGTCGGCGGTGACAATATTAGCGATTTTCGTGGTGCGCGAGGAAGGAAGCACCCGCACAGCGTCACCGGGCTTGATGGTGCCTTGCGGAATGGTGCCAGAGAAGCCGCGGAAATTCTGGTCCGGGCGGTTCACCCATTGCACGGGCATCATGAAAGGCTGGTCGGCCAAGGAGGAGGAAGTATCCACCGTTTCCAAATGGCCCATCAGCGTGGGCCCGCGATACCATTGCATGCTGGCCGAGCGGTCGATGATATTGTCGCCCTTCAGCGCCGACATCGGAATGACGGTGATTTCTGGTAGTTCTAGCTTGGCGGCAAATTGCCGGTAATCGGCCTCGATCTCGTCAAACACATCCTTGGAATAGCCCACAAGGTCCATCTTGTTCACGGCTACCACGACATGGCGCAGGCCCAGAAGTGAGACGATGAAGCTGTGGCGGCGGGTTTGTGTGAGAACACCCCGGCGGGCGTCGATGAGGATGATGGCAAGATCGGCGGTAGAAGCGCCCGTTGCCATGTTGCGCGTATATTGCTCATGGCCGGGTGTGTCGGCCACGATGAATTTGCGCTTGTCGGTGGTGAAGGCGCGATAGGCAACGTCAATCGTGATGCCCTGTTCGCGTTCAGCAGCCAAGCCATCCACCAGCAGCGCGAAATCAAGGTCGCCGCCTTGCGTGCCGACCTTCTTGGAATCGCGCTCTAGGGCTGCAAGCTGATCTTCGAAGATCATCTTGGATTCATAAAGCAACCGGCCGATCAGGGTTGACTTGCCGTCATCCACACTGCCGCAGGTGATGAAGCGCAGAAGATCCTTGCGTTCCTGGCTGTTGAGATAGCCTTCAACATCGCCGCCTTTGAAATCAACAGGGGTTGCCATCAGAAATATCCTTCCTGCTTTTTCTTTTCCATGGAGGCGGATTGGTCATGGTCGATGACGCGGCCCTGGCGCTCGGAGGAAGTGGAGACGAGCATTTCCTCGATGATTTCGAGGAGATTTGAGGCATCGCTGTCAATACCGCCGGAAAGCGGATAGCAGCCCAATGTGCGGAAGCGGATTTTGCGCATTTCAGGCGTTTCGCCGGGGTTCAGCTGCATGCGGTCATCATCCACCATGATGATCTGGCCGTCGCGCATCACCACGGGGCGCTCGGCGGCGAAATAGAGCGGCACGATCTCGATATTTTCCTGATGGATATATTGCCACACATCCAGCTCCGTCCAGTTAGACAGCGGGAATACACGGATGGATTCGCCCTTGTTCATGCGGGCATTGTAGAGGCTCCACAGTTCCGGGCGCTGGTTTTTGGGGTCCCAGCGGTGGCGGCTGTCGCGGAAGGAGAAAATGCGCTCTTTGGCGCGGGATTTCTCCTCATCGCGGCGCGCGCCACCGAAGGCGGCGTCAAAGCCGTATTTGTCGAGTGCCTGCTTTAAGGCATCGGTTTTCATGATTTGGGTGTGCAGGGCTGAGCCATGGCTGAAGGGGTTCACGCCCTTGGCAACGCCGTCCTCATTGATATGGACGATGAGATCAAAGCCCTTTTCGGCCGCCATGCGGTCGCGGAAGGTGATCATGTCGCGGAATTTCCAGGTGGTGTCCACATGCATCAACGGGAAGGGCAGTTTTCCCGGGTGGAAGGCCTTCAGCGCCAGATGCAGCATCACGGCGGAATCCTTGCCGATGGAATAAAGCATCACCGGCTTTTCACATTCGGCCACCACTTCGCGCATGATGTGAATGGATTCGGCTTCAAGCTGCTCAAGATGCGTCAGTCGGCGGGCAAAAGCTGGGGCGGGCATGGTTTTTCCATCGTTCGTTATTTAGAACAGGGAGGTAGGGTGCCGGGTGCGGGAAGTCAATGCGCTGTTCTAGCCTTATGTCGGGTGGGCAATCTAGTGTTTCAGGGCACTAGCGTTGCTGAAACTTGCTGGCTAAGGTGCGCTTCCCGCATTGCGTGAACAGACCAGAATCAACGACTCATGCGTTACTCAGCCTTCAGCCTTCTCGCCCAAGCTCTCACCGGCAACCGATTTGCCAAACCGGCCTGGCGGGAGCCGGAGCCCAAGCCTCACTATGATGTGATCATCGTCGGTGGCGGCGGGCATGGATTGGCGAGTGCCTATTATCTGGCCAAGGAACACGGCATCACCAATGTGGCGGTGCTGGAAAAGGACCATATCGGTTCGGGCAATGTGGGCCGCAACACCACAATCATCCGGTCCAACTATCTGCTGGAAGAAAATAATCCCTTTTATGAAAAATCGCTCCAGCTGTGGGAAGGGCTGGAGCAGGATTTCAATTTCAACGCCATGGTCAGCCAGCGCGGGGTGTTGATGCTGTGCCATTCGGATGGCCAGCGCGATGCCTATGCCAGGCGCGGCAATGCCATGCGGCTGCATGGGGTGGATGCCGAATTGCTGGATCGGCAAGGGGTGCGCGAAATGGTGCCTTACCTTGATTTCGACAATGCGCGCTTTCCCATTTATGGCGGGCTATTGCAGCGGCGCGGGGGCACCGTGCGCCATGATGCGGTGGCTTGGGGCTATGCGCGCGGGGCCGACAGCCGTGGGGTGGATGTGATCCAGAATTGCGAGGTCAAGGGCATCCGCATTGAACACGGCATTGTGAAGGGGGTTGAAACCTCTCGTGGCTTTATCGGCTGCAACAAGCTGGGGCTGGCGGCGGCGGGCCATTCCAGCCATGTGGCAAAAATGGCCGGCCTCAGCCTTCCCATTGAAAGCCATGTGTTGCAGGCCTTTGTGTCCGAGGGCATCAAGCCGATGATCGACAATGTTGTCATCTTTGGCGTGGGGCATTTTTATGTCTCGCAGTCCGACAAGGGCGGGCTCGTGTTTGGCGGCGATCTGGACGCCTATAATTCCTATGCCCGGCGCGGCAATCTGCCGATGGTGGAGCATGTGATGGAAGCGGGTGTTTCCATGATCCCGGCCTTGGGGCGGGTGCGGGTGCTGAGGGCTTGGGGTGGCATTATGGATATGACGATGGATGGCAGCCCCATCATTGGCAAAACCCATATTCCCAATCTCTATCTCAATGCGGGCTGGTGTTATGGCGGCTTCAAGGCAACGCCGGCTTCCGGCTTCTGCTTTGCCCATACCATCGCGCGCGATCAGCCGCATGAGCTTAACGCCGCTTTCCGGCTCGACCGGTTCCGGCGCGGCTATCCCATTGATGAAGCAGGCCGCGGTGCCACACCCAATTTGCATTGAGGAATAGCCTATGCTGCTGCCCTGTCCCTATTGCGGCCCGCGTTCAAGTGAGGAATTCACCTATCTGGGGGATGCGAGCGTCAAACGGCCCAGCCCCAAGGCCGCTTTCGAAAAATGGCATGAATTCGTGCATGAACGGCGCAATCCCATGGGGCTCATTCGCGAGTTCTGGCAGCACACAGGCGGTTGCCGCGCTTGGCTTGTGTGTGAACGCAACACGGTCACGCATGAGGTTTTCAACATGGTGCCTGCCCGCAGTGCCACACCGCCCGGCAAGGTGAAAGCATGAGTGGTTATCGTTTGCCCGAAGGTGGTCTGATTGACAGGTCCAAGGCGCTAAAATTCCAGTTTGATGGTGAGAGGCTTTCAGGCTTCCAAGGCGATACGCTGGCTTCTGCCCTGCTTGCCTCGGGCAAGATTCTTGCTGGGCGCAGTTTCAAATATCACCGCCCGCGCGGGGTTCTTACCGCCAGTGCGGCCGAGCCCAATGCGTTGGTTGAATTGCGCGAGGGTGCGCGGCGCGAGCCCAATACGCGGGCAACGGTGGCTGAATTATTCGATGGCCTTTGCGCGCGAAGTCAGAACCGCTGGCCGTCATTGGAGAATGATTTCGGCTCTGTAGCGCAATTATTCTCTCCATTTCTGGGGGCTGGCTTTTATTACAAGACCTTCATGCGCCCGAAGCGTTTCTGGGAGCGGGTTTATGAACCGCTCATCCGGCGCGCGGCGGGCTTGGGGCGGGCATCGGGGCTTGCGGATCCAGACAGTTATGAAAAGAGCACGGCCCATTGCGATGTGCTGGTCATCGGTTCCGGTCCCACGGGGCTGATGGCGGCGCTGACTGGCGCACGCGCAGGCGCGCGGGTGATGCTGGTGGATGAGGGTGCTTGTCTGGGCGGCAGTCTGCTTTCTGAGCGCGATTGGATCGGCAATGGCACGGCGCATGATTTCTGTGCGGCAAGCCTTGCTGAACTTGCCAATTTCCCAAATGTCACGCTGCTGCCGCGCACCACTGTTTTTGGTTGGTATGACGGCAACACTTTCGGTGCGGTTGAGCGTGTGGCCGATCACAAGCCACAGCCTGAAGCCTTTGAGCCGCGCCAGAGATATTGGCGCATTTTTGCCCGCGTGGCGGTGCTGGCAACGGGTGCAGAAGAACGCCCGCTGGTGTTTGGCGGCAATGATATTCCCGGCGTCATGCTCGCTTCAGCCATGCGCGTTTATGTGAACCGCTATGCGGTGGCACCGGGGCGCAGCATTGCGGTGTTCACCAATAATAATTCCGGCTATCGCACCGCGCGTGATCTGAAGGCGGCAGGTGTGAATGTCGTGGCCTTGATCGACAGCCGTGCCAAGGGGGCTGCCTCGCTGGATCGCGGCGGGGTTCCGCTTCTGGAGGGTGCTGTGGTGGCCGATGCCATGGGTGGCAAAAGGCTCAAATCCATCCAAATCGAGCAGAATGGTGTGACCCACAGAATTGCGTGTGATGGGCTGGCCATATCTGGCGGCTGGAGTCCGGTGGTTCATCTTGCCTGCCAGCGCGGCAAGAAGCCCCTGTGGGATCCGCAGACCGCGGCATTTGTGCCGCCGGAGAATGGTGATGAATTTGTCAGCGCCGGTTCGGCGGCGGGCCTATTCACATTGGCTGAATGCCTTAAAGACGGGGCTGCCAAGGGGGCGCAAGCTGCGCGCGCGGCAGGCTTTAAGGCCAAGCCTGTGCACTGTCCAGCCGTCGCGCGGGAGGTTTTTGCTATTGAGCCCTTGTGGCGTGTGGCGCAATCGCGCGGCAAGGCCTTTGTCGATTTCCAGAATGATGTGACCGCCAAGGATATTCCCTTGGCAGCTCAGGAAGGCTATCGCGATGCTGAGCTTGCCAAGCGTTACACCACCCTCGGCATGGCAACCGATCAGGGCAAGCTTTCCAATGTGAACGGCATGGCGCTTCTTTCGGCGGCGACGGGC
>CAJBCQ010000035.1 GCA_903951595.1 uncultured Hyphomicrobiales bacterium | reverse complement strand
TCTGAAATCGAAAGCACGCTGCAACAGGTGCGTCGTGCGGTGTTGGATTGGCGGCCTATGCTGGCGCGCGTGCAACAGGTGATTGGTACGCTTGAAGCCTGCGCCCCGCCTTTGCCGGTTGAGGAATTTTCCGAATCCACAGCCTTCCTGCGCTGGCTTTTGGCCAATCACTTCACCTTTCTGGGCATGCGCGAATATCGCTATGAACGCGATGGCAATGACCTTCGCTCACAAGCGGTGCCAACGGGGGCGCTTGGCATTCTGCGCGATCCGCAGATCAATCTACTGGCCCAGCGCGCTGATGCGGGCGTTTTAAGTGCCAAGGTGAGCGCCTATTTGCAGGAACCGAGCCTTCTCATTCTTACCAAGGCGGATGAGCCATCGCGCGTGCATCGGCGAACCCAGATCGATTATTGCGGCGTGAAACTCTATGGCGCTGACGGCAAGCTTGCGGGCGAACTTTCCATCGCGGGCTTGTTCACGTCATCTGCCTATACGCAAAGCCCGGAGGAAATTCCGCTCATTCGGCGCAAGATTGCCGCTGTGATGGAGGCCAGTGGCTTCAAGCCGGATAGCCATTCGGGAAAATCGCTCACCAATGTGTTGGAAACATTCCCGCGTGATGAACTCTTGCAGATTTCGCGCGCGGAGTTGGAACAGATCGCCTCTGGAATTCTGCGCCTTGAGGAGCGTCCGCGCACGCGCGTTTTTGTGCGCCGGGATCGGTTTGACCGATTTGTCTCCGCTTTCGTTTTTCTGCCGCGGGATCGTTTCAATACCGAACTGCGTGAGAAAATCGGTGTGCTGCTGGAGCGGGAATTTGGTGGTGATATCAGTTTCTTCCAGCCGCAATTTGGTGAAGGCTCGCTGGTGCGCGTGCATTATATGATCACGCGCCACAAAGGCCCTGCACCGCAGCCGGATATGGCGGCATTGGAAGCCGAAATCGTGAATGCTGCGCGAAGCTGGAGCGATGTTCTTGTCCATGCCATGCAGCAAGCCAGCATGGATGGGCCGCGCGAGGAAGCCTATGCGGCGGCATTTCCGGCAGGCTATCGCGACAGCACCCAGCCGGAGACAGCCTTGGAGGATGTTGCCATTCTTGCCGGCCTGTCTTCCAGCGATCAGATCGCGGCCCATTTCCACCCCGCAAAGCAGGATCGTCTCATCTTGCGGCTGCATCGGCTGGGCCAAGCCATTCCGCTATCAGAGCGCCTGCCCATTTTAGAAAATATGGGGCTGTTTGCCATTGAGGAGACGACCCACACGCTGACGCCACCAGCCGCATCCGGCCTGCCCACAGCCTTCATCCATGAAGTGGTGCTGCAACCCTTAAAGCTTAGCCCCAAGCCGGAAAGGCTTGAGCTCATGCGCGCGGCCTTTCTGGCGATCTGGCAGGGGCTTGCTGAAAATGACGGCTATAATGCGCTCGTGCTGCAGGAAGGTTTCAGCTGGCGCGAGGTGGCTTTGTTGCGGGCACTTGGGCGCTATTTGCGGCAAGCGGGCATTACCTTCTCCAACGCTTATGTGGCCCAGACGCTGGTCAAGCATAGTGCTGTTGCCCGGTTGCTTTTCGAATATTTCAGTGCGCGGCTGTCGCCTGCCAATGATGTGCAGATCGGCCATGACCGCCAAGCCGAAATCGAAGCGGCCATCGAACAGGCCCTGCTCGAGGTGACGAGCTTGGATGAGGATCGCATCTTGCGCCGATTCCAGAACCTTATCACTTGCATGCTCCGCACCAATTACTTTGTGCCCGGCAATAACCTTCCGCTAGCCTGCAAATTTGCATCCCGGCTTATTGATGGTTTGGCCGAGCCGCGGCCCTTTGCTGAGATATTTGTCTATGCGCCGGATGTGGAAGGCGTGCATTTGCGCTTTGGTGCGATTGCGCGTGGCGGCATTCGCTGGTCAGATCGGCAGGAAGATTTCCGCACCGAAGTGCTGGGGCTGGTGAAAGCGCAGAACGTCAAAAATGCCGTCATTGTGCCCGTGGGGGCCAAGGGTGGCTTTGTGCCCAAAAGGCTTGCCCAATTGAGCGGGCGCGAAGCTGTGGCGGCGGAAGGGTTGCGCTGCTATCGATTGTTCATTGAAAGCCTGTTGTCGATCACCGATAATCTGGTGCAGGGCCAGGTGAGCCCCCGGGCCCATGTGACCCGGCTTGACGGGGATGATCCTTACCTTGTTGTTGCCGCCGATAAGGGCACGGCCACTTTCTCGGATGAAGCCAACCAAATCGCGCAAGCGCATGGCTTCTGGCTCGATGATGCTTTTGCCTCGGGTGGCTCTGCCGGTTATGACCACAAGAAAATGGGCATTACGGCACGCGGTGCCTTTGTGGCTGTCGAGCGGCATTTCCGCGAGATGGACCGCGACATTCATGTAGAGCCTTTCACGGTTGCGGGTGTGGGTGACATGTCGGGGGATGTGTTCGGCAATGGCATGCTGTTGTCTGGCCAGATCAAACTTGTCGCGGCATTTGATCACCGCGATATTTTCATCGATCCGGATCCGGATCGTGCTTTGAGCTTTGCCGAACGGGAGCGGCTTTTTGCGCTGCCGCGATCAAGCTGGCATGATTATGATAAAACGCTCATCAGCATGGGTGGCGGGGTGTTCTCCCGCAGTCTCAAATCCGTGCCGCTATCGCCAGAAATGCAAAGCCTGCTCGGTATCCACTTGGCACAAGCCCCACCGCAGGAAGTGATCAGTGCCATCCTCAAGCTCGATGTCGATCTTTTGTGGTTCGGCGGCATCGGCACTTATGTGCGCGCCTCGCATGAGCCGCAAGCTGATGTTGGGGATAAGGCCAATGATGCCATCCGCATCACCGCGCGCGATATACGGGCCAAGGTGGCAGGTGAGGGTGCCAATCTGGGCTTTACCCAATTGGCTCGCATTGAATATGCAAGCCTTGGCGGGCGTATCAATACGGATGCGGTAGATAATTCGGCAGGCGTCAACACATCCGACTATGAGGTGAATATCAAGATCGCCCTAGGGGCTGCCATGGGGGCGGGCAAGCTTTCGCGTGCGAATCGGGATGTGATTTTGGGTGAGATGACGCAGGATGTGGCAGGGCTTGTCTTACGCAATAACCGCCTGCAGACTTTGTGCCTCACGCTGGCGCGGGCACGTGCGGGCGAAGAAGCTGGATATGACGGGCGTGTGATGCGCCGATTTGAGGCGCGCGGTGGGTTGAACCGGGCGCTTGAATTCCTGCCGGATGATACAAAGCTCAAAGAACGGGAGATGAAATCTGAAGGCCTGACGCGGCCAGAATTGGCCGTGCTCATGGCCTATGCCAAACTCATCTTGCATGATGAGCTTTTGGCGAGTGCGCTTCCGGATAATCCTTATTTTGCGCGTGAGCTTCGCGATTATTTCCCCGCCGCCATGCGCGACAGATTTGCCGCTGAAATCTCTGGCCACCGCCTCCAACGTGAAATCATCGCGACACTTTTGGCCAATAGCATGATCAACCGTTTGGGGCCTTCGTTCCCGGAACGTATTCTGGAGGAAACTGGCAAGTCTGCCGATGCGCTGGCGCGCGCTTATGCACTGGCGCGCGATTGTTTTGGCTTTCGGGATTTGCAGGCCCTAGCTGATCGCTTAAGCAAGCCCGCAAGCCCCGCGACACGGCTGGAAATCCATCTCGAACTGCAATTGCTCTTGCGACGCGGCACGGTTTGGTTTCTGCGCCATGCCCCGCCCCAAGCGGAGTTGGAGACGCTCGCGAGCCATTACCGCCACGGCATTGCAGCGTTGCGTGCGGGCTTGCCGGAATGGCTTTCGCAAGCTGGCACGCAAAGACTTGCCGAGCGGCGGGCCTTTTTGATTGCGGCTGGATTGGATGAAAAAACCGCCACTCTGTTTGCCAGCCTTCGCCTGTTGCAGCGCGGGCCTGACATTGTACAGGTCGCCCAGATTTCAGGAAAAGCTTTGGCCGATGTGGCACGGGTGTTGTTTGCCAGCAGTGGTGAGCTTGGCATTGATCGGCTGTTGGTCCTCACCGGGCAAATGGAGACGGCTGATTCTTATGAGCGGATTGCGATCAACCGCCTGCTCGATCAGATTTTCCAAAGCCATCGGGCCATTGTGGCCCATGCGGTGGCTGGGGAAGGTGGATGGGAAGGCTGGCGTTTGCGTCATCAGGCAGCCATGCGCGCGCTCGAAGAAAGCCTCGCCGAGATGACGAGTGAGAAGCGTTTTTCCTTGGCGAGGCTTTCGGTGGCCGCCAGCGATCTTGCAGCGATAGCGGTCGGTTAGTGGCGGAAATGGCGCATGCCGGTGAAGACCATGGCAAGGCCTGCTTCATCTGCCGCTTTGATCACATCGGCATCGCGTAAGGAGCCACCGGGTTGGATGATGGCGGTGGCGCCTGCTTCAGCAGCGGCAATCAAGCCATCGGCGAAGGGAAAGAAAGCGTCAGACGCCACAACCGAGCCTTTGGTGAGCGGTTCTTTCAGGCCTAGAGCTTCCGCGGCATCGGCTGATTTGCGCGCCGCGATCCGGCTTGAATCGAGCCTCGACATTTGCCCTGCACCCATGCCGACACAGGCGAGATTTTTCGCATAGACGATGGCGTTGGATTTGACATGCTTGGCGAGCTTGAAGGCAAAGCGCAAATCTTCCATCTCGCGCGCATCCGGTGCGCGCTTGGTGACGACGCGCAAATCATCCTCCAGCAAGCCGCCATTGTCGCGCGATTGCACGAGAAGTCCACCGGCTACGGTTTTGATCGCCAAGCCTTGTGCTTGCGGGTCTGGCAGTCCATCTGTCAGCAGCAGGCGCAAATTCTTCTTGGCCGCGATGATGGCGAGGGCTTCTTCATCCGCACCGGGTGCGATGATGACTTCGGTAAAGAGTTTGACGATCTCGGTTGCGGTTGCCGCATCGAGCTTTTGATTGAAGGCCAGAATGCCGCCAAAGGCGCTGACCGGATCGCAAGCCAAGGCGGCTTGATAGGCTTGGGTGAGGGTTTGGGCGATGGCAGCGCCACATGGGTTGGCGTGCTTGACGATGACACAAGCGGGCCGTTGCGCGCCCAATTCGGCCACACATTCGAAGGCAGCGTCCGTGTCGTTGATATTGTTGTAGGATAGTTCTTTGCCTTGGATTTGGCGGGCGGTGGCAACGCCCATGCGCTGTTCGCCAGTGCGGTAGAAGCCGGCAGCTTGGTGCGGGTTCTCGCCATAGCGCAAAGAGGCAATGAGCGGGCCACCGAAAGCGCGGTAGGGGGCGATGGTTTCGCCGGCCTCTGCCAGAAGCCAGTTGGAGATCATGGCATCATAAGCAGCCGTGCGGGCAAATGCGCGCGCGGCCAGCTTGCGGCGGGTTTCGAATGTCGTGGCGTTATTGTTGGCGCGCATTTCTTCCAGCACGCCTGTGTAATCGGAAGGCTCGACGATTACGGTCACACTGTCATGATTTTTGGCACCAGCGCGGATCATGGCGGGGCCGCCGATGTCGATATTCTCGACAGTTTCATCATAACCGGCTTGGCGCGCGCGGGCCTGTTCGAACGGGTAGAGATTGACCGCCAGCAGATCGATATGGCCGATGCCATGGACGGCGCGCGCGGCTTCATGTTCGGCATTGCCGCGAATGGAAAGAAGGCCGCCATGCACTTTGGGATGCAGGGTCTTTACCCGTCCATCCATGATTTCGGGAAAGCCTGTGACTTGGGAAACATCGGTGACAGGGATGTGGGCTTCAGCCAAGGCCTTGGCGGTGCCGCCTGTGGAAAGGATTTCGACACCCAAGCTTGTCAACCCGCGCGCGAATTCAACGAGGCCTGATTTGTCGGAAACCGAAATCAGGGCGCGGGTGATGGGAAGGTTATGAGGCATTCGGCTATCTCCGGAGGCAGGCTGCGAGCCTCTCGCGATTAGCATGCCAAGCCGGATCAGGCTACCCGGCGCAAAGCCCAGTTCACCTGCGCGCCTGTTGCGGTGTTGGCCACGGTCAGGGTGATTTGGCGGGCCGGAACGGGGGCTGCAAGTCCGGCCAGGCTGATGCTATCGGCCACGTCCAGAACCGCGCCCTTGGCGGTGAAACTCCAGATTTGCAGGCCTGCCGCCAGCAATACGGAGCGGCCATCCTCGGCCAGGCGGGCATCGGTGCTGGGGTTGAGATGGAAGCGCAGGGTGAAGAGGGCTGCATCGGATGTCGCACTGTGCGCGCTTAGCACATCCTCACCGCGCAGATTATGGCCATCGCTTGCCAGAAACAGGCGACGTTCGGTGGTGAAGCCTGCCCAGCCCTGATGGCTGGCGGTGGCCCAAGCACCACCCTGCGCGGCCAATCCACAATCGGCTTTTGGTGTGATGGGATCCGGCTCGCGCGTGCCAAGGCAGGGGGCGGAATGGGCCGCCAGACGGCTGGCGGCTTGCTGCAAGCGAATCGACCCGGAAGCAGGCCAGCCGCATTGGGTGATGATGCGTTCTGGCCCGCAGCTGAACTCAAAGGCAAGCAGGCTTTGCGCCACGCTTTGCGGGCCTGCATCAAGGATCAGGCTCGTTTGGCCTTGGGCGAGCCTAGCATAGCCGCCCAAAAGGGTGGCGTCCGCAGATGGTGGGGGCAGGATGCTCTTGTTGCTTTGCGCGGCGTGAAAACGGGCGAGGTTTCCGTCGCTCAGGGTCATATGTGCCAGGGCGCGTTCGAGCGGTGCGAGACAATCGCCGAAATCCAGACGCAGGTCGGCAAGTGCTTCCAGACGAGCTGCCAGTTCCGAGCCATTGCGCGAGGGCACGAAGCCGTCAGGAAATAGGCGCGCCAGTTCTTGAGCCAGGCGGCGGGATGTGAGGGGTAAGAGGGCTTCAAGCCCGGTGAGGCCTGCCAGCGCATGGGCCAATGCGAAGGTTGCAGCCATCCGGTCGCTTGCCTGCCAACGTGGCAGCAGCAGGTGGCGGATTTCGGTGGTGAGGCCTGAAAAGAAATCGGCGCGGAACCCCGCACTTGCGCCTTCGAGCAGGAAGGGGGCGGCCTTCACCCAATTTTGCAAGCGGTTGGCGCGCACCTGCAAAAGACGCGCGGTTGCGGGTCTTGCCCGTTTGCGTGTCAGCCAGTCACCCACGAGGGCGCGCGCATGGGCCCGGTCGAGGGCGCGGCCGGAGGCTTGCAGGTCCTCCAACCAGCCAAAGCCATGCAGGCTTGCAGCGAATTCGGTTGAGGGTGGGGTTAGCGCAAAAACCGAGCGGCCCCGGCATTCCACCATGCGGCCTTCGAGCGTGAAGAAGCCGGCATAGATATCGCGCGCGCGCTCCTTGTCGCCATGGATGATGAGATCGCGGCGTGGTTTCAGGCCCGTCACCCGCACACCAGCCCAGAGCGGCCTTATAGCCTCAAGGCCGAAGGCGGCGAAAGCCGGGGGCCGTGGGGCTGTCAGCAGGTCAAAGCGCATAAAAGGGGTCCGGTGGATACCAAGCTTTCCAGACCGTTAATGAGCCTTCTGCGGTTAACGAAATCTAAACACGCACATAGCGGGCGGCAAAAAAACCATCCATGCCGAATTGGGGAAGCGAGCGCAAAATGCCTGGCTCTTTCCAGATTTGGGGCGTGGGTAGCTCTGTGATGGCGATGGGATCGAGCTTTAGGCCTTCGGGGGTAAATTTCAGATGTTCCTCGCCCTCATCGGGTTCCAGTGAGCAGGTGCTGAAAACGAGCTTTCCACCCAGTTTGAGCAGGCTTGCCGCATGGCGCTGCATGGCGCGCTGCAATTGCACCAGTTCCCGGATTTGCGCTTCCGAACGGTGCCAAGCGATATCCGGGTGGCGGCGCAGCGTGCCGGTGGCGGAACATGGGGCGTCGAGCAGGATGGCGTCGAAGGGCTCATCAGCCTTGTAGGTCAGCCCATCCGCATTAACGATTTCGGCATGTAAATCAAGACGCTGGAGATTGGCTTTGAGCCGGTCGAGGCGGCGGGCGGAAATGTCCAGCGCGGTCACATGGGCACCGGCGGCGGCTAGCTGGGCGGTTTTGCCACCGGGGGCGGCGCACAGATCGAGCACGCGCAGGCCTGCCACATCGCCCAATAATTTGGCGGGAAGGCTTGCTGCCTGATCCTGCACCCACCAAGCGCCTTGCGCGTAACCGGCAAGCTCATCAATGCGGCCTTCGCTTTGCTGGAGACGCAGGGTTCCGCCTTGAAGCTTTTCAGCCCCCAGTTCTTTGGCCCAAACATCAGGATCCGCCTTCACCGTCAGATCGAGTGGGGCTTCGTCCAGATGCGCCAGCGCCAATTCACGCGCAACCGGGGTGCCGTAATGACGCTGCCAGCGGGCGAATAGCCAGCGCGGGGCGTTGATGCCGGGTTTCGGTTTCACCGCGAGTATCGCTGGTGCATCATCGGCCAAGCGGCGCAACACGGCATTGATGAGGCCCGTGAAATGGCGCGCTTTCTGATCGCCAAGGGCCGTTTCCACCGCCAGCGAGCTTGCCGCATGGGGTGGCACGCGCATGAACAGAATTTGCGCCGCCGCAATCATGATGATTTCGAGCGTGAAGCCGGCAGACAATGGCAGGGGCTTGGTGATGTATTTTTTCAAAAGCTCATCCAGATGACCCTTGCGGCGCAGTGCCGTGGTGAGGATGGCACGCGCCAGCGCGCGCTCACGCGGGGCTTCGTCCACGAGCCGCCCCTCGCGGCAACAGCGTTCAAAGGCATCTTCCAGCCCATCGCCATTGCGTAGGACTTCAGCCAGCATATGGGCGGCAGCCGCGCGGGGGCCAAGGCCCTGGGGTTGGGGCTTGGCCATCAGCCCCACGGCCCGCGTTTGGTGCGCGCGCGGTTCCACGGGCCGGAAGGTGCGGCAGAAAGCGGAACCCCCGGTTCCATCGCCATCAGCGCGTTGATCCGGTTCTGCGTATCCGGGTGGGTGGAGAAGAGATTGTCCATGCGGGCACCCGATAGGGGGTTGATGATGAAAAGATGGGCGGTGGCCGGATTGGCTTCTGCCTGATTGTTGACAATGCGATGCGCCGCGCCGGAGATCTTGGCAAGGGCGTGGGCCAAGCTTTTGGGATCGCGGCAGATTTCAGCCCCCATCCGATCAGCCCCATATTCGCGCGTGCGCGAAATTGCCATCTGCACCAGCATGGCCGCCAGAGGGGCCAAAATCATCATGGCGATCGTGGCGATGGGGCCGATGCCGTTTTCGCGCCGGTTGCCGCCAAAGAAAAAGGCGAAATTGGCGAGCATGGAAATGGCACCGGCCAAGGTGGCCGTCAGCGTCATGATGAGCGTATCGCGGTTTTTCACATGCGCCAATTCATGCGCCATGACGCCAGCGATTTCCGCGTGCGTGAGCATGTTGAGAAGGCCCGTGGTGGCGGCAACGGCAGCGTTTTCGGGGTTGCGGCCTGTGGCAAAGGCGTTGGGCTGAGCATTTTCCATGATGTAGACGCGCGGCATGGGAAGCCCAGCATTTCCGGCCAAGTCTTTGACCATGTTATAAAATTCTGGTGCCTCGGCGGCGGATACTTGGCGGGCACCATGCATGGAAAGCACAAGCTTATCGCCGTTCCAATAGGCAAAGGCGTTGGTGGCGAGCGAAAAGGCCAATGCGACGAAAATACCGGTCTGGCCGCCGATCAGAAAGCCGATGGTGAGAAAAAGCGCTGTAAGGGCAGCGAGCAGAAGGCCTGTGCGAAAGCTGTTCATGTCTTTGTCCGGTTGAACCCATTCATATACAAGCCTATATGGCCATGACAGCAGAGGGCTGCAACGGGAGGCCGGATTTCATGGACACAGAGCGCAAATTGAGCCCGCAGGCCCAGCGCGCATTAGCCGAGGCGCAAGCGCGCCGTTTGGCCCAGCCGGAACCCAAAATGCCGCGTGAAATCAATGGCCGTGCGGGGCCGGAGCCGACGCGCTTTGGCGATTGGGAAAATAAAGGCATTGCCAGCGATTTCTGAAACAAAAAAGCCGCCGGAAGTGTTCCCGGCGGCTTTGTTATTCGGTCCTTCAGCTTTTCTTACAGATGCTTCTTGTTCTGGCGGTTGCTGATGAGGTCATCCACCACGGCTGGATCGGCAAGGGTTGAGGTGTCGCCGAGACTGGCAAAATCATCCTCGGCAATCTTGCGTAAGATGCGGCGCATGATCTTG
This sequence comes from uncultured Hyphomicrobiales bacterium, assembly GCA_903951595.1. Lineage (GTDB taxonomy): Bacteria > Pseudomonadota > Alphaproteobacteria > Rhizobiales > Aestuariivirgaceae > CABJBCQ01. Next base: position 4,181 of record CAJBCQ010000035.1, on the reverse strand, counting down.
CCCGAGCGGGTTTTGGGCAGGCCGGGGGCAAATTGCAGTTTGTCGGGGGTGGCGATGGCCCCGATTTCTTTGCGAACCCAGTTCACCAATTCCTTGTGCAGATCGTCATTGGCGCGCGCATCCGACATCAGCGTGACATAGCAATAGATGCCCTGGCCTTTGATGTCATGCGGATAGCCCACGACCGCAGCCTCGGAAACCTTCGGATGCGCGACGAGGGCTGACTCCACTTCGGCTGTACCGAGCCGATGGCCGGAGACATTGATCACATCATCCACACGGCCCGTGATCCAGTAATAGCCATCCTTATCGCGGCGGCAGCCGTCGCCGGTGAAGTATGTGCCCTTATAGGCGGAGAAATAGGTCTGCACAAACCGCTCATGATCACCAAAAATCGTACGCATCTGACCGGGCCATGAATCCAGGATCACCAGATTGCCAGACGCTTCGCCTTTCAGGATCGTGCCCTTGTCGTCAACCAAGGCAGGCTGGCAACCAAAGAAGGGGCGCGTGGCGGAGCCCGGTTTCAGTTTTGTTGCACCGGGCAAGGGCGTGATGAGAATGCCGCCGGTTTCGGTTTGCCACCATGTGTCAACGATCGGGCAGCGGCCGTCTCCCACCACATGATAATACCATTCCCAAGCTTCTGGATTGATGGGCTCGCCGACCGAACCCAGAACCCGAAGCGTAGCGCGAGAGGCGCGTTTGACGAATTTTTCGCCCGCACCCATCAGCGCGCGGATGGCGGTGGGGGCGGTGTAAAAGATATTGACCTTGTGCTTGTCGATCACTTCCCAGAAGCGACCCGCATCGGGGAAGTTGGGAACCCCCTCGAACATGAGCGTTGTCGCGCCATTGGCGAGCGGCCCATAGACGATATAGCTGTGACCTGTCACCCAGCCCACATCGGCGGTGCACCAATAAATATCGCCGTCCTTGTAATCAAAAACATATTGGTGGGTCAGGCTCGCGTGAAGCAGATAGCCGCCTGTGGTGTGCAGAACGCCTTTGGGCTTGCCGGTGGAGCCGGAGGTGTACAGGATGAAAAGCGGGTCTTCGGCTTTCATCTTTACCGGCGGGCAGGTGCTGGCCACGGTTCTGGCTTCTTCGTGATACCAGAAATCGCGGCCTTCTTGCATGTTTACCGCGCCACCCGTGCGGCGCACGACGATCACTTTTTCGCGGCCAGCGCATTTTTTCAGCGCGTCATCCGCATTGGCCTTGAGCGGTACTTTCTTGCCGCCACGCAGGCCTTCATCGGCTGTGATGATGAGCTTGGAATCGGCATCCATGATGCGGCCTGACAGGCTGTCGGGAGAAAAGCCGCCGAACACGATGGAATGAACCGCACCGATGCGCGTGCAGGCAAGCATGGCATAGGCAGCTTCAGGGATCATCGGTAGATAGATGGTGACACGATCGCCTTTCTTGACGCCGTGCTTTTTCAACACATTGGCAAAGCGGCAGACCTCGTCATGCAGTTCTTGATAGGTGATCTTCTTATCGTAATAAGGATCATCGCCTTCCCAAATGATGGCGGTTTGATGCGCGCGCTTTTTCAAATGCCGATCGATGCAGTTGTACGAGACGTTGAGCAAGCCGTCTTCGAACCATTTGATCGAGACCTTGGGATATTCAAAGCTCGTGTTCTTGATTTTCTTGGGGAATTTGAACCAGTCGAGGCGCTTGGCCTGTTTGGCCCAGAATTTTTGCGGGTTTTTTACCGACTCGGCATACATCGTCTTATAAGCAGCATCGTCCACCAGCGCGGTGCGCTTGAAGGACGAAGGTACGGCATAGACTTTCTCGGTCATGGTTCGTAATCCTCCCTAGGGTGAGCGGCATTATGATCTGCGTGCGGAAATGTGGCAACGCATGGAATGATCGTCCTTTGGTAGGGACGGTGAAAAACGGATTGGAGCACGAAAACAGGCCATGCGGGGAATTGCGGAAACTGCCGGACTATCAGCCCTGGGCCTGTTCTGGGGCCTGTCGCCTGCCATGTCGCGGCTGATGGGGGATGCGGGCTTGCCAGTGAGCCATGTGTTGGTCGTCACCGGTTTTGCCGTCGGCATCGGGCTTGAGCTATTGCGCCGGTTGCAGGGCGGGCACGCCATTATTCCAGCGCGGGTGTGGCTTTACGGGCTTGGCTGTGGGGTGCTTATCAATATCCCCTTCACGGGAAGCTTGTATTTTGCCCGCGTGTTGCCGGTTGCGACCTATGCGCTGGTTTTGTCCACGGCCCCCTTCTTCAGCTATGCGCTCAGCCTTGTCACGGGGCGCGAAAGGCCTGAGCCTTTGCGGCTTTGTGCCCTTGTTACGGGATTTTCAGCTTCGGGCTTGCTCATTTTGACGCGCGCGGATGGTGGGATCGGCGCGGATGTCTGGCTGCTGGTGGCCTGTTTCTGTGTGCCGGCCCTTTATGCGGTGTATCATTTTTATGCCTCCGTCATGTGGCCGGTGGGCATGGAGCCCTTGGCGGCGGGGGTGACGGAATCCTTTGCTTCGGCAGCCCTTGCTGTGCCGTTCCTTTTGCTGTTCGCGCCCGCAATCGCCGGAACGACGGCCTATGGTCTGGCGATGATCGCTTCACTCATGTGGATTGCCGAGAGGGTGGCCTTTTTCTGGCTGCTGCGTCGGTCTGGGCCGGTTGTCACCATGCAGGCGGTTTATATCTCAACGCCGGGGGGTGTGATCGCGGGTGCCATGATTTTCAATGAACCGGCTGACGCTTGGTTGTTTGTTAGCCTTGGGCTTATTCTTCTGGCGTTGTGGTTGAATTTGCAGGCCATGCGGAAGATCGCAGCCGCCTAAGGCAATTGCCAAACCGCCGTGCGCTTGATCTCGCTGTCTTCCAATTCGCGCGTGACCGGCACCATATATTCGGCGCGCTTTTCAAAGCGGTCCTTGGGGAAATAGGATCGGCCCGGATCGCCTACCAGAATATGGGCGCCTTGGGTGCGGCCTTGTTCAAGCCAGCCCAGCACGCGCTGGGCCAATTGTTTTTCGTAGAACAGATCGCCCACGAGTAGGAAATCGGCTTGCGGCGGCGGGGCTTGTAGAAGATCTTCGCTGGTCACTTTGATCGCCACCCCATTTAATTCAGCGTTCAAGCGCATGGCACTTGCCGCGAAGGGGTCGATATCAGCAGCCAGCACGCTCGCCGCACCCGCCTTCATGGCAGCCAGCGCCACAAGGCCTGATCCGGATGCCAGGTCGATGACTGATTTGCCAAGAATCCATTCCGGATGATCGAGAATATAACGCGCAAGCGCCTGCCCGCCTGCCCAAGCAAAAGCCCAGAAGGGCGGGGCCAAGCCAATTTGGCCAAGCTCCTCTTCTGTCTTATGCCAGATGGGCACGGCCTCATGGGCCAAATGCAATGTCAATTCCGGCACCAGCGGGCAGGCAAGCTGGACCGTGTTGGCCAGAATGAAAGCCCGGTGATCGGCAATGCCACTCACGGAATCTCTTTCGCCTTGAAGCCCGCCATGCCGCAGACAATTTTCCATTCTTGCGCCGTCACCGGCTGAACGGAAAGTCGCATGGAAGCGACAAGGCTCATTTTGGCCAGCTCCGGCTTGGCTTTCACATCGGCCAAGGTGACGGGCTTTGGCACATCCATCAGGGCGCGGATATCGACACATTCCCAGTTGAGATCGGTGGAATCCGGGTGCGCCAGCGTACAGACCTCGACAATGCCGACAATCTCTTTGCCCTCATTGGAATGATAGAAGAAGCCTTTGTCGCCCAGTTGCATGGCGCGCATATTGTTGCGGGCCTGATAATTGCGGACCCCCGTCCATTCCTCGCCAGCCTTGCCCTTGGCTTTTTGTTGGGTCCAAGACCAGACATCGGGTTCGGATTTGAAAAGCCAGTAAGCCATGCGGCTCAACCTTCCGGGTTCTTGAATACCCATTTCCACGGGCGGATATCGACATGGGCAAAAAGCCCGGCATTGGCGTAAGGGTCGGCGGCGGCCAGGGTTTCGGCGGCGGCCCTGTCGGCAGCCTCCAGGATGAGCAGCGAGCCTGCAGGTTTTTCATCTGGCCCAAGGAAGGGGCCAGCGGCTTTGAGCGAACTGCCCAAGCTTTCCAGCCATTGCACATGGGCGGGACGGTTGGTCAGGCGGGTTTCCAAATGTCCCGGCTTGTCGGTGCAGATCAGGGCATAGAGCATGG
>CAJBCQ010000034.1 GCA_903951595.1 uncultured Hyphomicrobiales bacterium | reverse complement strand
TGATCAACGGGAAGGGCGCGGGCGTAATCCTCCGCCTGTTTGCGCGCGGCGAGCATGATTTGGTCCCAGCCCTTGCCGCGGTTGTGAGTGGGGGTTTTATGGCCCAGCAAGTCTGGCTGGTTTTCGGCTTGCTTTACCCTGCGCAGCGATTGCTTGGCTTCCAGCACGAAGCAATCGCGCTTGTAGCAATCAATGAAGCCCGCCGTTTTGGAGCCGTCGGGGTGTTTGAACTCCACATTACGCTCGTAGACATAATCGTTGAGCGTGGAATTGGGCTGTGTCATCACCGGGGCCTTCAGACCCAAAGCAGTGCAGAGGCTGGTCACGAAAATCTGGCAATTGCCGCGTTCTGACCCGCCGGAATTTTTGGACTCGGCAATCAGCGCTTGCAAGGATTGCGTGTTGATGTGGTTGCTACTCTGCATTGCGCCACCCTAAACGCCTGCTGGCCTTCGCGTCTATGGGTTGTGTGGCTTATGCGCGAACGCTTTGGGGTTGTGGGGCTTGAGCGGGGGCTGGGTTCCGGCTAGCAAGCAGCTCATGATTTCCGCCTATCAGGACCAAGTCTCGCGCGGGCAGTTGACGCCGGATGCAGCACAAGCTGCGGTGGCCGCGCATCTGCATGGGTTGAGTGTGGCACTGGCCGGATATGCGGCGGGTGCCAAGCGCGGGTTCTTTTCGCGCAAGCCCAAAGCCGCCCCGCGCGGGCTTTACCTCTGGGGCGATGTGGGGCGTGGCAAGACCATGCTCATGGATATGTTTTTTGCTGAAGTGAATGTGGCGCGCAAAAGGCGGGTGCATTTCCATGAATTCATGCTCGATGTGCATGCCCGCATTCACGCGCGCCGCCAGTTGGTGGCGGCTGCGGATGTGATCGGGCCTGTGGCGCAGGGGCTGGCGGGAGAGTTTTCGCTGCTCTGTCTGGATGAGTTCCAGGTTCACGACATTACCGACGCCATGATTTTGGGTCGTCTGTTTGAGGCACTGTTGAACGCAGGCGTGGTGATTGTGGTGACTTCCAACACGCCACCCCAGGCGCTTTATCAGGATGGATTGAACCGCCAGCTTTTTGTGCCGTTCATTGGGCTTATTGAAGCCAAGTTCGATGTGCTGTGTCTCAACGCTTCAGCCGATTATCGGTTGGGCCGTGTGCAGGCGCGCGCCGTTTATCTCACCCCCTTGGGCCGGGCCGCGCGCGCGCAGATGCAAGCCCTGTGGGCAGATTTGACCGATGGGGCTGAAGGGGTGCGGCTGGTTCTCAAGCTCAAAGGGCGTGAGCTTGCCGTGCCGCGGGCTGCCCATGGGGTGGCGTGGTTTTCCTTTGCCGATTTGTGTGAGAAGGCGGTGGGGACCGCTGATTTTCGCGCCGTGGCGGAACGGTTTTCGTGCGTATTCGTGGAAGGCGTGCCGGTGCTGGGGCCGGCCAAGCGCAATGAGGCGCGCCGCTTCACGTTGTTGGTCGATACGCTTTATGACCGGGGAATCAGGCTGGTGCTTGCGGCCGAAAAGCCCGCCGAGCAACTCAAACTCGCCCCGCGCACGCTTTCGCGCCTGCAAGAAATGGGCTCTGCCGGGTGGTGGGGCGGCGTTGGCGTTAAAAAAATCGCCGAAACTTGACGTTCGCGTCAACTTTAAGACCAATTATCTGGTGTGGTCTGCTGCAAGCCTGTGTAAAAGGGGTTTGCAAACGACCGTTGTGCGGCGCAAAACGGCCAAATGCGGCAGTTCGCTCACCTAAATTTGAGGAAATCCCATGGCTCGCAAGAAAATTGCTCTGATCGGCGGCGGCATGATCGGGGGTACGCTGGCGCATCTCATTGCGCTCAAAGAACTTGGCGACGTGATCCTGTTCGACATTCTGGAAGGCCTGCCGCAGGGCAAGTCGCTCGATATTGCCCAATCCGGGCCGGTTGAAGGTTTCGATGCCAAGCTCACCGGGGTCAACGCCTATGAGGCGATTGCCGGGGCTGATGTGGTGATTGTGACCGCCGGTGTGCCGCGCAAGCCCGGCATGAGCCGCGATGATCTGCTCGGCATCAATCTCAAAGTCATGGCCCAAGTGGGCGCGGGGATTGGCAAATATGCACCCGATGCTTTTGTCATCTGCATCACCAATCCGCTCGATGTGATGGTGTGGGCGTTGCAGAAATATTCCGGCCTTCCGGCGGCCAAGGTTGTGGGCATGGCGGGGGTTTTGGACTCCGGCCGTTTCCGGCATTTCCTCGCCGAAGAATTCAACGTGTCGGTGAAGGATGTGACCGGCTTTGTGCTGGGCGGGCATGGCGACACGATGGTGCCGCTGGTTCGCTATTCCACGGTGGCGGGCATTCCGGTTCCCGATCTTGTGGCGATGGGTTGGTCATCGCAAGACAAGATCGACAAAATCATTCAGCGCACGCGCGATGGCGGGGCCGAGATTGTGGGTCTGCTCAAGACCGGATCGGCCTATTACGCGCCGGCTTCTTCTGCCGTTGAGATGGCCGAAAGCTATCTGAAAGATCAAAAGCGCGTGTTGCCGATGGCTGCCCAGCTTTCGGGCCAATATGGCATTTCCGGAATCTATGTCGGCGTGCCGGTGGTGGTGGGTGCTGGTGGTGTGGAGCGTGTCGTCGAGATCAAGCTCGATGCGGACGAGCGCGCGGCCTTCAAAAATTCCGTCAAAGCCGTGGAGGGCCTGATGGAGGCCGCCAAGGTGATCGCACCTGATCTGGCCTGAAGGGAAAGCGGCTTATGAATATTCACGAATATCAAGCCAAGGCCGTCATCAAAGAATTCGGCGCACCCGTTTCAGCCGGTGTTGCCGCTTTCACGGTGGAAGAAGCGGTGGCGGCGGCCCAGCAATTGCCCGGGCCTTTATATGTGGTCAAAAGCCAGATTCATGCCGGCGGGCGCGGCAAGGGCAAGTTCAAGGAACTTTCCGCAGATGCCAAGGGTGGCGTGCGCTTGGCTTTCTCGCTGGATGAAGTGAAGAAACACGCCTCCGAAATGCTCGGCCATACGCTGGTGACGATCCAGACCGGGACTGAGGGCAAGAAGGTGAACCGGCTTTATATCGAGGATGGTTCTGACATTGAGAAGGAGTTCTATCTCTCCCTTCTCGTGGACCGTGAGACATCGCATGTGGCCTTTGTGGTTTCCACCGAAGGCGGCATGGATATTGAAGCAGTGGCGCATGATACGCCGGAAAAGATCCTCACCTTCTCGGTGGACCCTGCCACAGGCTTCATGCCGCATCATGGTCGGCGCATTGCCGCGGCTCTTGGCTTGACGGGCGACTTGGCCAAGCAGGCGGCCAAGGTGGGCCAGCAGCTTTACACCGCCTTCACGGTGAAAGACATGGCCATGCTGGAAGTGAACCCGCTGATCGTGACGAAGGATGGCAAGATCAAGTGTTTGGATGCCAAGATCGGTTTTGATAGCAATGCGCTGTTCCGTCATCCTGATGTCGTTGCCTTGCGCGATGAAACCGAAGAAGACGCCAAGGAAATCGAAGCTTCGAAATATGAGCTTTCCTATATTGCACTGGATGGCACCATCGGCTGCATGGTGAACGGTGCGGGGCTTGCCATGGCTACGATGGATATCATCAAGCTTTATGGTCAAGAGCCTGCCAACTTCCTCGATGTGGGTGGGGGCGCTTCCAAGGAAAAGGTGACGGCCGCCTTCAAGATCATCACGGCGGATCCGAAAGTGAAGGGCATTCTCGTCAACATCTTCGGCGGCATCATGAAATGCGACATCATTGCTGAAGGCGTTATTGCGGCGGTGAAGGAAGTGGGGCTGACGGTGCCTTTGGTCGTTCGCCTTGAAGGCACCAATGTGGATCTGGGCAAGAAGATCATCCGTGAGAGCGGCCTCAATGTCATCCCGGCGGATGATCTGGATGATGCCGCGCAGAAAATTGTCAACGCCGTGAAGGAGGTTTCCTGATGTCCATCCTCGTCGGCAAAGATACCAAGGTCATCTGTCAGGGTTTGACGGGTGCCCAAGGCACCTTCCACACGCAGCAGGCCATTGCTTATGGCACGCAGATGGTGGGCGGGGTGACGCCGGGCAAGGGTGGTTCCACGCACGCCGAAACGAGCCTTCCCGTTTATGACACGGTGGCCGAAGCGCGGGCGCGCACGGGTGCGACGGCAACGGCCATTTATGTGCCGCCACCCTTTGCGGCGGATGCGATTTGTGAGGCCATTTCAGCGGAGATGGAACTCATCGTGTGCATCACCGAAGGCATTCCGGTGATGGACATGGTGCGGGTGAAAAAGCAGCTTGCCGGTTCTAAATCGCGCCTCATCGGCCCCAATTGCCCGGGTGTGTTGACGCCGGGTGAATGCAAGATTGGCATCATGCCGGGCAATATCTTCTCCAAGGGCTCGGTGGGCATTGTTTCGCGCTCTGGCACGCTGACCTATGAAGCGGTGTTCCAGACGACGAATGAAGGCTTGGGACAGACGACGGCCGTGGGCATTGGGGGTGATCCTGTGAAGGGCACCGAGTTCATCGACATGCTGGAAATGTTTTTGGCGGATGATGCCACGAAGTCGATCATCATGATCGGTGAAATCGGTGGATCGGCGGAGGAAGAAGCGGCTGAGTTTCTTGCCAAGAACAAGGTGAAAAAGCCGATGGCTGGTTTCATCGCAGGTCGCACGGCCCCACCCGGACGGCGCATGGGCCATGCCGGTGCGATCATCTCCGGCGGCAAGGGAGATGCCGAATCCAAGATCGAGGCCATGCGTTCGGCGGGCATCGCGGTTGCCGATTCACCAGCCCTTCTGGGCAAAACATTGAAGCACGTGCTGAAGGGCGCATAACGCGCCCTTTTTCGTTTCATCCATTAGGCAAGGTAAGATGACCCAGAGTGATCTCAACCAAAGCTTCGAACAGACTTCCTTCCTCTATGGTGGCAATGCCGCCTATATCGAGGAACTGCATGCTAAATACAAAGTCGATCCCCATTCGGTGGACGCGCAGTGGCAGGCCTTTTTTGCCAGCCTGAAGGATGATGGGGCGGCTGTGAAGGCGCAAGCCTCTGGCCCGAGCTGGGAACGAGCAGATTGGCCACGGCCGCTGAATGGTGAGCTTATCTCGGCCCTTGATGGCAACTGGCCCGCCCTGGAGCGTGAGCTGGGAGCGAAGATCGAAGGAAAGGCCCAAGCGGCCAAGCCTTCGGCGGCTCCCTCGCAAGAAGAAATCCGCCGTGCAACATTGGATTCAGTTCGCGCGCTGATGATGATCCGCGCCTATCGCATGCGCGGGCATTTGGCGGCAGATCTTGATCCGCTGCATCTGCGCAAGGACGAGCTGCATCCTGAGCTTGATCCAGCTTCCTATGGCTTTGGCCCGGAAGACATGGACCGGCCGATCTTTATTGACAATGTGCTGGGGCTTGAAACCGCCAGCATGAACCAGATCACTTCGATCCTGAAGCGGACCTATTGCTCCACGATTGGCGTTGAGTTCATGCATATTTCGGACCCGGCGCAAAAATCGTGGATCCAGACGCGCATTGAAGGCCAGGGCAAATCCATCACCTTCACGGCCAATGGCAAGAAGGCCATTTTGAACAAGCTTGCGGAAGCCGAAGGCTTCGAGCAATTCCTCAATGTGAAATATACCGGCACCAAGCGTTTCGGCCTTGATGGTGGGGAAAGCATGATCCCGGCGCTTGAACAGATCATCAAGCGCGGTGGGCAATTGGGCTTGAAGGAAATCGTGCTCGGCATGGCCCATCGCGGCCGGCTCAATGTGCTGTCGAATGTAATGCGGAAGCCCTTTTCGGCCATTTTCCATGAATTCAAGGGTGGCTCGGCCAACCCGGAGGATGTGGAAGGTTCAGGGGATGTGAAATATCATCTGGGCTCGTCATCCGACCGCATGTTTGACGACAATAAGGTGCATCTATCGCTAACCGCCAATCCGTCGCATTTAGAAATTGTTGATCCGGTGGTGCTGGGCAAGGCGCGCGCCAAGCAGGATCAGCTGGGCGATGAAAAGCGCACATCCGTTTTACCCTTGCTCATCCATGGTGACGCGGCCTTTGCAGGCCAGGGTGTTGTGGCCGAATGTTTCGGCCTGTCTGGGCTTCGCGGGCATCGTTCGGGTGGCTCCATCCATTTCATCGTCAATAATCAGATCGGCTTTACGACCAGCCCGATTTATTCGCGCTCTTCACCCTATCCTTCCGACATTGCCAAAATGATCGAAGCGCCGATTTTCCATGTGAATGGCGATGACCCGGAAGCGGTGGTGTTTGCCGCCAAGATTGCCATTGAATTCCGCCAGCGGTTCAAGAAGCCCGTTGTCATCGACATGTTCTGCTATCGCCGCTTTGGCCATAATGAGAGCGACGAGCCTTCCTTCACGCAGCCCCTGATGTATCGGCGCATCGCCAAGCATCCGGGTGTGGTGGAGCTTTATGGCACCCGCTTGATGCAAGAAGGGGTTCTGACGCAGGGTGAGCTTGACGCGATGAAGGCTGAATATCGCCAGCGTTTGGATGAAGATTTCTCCGTGGCGGAAGGCTTCAAGCCCAATAAGGCTGATTGGCTGGACGGACGCTGGGCGGGGCTGAAAGCGGCCGCTTCGGCCGATGAAGATCCGCGTCGGGGTCAGACGGGTGTTGAGGTGGAAAACCTGCGTAAGCTCGGTCTCAAGCTGACCAAGCTTCCTTCCACCTTCAAGCCGCACAAGACCTTGACGCGCGTTTACGATGCCCGCCGCAAGGCGATTGAGGAAGGCCGTGGCCTTGATTGGGCGACGGCTGAATCATTGGCACTGGCTTCGCTTCTGGATGAAGGGTTCCGCGTGCGCCTTTCGGGCCAGGATGTGCAGCGTGGCACCTTCTCGCAGCGTCATGCGGTGGTGATCGATCAGGAAACCGAAAAGCGTTACACGCCCTGCAATCATTTGAAGAAAGACCAGA
>CAJBCQ010000033.1 GCA_903951595.1 uncultured Hyphomicrobiales bacterium | reverse complement strand
GTGCGCCTTTCGGGCCAGGATGTGCAGCGTGGCACCTTCTCGCAGCGTCATGCGGTGGTGATCGATCAGGAAACCGAAAAGCGTTACACGCCCTGCAATCATTTGAAGAAAGACCAGATCAAAAAGCTGGAAGTCATCAACTCCATGCTTTCAGAAGAAGCGGTGTTGGGCTTTGAATATGGCTATAGCCTTGCCGAACCCAATACGCTGGTGCTGTGGGAAGCGCAGTTTGGCGATTTCGCCAATGGCGCGCAGGTGGTGTTTGATCAGTTCATTTCTTCTTCTGAACGCAAATGGCTACGCATGTCGGGCCTTGTTTGCCTTTTGCCGCATGGTTATGAGGGCCAAGGGCCGGAACATTCTTCCGCGCGTCTGGAACGCTTTCTGCAGATGTGCGCGGAAGACAATATGCAGGTGGCCAATTGCACCACACCTTCGAATTACTTCCACATTCTGCGCCGCCAGTTGAAGCGGGAAATCCGCAAGCCTCTCATTCTGATGACGCCGAAATCACTGTTGCGCCATAAGCGCGTGGTTTCGACATTGGATGAAATGGGCCCCAACACGACGTTCCACCGCGTGCTGTGGGATGACGCGCAGTTCTTGGCGGGTGAGGCTATCCAGCTTGTCGAGGATAAGAAAATCCGCCGCGTGGTGCTATGCACGGGTAAGGTCTATTATGATCTTTATGAAGAGCGCGAAAAGCGTGGCATTCAGGATGTGTATCTGATGCGCGTGGAGCAGCTTTATCCGTTCCCGCTGAAAGCCCTGATGCAAGAGCTTGCGCGTTTCGCGCAAGCGGAAATCGTGTGGTGCCAAGAAGAGCCTTATAATATGGGGGCGTGGACTTTTGTTCAGCCCAATATCGAATGGGTTTTGGGCAAGACGGGGGCCAAGCATTCAAGGCCGCGTTATGTCGGTCGGCCCGCATCCGCGGCCACCGCTACCGGCCTCATGAGCAAGCATCTGGCCGAGCTCAAATCATTCCTCGACGACGCATTCAAGCCCTAAAGGCAAGGAGAGCCACATGAGCACAGATATCAAGGTTCCGGCATTGGGTGAGAGCGTCACCGAAGCCACGATCGCACGCTGGTTCAAGAAAGAGGGTGAAGCGGTGAAAGCCGATGAGCCGCTGGTGGAGCTGGAAACCGACAAGGTGACGGTGGAAGTGCCCTCGCCTGCCTCCGGTGTTCTGACCTCCATCGGGGTTGCCTCGGGTGCCACGGTGAATGTGGGTGCTATTCTGGGCCAGATTGCCGAAGGGGCAGCGGGCAAGGTTGCGGCAGCTGTTAAGAAGCCGGAAGCGGCACCCATTGCAGCGGCCGCTTCAGTTGCTGCCGCTGTGTCGCCTGCGGTTCGCAAGATTGCGGAAGAAAAGAAGATTGATTTGGGCGGCATGACCGGCACTGGCAAGGATGGCCGCGTGACCAAGGGCGATCTGATTGCCATGCCGAGCGCGGTTTCCGCGCCGCCTGCACCCCTGCGTGCGCCTTCGCCCGCGCCTGATGCTGCGCGCGAAGAACGTGTGAAGATGACGCGGCTGCGCGCCACCATCGCACGCCGCCTGAAAGATGCCCAAAACACGGCAGCTATGCTGACCACTTTCAATGAAGTGGACATGGGCCACGTGATGGCGCTTCGCAATCAGTTCAAGGATGTTTTTGAGAAGAAGCACGGTGTGAAGCTGGGCTTTATGGGCTTTTTCGTGAAAGCCTGCATTCAGGCGCTGAAAGAAATTCCGGCGGTGAATGCCGAGATTGATGGAGATGATCTTGTTTACAAGAATTTCTATCATGTTGGCGTGGCGGTGGGTACCGACAAGGGGCTGGTGGTTCCGGTGGTGCGCGATGCCGATCAGCTTTCCATTGCGGGTGTTGAAAAGACTATTGGCGAATATGGCAAGAAGGCGCGTGATGGGCAGCTGAAGATTGAAGACATGCAGGGCGGCACTTTCACCATCTCGAATGGTGGGGTTTATGGCTCGCTCATGTCCACGCCCATTCTGAATGCGCCGCAGTCTGGCATTTTGGGCATGCACAAAATTCAAGACCGCCCAGTGGCGGTGAATGGGCAGGTGGTCATCCGCCCGATGATGTATCTGGCCCTTTCCTATGATCACCGCATTGTGGACGGCAAGGAAGCTGTCACTTTCTTGGTGCGAGTGAAAGAAAATCTGGAAGACCCGCAGCGCATGATTTTGGATTTGTGAGCCATGGCGGACGTATTCGATCTTCTCATCATCGGCACCGGCCCCGGTGGCTATGTGTGCGCCATTCGTGCCGCGCAGTTGGGCCTGAAAGTGGCGGTTGCCGAAAAGCGGGCCACGCATGGCGGCACCTGCCTGAATGTGGGCTGCATTCCCTCTAAAGCTATGCTGCATGCTTCTGAGCTGTTTCATGAAGCGGCCCATTCTTTCGCGCGCATGGGCATTCAGGTGGCGCCAACCCTCGATCTGAAGCAGATGCAGGCTTTCAAGCAGGAAGCCATTGATGGCAACACCAAGGGCATTGATTTTCTGTTGAAGAAAAACAAGGTCACCGTCATCCGTGGCACCGCGCGCATTGTGAAAGCCGGTGAGGTGGAAGTGACGGGGCCGGATGATGCCAAGCAAACGGTGAATGCCAAGAACATCATCATCGCCACGGGTTCGCAAGTGGCGAGCCTTCGTGGCATTGAGATTGATGAAAAGACGGTGGTTTCCTCCACGGGTGCCTTGGAAATCGACAAGGTGCCGGGGCATCTGGTGGTCGTGGGTGCCGGTGTGATCGGTTTGGAACTGGGTTCGGTTTGGGCGCGGCTGGGATCAAAGGTAACGGTCATCGAATATCTTGATCGCATTTTGCCCGGCATGGATGGCGAAGTGGCGAAAAACTTCCAGCGCATTCTCACCAAGCAGGGCTTTACGTTCCAGCTGGGCGCGAAAGTGACGAGCATTGAGACGAGCCAAACGGGGGCGAAGGTTTCTGTGGAACCAGCCGCAGGTGGTGCAGGCCAAGTGATTGACGCTGACAAGGTGCTGGTGGCTGTGGGTCGCGTTGCCTATACGGATGGCTTGGGCTTGACGGAAGCCGGGGTGGCCTTGGATGCGCGGGGCCGTGTGGTGGTGAACGCGCATTATGCCACCAATGTGCCCGGCATTTATGCCATTGGCGATGTGATCGCAGGGCCGATGCTGGCCCATAAGGCAGAAGATGAAGGCATCGCATTGGCTGAACAATTGGCCGGCCAAGCGGGGCATGTGAATTATGACACCATTCCGGGTGTGGTTTACACCTTCCCGGAAGTGGCAGCGGTTGGCAAAACGGAAGATGAGCTGAAGTCAGCGGGTGTGAATTACAAGGCGGGTAAGTTCGCGTTCATGGCCAATGGCCGTGCCAAGGCCAACCAGCAAACCGAAGGCTTTGTGAAAGTGTTGGCGGATGCGGTGACCGACCGCGTGCTGGGTGTTCATATCATTGGCCCTGCGGCGGGTGAGCTTATTCATGAATGCGCCGTGCTGATGGAATTTGGTGGCTCATCGGAAGATTTGGCCCGCACTTGCCATGCTCACCCGACCTTGTCGGAAGCCGTAAAAGAAGCCGCGATGGCGGTTGAGGGCCGGGCCATTCACGCCTGATCAGTGGAAGCGATCCCAACGGAACGGCTCTGGGTTCACGCTCGGGGCCGTTTTGGTGATGAGGTCAGCCATGAGCTTGGCAGCGCCGGGACCGATGCCAAAACCATGGCCGGAAAAACCGCTGGCCAGATAAAGCCCTGGAATCGAGGCAACTGGGCTGATGACGGGCACGGTGTCGGGTGTCACATCAATCATGCCCGCCCAGCGTTGCAGGATTTGCGCTTTTTCAAAAATCGGCAGATGCGCGCGAAGGCTGGCGAGTGATTCATCCAAAATGGCGTTGACGGGTTCAGGATCGAGCACGCGCATTTTCTCGAAAGGCGAGATTTCATCCAGTTTCCACTGGCGCGCCAATTGCGCTTCTGTGATGAAGCGTTTGCCGATGCGGATGCGAAAGCCTGCGGGGTCTTCACGCAAGGCTGGGATGAATTTCCAGAATTGGCGGAAATAATCAGGTGTTAAATCCGCCACCGACAAGCGGCGATGGGCCAGCGTATAGCCGCCATCGCCGCGTTTGCGGAAAGCGAAATCAGCACCCGAGGCGCTGATGGTGGGGCCATCTAAGGCGCAGGTACGCATGACGGAATTGACGACACCCAATTGCGCAAAGGCAATGCCGTGGCGCATGAGAAAGCGGCGCGACCAATAGCCGCCTGCCACCACCAGCCCATCGCAAGCCACCGCTGCGCGTTCGGTAATGATATGGCTCATGCGGCCTGCTTGCGTTTCAAATCCGCGCACCGCGCATTGGGTAAAAATCTGCACACCCTTTTCAACTGCCGCGGCTGCCATGGCGGCAACGGCGAGCGATGGTTCGGCGCGGGCGTCATCCTGTGTGTAGAGGGCACCTGCGAAGGGCTTCACAAGGTCTGGCAAAAGGCTTGCCACTTCAGCCCCCGTGATCAGGCGCGAGCCGACGGGGTGATCGCCTGCTGATTTCAACCAGCTTTCATGGCCCGCCATCTGCTTGGCGTTTTGCGCCAGATAAGCGATGCCGCATTGGCGGAATCCGGTTTCACGGCCCAAGCGTTCATTCATGCCGCGCCATAATGCGATGGATTGGATCATGAGTGGGATTTCGCGCGGGTCGCGGCCCATTTTGCGTACCCAGCCCCAATTGCGGCCGGATTGCTCGCCCGCGATTTGGCCCTTTTCGAACAGGCCAACCGAAAGCCCGCGCTCGGCCAGTTCCAAGGCCGTCATCACGCCGATAATGCCGCCACCGATAATGGCGATGTCTACTTTGGCAGGTAATGGCGGGTGCATGGCAGTTCCCCTCTCAGGCGCGCGGATGTGCCTTGGCATATTGAGCGAGGATATGGCCGCGATTAACTTCCGTATAGAGCTGCGTTGTGGAAAGGCTGGCATGGCCTAGCAATTCTTGAATGGCGCGAAGATCAGCGCCTGCGGAAAGCAGATGCGTGGCAAAGCTGTGGCGCAGCGCGTGGGGCGTGGCGCTGTCGGGCAGGTTCAGGGCACCCCGCATGCGCTCCATCAAAAGCTGGATGATGCGCGCGCGCAACGGCCCGCCCTTGGCACCCACGAATAGAGGGCCATTGGGTGCAAGCGGATAGGGGCAGAGGCTGAGATATTTGGCGACGGCTTGGCGAGCCACGGGCAGCACTGGCACAAGGCGCGTCTTGTTGCCCTTGCCGGTGATCCGCAGCACTTGTGCGCTATCGGGGGCATCCGCAGGGGTGAGGCTTAAGGCTTCGGAAATGCGAAGGCCGCAGCCATAAAGCAGGCACAAGACCGCGGCATCGCGCGCCGCGATCCATGGGGGTGCTTCAGAGGCAGCGAGTTCTTCCGGTTGGGTCAGGCGGCGTGCCTGTTCCACGCCGACGGGCTTGGGGATGGAATGGGCAAGCTTTGGCGAGCGGATGCTGGTGATGACGGCATTCTCGGCCACGCCCTCTTTGGCCATCCAGCGGAACAGCATGCGAAGGGCCGATAATTGGCGGGCAAGCGAGCGGCTTTCGGCCCCTTGCTTGCGGCGCAAAGCCAGGAAGCTTCTGAGGTCAGCCGGGGCCAGGGCATTGAAATCCGCAAGCGATGGGGCATGGCCCAGATGGTCGGTGAGAAAGCGGCAAAATTGGCGGATGTCGCGGCCATAGGCTTCGAGCGTCTTGGGGCTTAAACGGCGCGTGGCGGCAAGGTCGGACAACCAGCGGGCGATGGTTGCACCGGCATCATTCGCGGCGGAAAATTGGAGGCCCTGCGTCATGGCCTGACGCTAGGGCAGAATGGTTAGCGATGTGTTAGCTGACACAAGCCAAAGGGCTTATCACCCGTCTTCCTCGGGCTTGACCCGAGGATCCTTTTCTATTTCGCTTTCTGGCGTCCGCTACTTGTTGACGCGTTCAAAGGAAAAGGACCCACGGGTCAAGCCCGTGGGTGGCGATCCAAGGCTTAGAGAATCTTCTGCCCCGTCTTTTTCCAATCCGCCATGAACTGCTCGATGCCCTTGTCGGTCAGGGGGTGCTTGACGAGGGATTTCAAAATGGCGGGCGGTACGGTGGCGATGTCGCAGCCGGCGAGGGCGGCGTATTTCACGTGGTTGATGGTACGCACGGAAGCGGCGATGATTTCGGTGTCGAAGCCGAAATTGTCATAGATCTGGCGGATCTCCTCGACGAGTTCCATGCCGTCAATGCCATTATCATCCAGCCGGCCGAGGAAGGGCGAGATGAAGGACGCACCTGCCTTCGCGGCAAGCAGCGCCTGATTGGCGTTGAAACACAGGGTAACATTGACCATGTGGCCTTCGCCGGTGAGCGCGCGGCAGGCTTTTAGGCCTTCCAGTGTGAGCGGCACTTTGACGGCTATGTTCTTGCCTATTTCCAATAGCGACTTGCCTTCGCGGATCATGCCGGGGGCGTCAAGCGCGGTTACTTCGGCACTCACCGGACCATCGGTTTCCTTGCAGATTTCGGCGACTACTTCGCGGAAATCGCGGCCGGATTTGGCGATCAGGCTGGGGTTGGTGGTCACCCCGTCAATGAGGCCTGCTTCAGCTAATTCGCGGATGTCGGCGATCTCGGCGGTATCGACAAAGAATTTCATCTGTTCAGGCTCCCTGTGGGCTTGTGGATCAAGATGGCCCGCACCCTAGCATTTTAGCCCCGCCTCGCAAGGGGCCGGACGGGTGGTTGCAGGCGAAGGGCAATGTGGCGCAATTTGGGGCCATGAACGCTCCGACTCGCATTGTTGAGGTGCTGCTGCCCTTGGCGCTGGCCATACCCTATTCCTATCGCGTGCCCGAAGGCATGACGATTGCCGAAGGTGATTATGTGCGCGTGCCGTTGGGAACGCGGGAGCTGGATGGCGTGGTGTGGTCGCTGGCAGGCCAAGCTCCCAAATCCGGTAAGATGCGCGATGTGCTGGCGCGGCATGATTTGCCGCCCATGCCGGGGCTGCATCGGCAATTTATTGATTGGGTAGCGAATTATTATCTTGAGCCGAAGGGTGGGGTCTTGCGGCTGGCTATCCGGGCACCTGGGGTTTTTGCCGCGGCGCCTGAGCGCGTGGCGTTCCGGCTTTCCGGCTCGGTGCCCGAAAAGCTCACCGCCCAGCGCCAGCGCGTTGTCGATCTGCTGGCGGATGGGCCGCCGCTGTCGGCTGCCGAAATCAAGCTCATTGCCGGGGTGGGAGCCTCGGTGGTGAAGGGGTTGGAGGCGGCGGGCGTGATTGAGCCGGTGACCCTTCCCGGCCTGAAATCTTTCAGCCTGCCGGACGCGGCATGCGAAGGCTTTGCCTTGTCGCCAGAGCAGGCGGCAGCGGCAAAGATATTGCGCGAGAAAGCCGCCTTGGCGGCTTCTTCGGTTTGTTTGCTGGATGGGGTGACCGGATCGGGCAAGACGGAGGTTTATTTTGAGGCGATGGCGGCAGCTTTGGCGCGCGGCGCGCAGGTGCTGCTGCTCTTGCCAGAAATCGCCCTTACATCGGGTTTTCTGTCGCGGGTGGAAGAACGGTTCGGTGTGGCTGCGGCTGGTTGGCATTCGGATATGCGCCCACGCGAGCGCGAGCGGGTGTGGCGCGGGGTGGCGGATGGTTCAGCGCGCATTGTGGTGGGGGCGCGTTCGGCGTTGTTTCTGCCTTGGGCCAATCCGGGGCTGATTGTGGTCGATGAGGAGCATGAAAGCGCCTTCAAGCAAGAAGAAGGGGTCAATTATCATGCCCGCGACATGGCGGTTGTTTATGGGGCGCTGGGTAAGTTTGCGGTGGTTTTGTCATCCGCCACGCCGTCGCTTGAAAGCCTTGTGAATGCCGATCGCGGGCGGTTTGTGCATGTGCGGCTGGCGGATCGGCATGGGCGCGCGGAGCTTCCTGAGATTCAGCTCATCGATATGCGTTTGGAAAAACTCCAGAACGGCCAGTGGCTTTCGGATGGGTTGACCCAGGCCGTCGCGGACACGCTGGCCAAAGGTGAGCAGGCTTTGCTGTTCCTCAATCGGCGGGGCTATGCGCCGCTTACCCTGTGCCGCACTTGCGGGCATCGGCTGCATTGTCCGCATTGCGCGGCGGCCCTTGTGGAGCATCGCTTTCGGCGGGTTTTGATGTGTCATCACTGCGGGCATCAGGAAGGCGTGCCGGAGGCCTGTCCGGGGTGTGGGGACGAATCAAGCCTCGTACCATGTGGGCCGGGCATTGAGCGGCTGGCCGAGGAAGCGAAAACCCGCTTTGCGGGCGCGCGGATCGCCCTTTTGTCGTCTGATTTGATGCGCGGGCAGGCCCTGCGGGAAACGCTTTCTGGGGTAGCGCAAGGGCAATATGACCTGATTTTGGGTACGCAGCTTGTCGCCAAGGGCCATCATTTCCCGAATCTGACGCTGGCGGGTGTGGTGGATGCGGATTTGGCGCTCGAATCAGGCGATCCGCGGGCGGGCGAACGCACTTGGGCCATGCTGGCGCAGGTTTCAGGCCGGGCCGGGCGCGGGCAAAAGCCGGGGCGGGCCTTGATCCAGTCTTATGTGCCAGACCATCCGATCTTTCAGGCGTTGGCAAAAGGCGACCGGGAGCAGTTTCTGGCGCATGAAAAGCATATGCGGGAAGCCGCAGGCCTGCCGCCATTCGGGCGTTTGGCGGCGGTGATTGTGTCGGGTGCCAATGCCAGTGAAACGGATCGTTTCGCGCGCCAATTGGCAGCGGCGGCACCTTTGACGACAGATGCCCAGCTGATGGGGCCTGCTCCGGCCCCCATCCAGATCGTGCGCGGGCGGCATCGTTGGCGGTTTCTCGTCAAAACGGCGCGCGGGGTGGATATACAGGCCTATTTGCGTGCTTGGCTCGGCCCGGTGCAGCCCAAGGGCTCGCTGCGGGTGGATATTGATGTGGACCCCTATAGCTTCCTGTAATTTGCTGCGACGCAGCGAAAATCCCGCTGCTTGGCATCGGCCAAAAGTCCTGCTTGGCGGCGAATGGGTGCTCGGCGGCTTTTTGCGACCAAATGCGCATGCAAGATTGCGTCAATACGCCCCCCTCATCGCATTGAACAGGCTTAAGCCATGTGCTAGAGGCTTCAACCGTCGGTGACGAGGAGCGGGCAATCAAGCTGCCCACTCCGTTGGAAATCCGGAAAGTTTTGCAAAGTTCGGCCATTTCGGCCCCCGGGACGGGGCAGGTTTGGCAGATCCAATCATGCGTTTACAGCGAGGCCTTGCGTGGCAGCGGAAGACCAGAAAGTTACAGGCGTTGCGGGCCGATATGCCTCCGCCGTTTTTGAATTGGCCCGCGAGCAGAAAGCTCATGCGGCGGTGGGTGAGGATTTCGCCCGCTTTCAGGCAATGATCGACGATTCGCCGGATCTGCAGCGCCTTGTGCGCTCGCCGGTGTTTTCGGCCAAGGATCAGGTGGCGGCCCTGAATGCTATTTTTGCCGCAGCGGGCATTTCGGGCCTGGCGGCCAAATTCATCGGGCTTACAGCGGAAAATCGTCGTCTTTATCTGGTTTCCGACATGATCCGCGCCTATCAGGCGCTGGAAGCGGATGCGCGTGGCGAAGTGGCAGCCGAAGCGGTTTCGGCCGTGGCGCTCACGCCGGCTCAGATCACCAAACTCAAAGCGCAACTGAAGGCCGCAACAGGCCAAGAAGTCGCTCTCTCCACCCGGACGGATGAATCAATCCTCGGCGGCCTTATCGTGAAGGTCGGCTCCCGCATGATTGACTCTTCGCTCCGCACCAAGCTCCAAAATCTCAAGATTGCCATGAAAGGGGTTGCGTAATGGACATCCGCGCCGCCGAAATTTCCTCTATCCTCAAGAAGCAGATCGCTGATTTCGGCAAGGAAGCCGAAGTCTCAGAGATCGGTCAGGTGCTTTCCGTCGGTGACGGTATTGCCCGCGTTTACGGCCTTGATAATGTTCAGGCCGGCGAAATGGTCGAATTCCCGAACGGCATTCGCGGCATGGCGCTGAACCTTGAGCCTGACAATGTCGGTATCGTTATTTTCGGCAATGACCGCGAGATCAAGGAAGGCGACACCGTCAAGCGCACGGGTGCCATCGTGGAAGTGCCGGTGGGCCGCGAGCTTCTGGGCCGCGTGGTCGATCCGCTCGGTAACCCCATTGACGGCAAGGGCCCCATCAAGGCCAAGGAACGCCGCCGCGTGGACGTGAAAGCGCCGGGCATTATTCCGCGCAAATCCGTGCATGAGCCGATGTCTACGGGTCTGAAGGCGGTTGACGCGCTCATCCCCGTGGGTCGCGGCCAGCGCGAGCTCATCATTGGTGACCGCCAGACCGGCAAGACCGCCATCATTCTCGACACGATCCTCAACCAGAAGCCCATCCATATTTCGGGGCCGGAAAAGGATAAGCTTTATTGCGTGTATGTGGCCTGCGGCCAGAAGCGTTCGACCGTTGCGCAGTTTGTGAAGACGCTGGAAGATAATGGCGCGCTGGAATATTCCATCATCATCGCGGCTACCGCATCTGATCCGGCACCCTTGCAGTATCTGGCTCCGTTTGCTGGCTGCACCATGGGCGAATATTTCCGCGACAATGGCATGCATGCGCTCATCGCTTATGATGACCTTTCCAAGCAGGCTGTGGCTTACCGCCAGATGTCGCTTTTGCTGCGCCGTCCGCCGGGCCGTGAAGCTTATCCCGGCGACGTTTTCTATCTGCATTCCCGTTTGCTCGAACGGGCAGCCAAGCTTTCGGACGCCAATGGCGCCGGTTCTTTGACCGCTCTGCCGGTTATTGAAACGCAGGCCAATGACGTGTCGGCCTATATTCCGACCAACGTGATTTCGATCACCGACGGCCAGATCTTCCTTGAAACGGACCTGTTCTATCAGGGCATCCGTCCGGCCGTGAACGTCGGTCTGTCGGTGTCGCGCGTCGGCTCTGCCGCGCAGACCAAGTCGATGAAGCAGGTGGCTGGCAAGATTAAGGGTGAGCTTGCCCAGTATCGCGAAATGGCCGCCTTTGCCCAGTTCGGTTCTGACCTTGATGCTTCCACGCAGCGTTTGCTGAACCGTGGCGCGCGCCTGACCGAGCTTTTGAAGCAGCCGCAATTCTCGCCGCTGAAAACCGAAGAACAGGTTGTGGTGATTTATGCCGGTGTGAACGGCTATCTTGACGCCATCGCGGTGTCGGCCATTCGCAAATATGAGGACGGGCTTTTACGCTTGTTCCGCGACAAGCATGCCGACATTCTCGAAGCGATTCGTTCCGAAAAGCAGATCAGCGATGCCACGGCTCCCAAGCTCAAGGCTGCTGTGGAAGCCTATTCCAAGTCTTTTGCCGCTTAAGGAAATCCAACAAGACTTGAGGGTTTCCCCATGCCAAGCTTAAAAGACCTTAGAAATCGGATCTCGTCGGTCAAAGCGACGCGCAAGATCACCAAGGCCATGCAGATGGTGGCTGCCGCGAAACTGCGCCGCGCGCAAGAATCAGCAGTTGCGGCACGCCCCTATGGCGAGCGCATGAATGCGGTGCTGACGAGCCTTGCCCGCAACATGACCGGTGGTGCCACCAGCCTGCCATTGCTTTCGGGCACGGGCCGTGATCAGACGCATTTGTTGATCGTGGCCACCGCTGAACGCGGGCTGTGCGGCGGCTTTAACAACTCCATCGCCAAGCTTGCCCGTGAACATGCCGACAGGCTTTTGGCCCAGGGCAAGACAGTGAAGATGTTGCTGGTTGGCAAGAAGGGTGCGGATGCGCTGCGCCGTCTTTATGGCAAGCACTTCATCGATCAGGTCGATCTGCGTTCGGCCAAGGTCATTGGTTTTGAACATGCCAAGATGATTTCGGACAAGGTGCTGAAGCTTTATGCCGATGGCGAGTTCGATGTCGCGACCGTGTTTTTCTCCGAATTCAAATCCGTGATCCAGCAGACGCCGAAGGCGCTTCGCCTCATTCCGGCGGATGTGGGTGCTGGGGCTGTTGCTGCTTCCGGTGCCGGTGCGGTTTATGAATATGAGCCGGATGAGGAAGCCATTTTGGCTGATCTTCTGCCGCGCAATATCAGTGTCCAGATCTTCCGGGCGCTGCTTGAGAATGCCGCATCCGAACAGGGTGCCCGCATGAGTGCCATGGATAGTGCCACCCGCAACGCCGGTGAGATGATCAACAAGCTGACGCAGAAATATAACCGTCAGCGTCAGGCACAGATCACCAAGGAACTCATTGAAATCATTTCCGGCGCGGAAGCGCTGTAAGGCAATCGAAGAAGGTAGACCCAAATGGCCAAGAAACCCGCTTCCACCGCAAAGACCGCTACTGGTGCCAATATCGGCCGCATCACCCAGGTTACGGGTGCCGTGGTTGACGTGAAGTTTGATGGCGGCGTGTTGCCGGCCATTTTGAACGCGCTGGAAACCACCAATGGCGGCAATCGCCTCGTTCTTGAAGTGGCCCAGCATCTGGGTGAGAACACGGTCCGCACCATCGCCATGGACGCTTCCGAAGGCCTTGTACGCGGCCAGGAAGTGACCGACACGGGTGCGCCCATCACGGTGCCGGTGGGGGTGGAAACACTCGGCCGCATTATGAATGTCATCGGTGAACCGGTTGACGAAGCTGGCCCCATGAAGACCAAAAAATCCCGCGCCATCCATCAGGACGCGCCGGCCTTTGTGGAGCAGTCCACGGAAGCGGAAATTCTTGTGACGGGCATCAAGGTCGTTGACCTGTTGGCGCCTTACGCCAAGGGCGGCAAGATCGGTCTGTTCGGGGGGGCCGGTGTCGGCAAGACCGTGCTGATCATGGAACTCATCAACAACGTCGCCAAGGCCCATGGTGGTTACTCGGTGTTTGCTGGCGTTGGTGAGCGCACGCGCGAAGGCAACGATCTTTATCATGAAATGATCGAATCGGGCGTGAATGAGAAGGGCGGCGGCGGCAAGTCGAAGGCTGCTCTTGTTTATGGCCAGATGAATGAGCCGCCGGGTGCGCGCGCACGTGTGGCGCTCACGGGTCTGACTGTCGCGGAAGATTTCCGCGATCAGGGCCAGGACGTGCTGTTCTTCGTCGATAACATCTTCCGCTTCACGCAAGCCGGTTCCGAAGTGTCGGCCCTTCTTGGCCGTATTCCTTCCGCCGTGGGCTATCAGCCGACGCTTGCCACCGACATGGGCCAGATGCAGGAACGCATCACCACGACAAACAAGGGCTCGATTACTTCCGTGCAGGCCATTTACGTGCCCGCCGACGACTTGACGGACCCTGCACCGGCCACCTCCTTTGCCCATTTGGACGCAACGACGGTGCTTTCGCGTACCATCGCTGAAAAGGGCATTTATCCGGCGGTCGATCCGCTCGACTCCACCTCGCGCATGTTGGACGCCCGCATCATTGGTGACGAGCATTACCAGACCGCGCGCCGCGTGCAGCAGATCCTTCAGCGTTACAAGGCGCTGCAGGACATCATTGCGATTTTGGGCATGGATGAATTGTCCGAAGAGGACAAGATCGCCGTTGCCCGCGCCCGTAAGATCGAACGCTTCCTGTCGCAGCCCTTCTTCGTGGCCGAAGTGTTCACGGGTTCGCCCGGCAAGCTCGTTTCGCTCGAAGATACGATCAAGGGCTTCAAGGGCCTGTGCGATGGCGCCTATGACCATCTTCCCGAAGCGGCCTTCTACATGGTGGGCAGCATCGAAGAAGCGATGGAAAAGGCCCAGAAGCTTGCCGCAGAAGCGGCTTGAGGTTCAGGATTGAGGAGCCGACATGGCTGAGCTGAAATTCGAACTGGTCTCCCCCGCCCGCCTGCTAATGTCGGCAAGCGTGGGGCAGGTGACGGTACCGGGTGCCGAGGGTGAATTCACGGTGCTGGCGAACCATGCGCCGATGGTTTCGGCATTGAAGCCCGGTGTGCTGGTGGTAACCCCTGCCGGTGGCGCACCGGAGCGCATTTTTGTGCGCGGTGGCTTTGCCGAGGTGAATGCCGAGGGGTTGACGGTGCTGGCCGAAGAAGCCGTGGCGGTGGCTGATATTCAGCCGGGTCAGTTGGCGCAGGCTGTCAAGAACGCTGAGGAAGATTTGGCCGATGCCAAGACGGACGATGCGCGTTCGCGGGCACAGGAAACGCTTGATCATTTGAAATCGCTGGCCGCCGTTCTCTAAACGGTCACAACCAGTCTAATGCCGTATGCAGGGCGCGCATATCCTCTAGCAGGATATGTGCGCCCGCTTCGTTTAGATCGGCCGCTGCCGCGGCAGGATCATGGGCTGTTCCGGTAAAGCCGATGACGGTCATGCCGGCGGCGCGCGCGGCGGTGACGCCCGTGGAACTGTCTTCCACGACCGCGCAGTGGGCGGGGTCCACACCTGCCTTGGCGGCGGCGAGGCGATAAAGATCAGGGGCAGGCTTGGGGTTTGCCACATCCTCCACCGCATTGAGCCGATCAAAAAAGCCGATGAGTCCGGTTGAGGTCAGTGCAAATGTTGCACGTTCCCGCACCCCATTTGTGGCGACACTCTTGGGCACGCCAATCGAGGCCAGCGCCTGGGCGATGCCGGGCACGAGCTCAACGCCTTCATTGCGGAACACGGCCAGCATGCGAACGCCATGCAAGGCTTCATAATCCAGATCAAGCTTTACGGGCGTGTTGGCGGCAAGCCAGCGGGCTTGATAATCGGCAGCCTTGCCGGTGAACAGCTCGGCAATCCGTTCATCGGAAATATCCATGCCCAATTCGCGAAAGAGCTGGCCCTGAACGCGGGTGGCAACTTTCTCGGTATCCACCAACACGCCATCGCAATCGAAAATCACATGGGCAAAACGCATGGTGTCAGGGTGCCAGATTACGGAAAGCGGCGATGACCTGTGCATAGACCTCGCGCTTGAAGGGCACGATGAGATCGGCCACTTCATCCATCGGCGCCCAACGCCAGGCATCGAATTCCTGCTCCAGCCCTTGGCCTGGGGGCGGGGCGAGATGGATGTCGCTGTCTTTGCCTTCAAAGCGCATGGCGAACCAACGCTGCTTCTGGCCGCGATAGCGCCCGCCCCAGCTTTTTCCCAAAAGATGGGGGGGAAGATCATAGTGATACCAATCGGGTGCCTCGGCGATGATGGAGGCTTGGGTCACGTGGGTTTCCTCGGCAAGCTCGCGTATCGCGGCAGCGGCGGGGTCTTCGTTTTCGTCAATGCCGCCTTGCGGCATTTGCCACCATTGGCCCACACCTTCATCATTGGGCTTATCAAAGCGGCGGCCCAGCCAGACTTGTCCTTGCGCGTTTAACAGCATGATGCCGACACAAGGCCGGTAGCCCATCTTTTCAATATCCATGCTCACTCCAGCGGAGCGGTTCCCACGGCAGGCTCAAAGCGGTAAGCCGCGCTCACAGGCACCAGCAAAAAACCGCGGTCAGCAAGGCCCTTGGCCCAATGTTCCACGGCATCCATGGTCACATCTAACCCGGTGCCGGTGCCCACTGCAATGCCGCCTTCAAGGGCGAGTGTTTCTAATTCCGCAAGCTTGGCCTTGACCGCGTCGCGGGTGCGCGCGTCGATATTCATGGAAGCTTGGCGGACGGTCAGGCCCAGTTGCGGCCCCAGCGTCATGGCCGAGGAGCGCTTCACGCTGCCATCATCCAGCCAGAAAAGGCCGCGACCTGCGGCTTCGGCAAAGACGGGGCCAGCGGCTGATTTGTCGGCCAAGAAGCTTGCGCCTAGATAGTTCACAATGCCGAAATAGCCTGGAAAGCGCGAAAAATGCCACATCAGGTCATCCATATTGCTGGATGCGGCCTCACCTGCGCGCAGCGTGCGGGGGCCGGGATCAGCGGCGGGAAAGCCAAAGGGTTCCATGGGCAGTTGCAGCATGAGTTCATGGCCCTCGGCGCGGGCGGCGGCGGCGAGGTCTTTGGCGTTCTTGCCATAAGGCGCGAAGGCCAGCGTGATCTCGCCCGGCAAGCCAATGGCGCGGCGGGTCAGGGCGTCATTGAGCCCCATGCCGCCCAGCACGAGGGCAATGCGGGGCAGGTTGGATTCCAGAACGGCTGGGTCTGGTGGGCGGGCATAGACATTTGCGGGGGTTCTGCCATCGCTGGCAATGCGCGGGATGGGGCCATTGGGGCCTTTTTCCGTCATGCCGGGGGCGGGGGCTGTGACAAGGCTCTGGGCCATTTCAAGCCCGCCTTCCACCGCGCCCGGATCTTGCGTCAGATCGATCTCATCGGAGCCGGAAGGGGCTTCCTCCACCGGCTCAGCCGGGGCCGGGGGAGGTGGTTTCGGGGCCGCGACCACATCCATCGGCGGCACTTTCATACGCACCACAGGCTCCCCATCCAGTGGATCGCCTGAGCGTACGACATAGGTGACACCCGCCACGGCCAGCGCGATGACCAGGGTGAAAACCCATGTCACGGGGCGCAGTTTCAGCGCCCGGAGTGCTGCAAGCCTGGGCCGAGGGCGCAAAGGCCGCCGCAGTTCCTCGTCGGTAAGGCTCACAGTGCGGGGTTCCTATTGGCGAATCGCATGCGTGCGATCATAGCGGTCTTTGCAACAAAAAGGACGCCTCAAGGGCGTCCTTTTTACTTTTGCGTGTAAGTGGCCTTTGGCTCAGTTGGCGCTGGGTGTTGCGGCTGCTGGTGCCTCGGCCTTGGACTTGGTCACGAAGGCATCAATGGGCTGGCCGCGCAGCAGGGCCATTGCCGCGATGAGCTGTTTGTCTTTGGCCTTGTCCTCGGGGACATAGGCGGAAGAACCGCCACCTTCATCGCCACCGCCTTCATTTTTCAAATGCCCGCGTAAGCTTGCCTCGCCACCCGTGGGGCGTGCAGTGGTGCCTTTCAGGTCTTCCGGTACGTCCTGTTCGATGAGGAAATCCGGGTCGATGCCCTTGGCTTGTATGGAGCGTCCGGCCGGGGTGTAATAGCGCGCGGTGGTCAGGCGCAGGGCACCTTGGCCGCCGAGGGGAATGATGGTCTGGACCGAACCCTTGCCGAATGTACGTGTGCCAATGAGCTTGCCACGCTTGTGATCCTGAATGGCACCGGCCACGATTTCGGAAGCCGAAGCCGAGCCACCATTGATGAGAACGACCACTGGCATGCCATCGGATGTATCGCCGGGTTGGGAATTATAACGCTGGCTTTCATCCGGGTTGCGGCCTCGGGTGGAAACCACTTCGCCGCGTTCCAGGAATGTATCGGACACCGTAATCGCCTGATCGAGAAGCCCGCCGGGATTGTTACGCATGTCGAGGATATAGCCTTTGAGCTTGTCGCCCAGTTGCGCCTTGATGGCGGCAATGGCGGCATCAAGGCCTTCCTGGGTCTGCTCGTTGAAGGAGGAGATGCGGATATAGCCGATATCGCCATCCTGCACTTCGAACTTCACGGATTTGATGCGGATGACATCGCGAACCAGCTTGATTTCAAAGGGTTCTGGCTTGCCTTGGCGCACGATGGTGAGGGTGATGGGCGTGTTGACCTTGCCGCGCATCATGTCCACGGCTTCGTTGAGTGATAGGCCCTGAACCTGCGTGCCGTCGATCTCGACGATCAGGTCGCCTGCTTGGACGCCAGCCTTGGAGGCGGGGGTATCGTCGATGGGGGAGACGACCTTGACCACCTGATTTTCCATGGTGACTTCAATGCCAAGCCCGCCGAACTCGCCGCGGGTTTGAACCTGCATGTCTTGGAAGCGTTTGGCGTTCATGAAGCTTGAATGCGGGTCAAGGCCGGCGAGCATGCCGTTGATGGCACTGTCCACGAGCTGCTCGTCATCGGGCACTTCGACATAATCCGCGCGCACGCGGTCGAACACATCACCGAACAGGTTGAGCTGCTTGTAGGTGTCGGTATTGGCGGCCACTGCGCCATCAAAGCTTTGCCAGAACACGGTTGCTGCCAGCGCACCAGCTGCCAGCAAGCTAACGGAACGCAGATACTCGTTTCGCATGAATCGGGAACCCTTCAAGAGATGGCCAGCCCTGGCCTTGCGCCAAAACGCTGCTGGCATAATAGCGGCACCGGGCCTGCCAGCACAAGCGCAAGTGCCCCGTATTCCTGCGGGATGGAAAGGAAAGCGGCAGGCTTAGCCTCAGGCGCGGTGATAGGGGTGGTTGAGCAAGATTGTCAGCGCACGGTAAATCTGTTCGGCCAGCAAAATCCGCATAAGACGGTGCGGCCAAGTGAGTTTGCCGAAAGCCAGCTGCATATCGGCCCGCGCGGCCACCGCCTGGCCGTGACCATCCGGCCCCCCGATCAGCAGTACAAAATCCTGAATGCCGCTATCGCGGTGGCGGGCGATTTCAGCAGCCCATTGCGGGCTTGTCATCTCGCGCCCACGCTCATCCAATGCGATCACGACCGCACGCCCATCAAGCCCTGCGAGCAGGCGGCCAGCTTCATCGGCTTGGCGCAGCAAAGCCGTGGCGGCGGTTGATTCGGGATATTCGCTCACCGTCACCGATTTGATGCCGGCAGTGCGGGCAAGCCCTGCCGCGCGGGCCAGATATTCACCCGCCAGCTCCTTTTCCGGCCCCGCCTTCAGGCGCCCGACGGCGTGAATGGCGATCCGCAAAGATCAGGCCGCGCCGGTTGGCTCGTCGGGCGCATTGGCCGACCAGAGCTTTTCCAGATTGTAGAAAGTGCGAACTTCCGGGCGGAATAGGTGGATGATGACGGGGCCTGAATCCACCAGCACCCAGTCGCATTGGGGCAGGCCTTCGACGCGGATATTCTTGTGGCCTGCCGTTTTGAGCTTTTCTACCAATTGATCGGCAATGGCCGCGACATGGCGGTTGGAACGGCCGGACGCGATCACCATTTCATCGGCCAAGGCACTTTTGGCATCCAATGTCAGGGCAACGACGCTTTCGGCCTTGGCATCCTCCAAACAGGCCAGAACGAGATCCAGCACGCTGGGTGAAGCAGCCTTGACGGCTTTGGCAGGTTTTGCCTTGGCGGGCGCCTTTTTGGCGGCTGCCTTTTTGGCGAC
>CAJBCQ010000032.1 GCA_903951595.1 uncultured Hyphomicrobiales bacterium | reverse complement strand
GGGCCGTCGCATGGGCTTTTGCCCGTAAACCTCGGATCAGGCAGTTTCATCGATGGCCAATACC
The DNA here is from genome assembly GCA_903951595.1 of uncultured Hyphomicrobiales bacterium. Lineage (GTDB taxonomy): Bacteria > Pseudomonadota > Alphaproteobacteria > Rhizobiales > Aestuariivirgaceae > CABJBCQ01. Next base: position 19,692 of record CAJBCQ010000032.1, on the reverse strand, counting down.
AGCTCGGCAAAGAAAGCCACCCGCGTTTCCGCGCGTCGCATGCTCATCAACCAGGCCCGCAAGAGCCGCGTGCGCTCATTCCTGCGCAATGTTGAAGAAGCACTCGCCAAGGGTGACAAGGCCGCCGCAGAAGTGGCGCTGAAGGCCGCTCAGCCGGAAATTATGCGTGGTGCCCAGAAGGGTGTTCTGCACAAGAATGCCGCTTCGCGCAAAGTGGCGCGCCTGACCAAGCGGGTGCGCGCCGTCGCTGGCTGATCTTACCCGATTTGAACTTTTTTGTTTCTGAACGCGCCGCAGGCCCCCCTGCGGCGCGTTTATTTTTGGCCAGTTGCTTCTAACTTCTAGAGCTGACAGCGCGCAAAAAAACATCAATTATTTCAGATAGTTAGCGAGCAGACCCCGGTGCTTCCCCGGTTTGGGCGCAACCGCGCCGCCCGGCCCGTCCCTCGTTAACCAATCGAAGCAAAACTGTTGCTGAAATGACGCAAAGGCTTGGCGCGAGATTCACAGTGGCGAGTCAACGACTTGCGGGTAGCCGCCTGCAAGTGGCTGGCATCTACCACCCAATTTTGATCTTCCGTGTACGGACAGAGCGCGCCATTCCTCTTTTCAATCGCGAAGCCGTTCGTGTAACGTCCACCCATCGCAAGGCGTGTTGTTCTTAAGGTTTCAAGAATAGCTCAAGATCAATCTTGTGATGTGCCAAGCAATAAGTGTGGATCAGACAATTTCGTCAAAGTTCACCGGGGCAATGCTGGGCAGGAATACATGAGAAAGCTGGCCGAGGGTTTCAATCTTCTGGCCAATGGTGAGTAAGCGGGGCGGGTAAATTCTTCGGCAGTGCTGGCGTTCATTCTGGGCCATAAGTCCGGAAGGTAAATTTGCGGGCATTGCAACAGCGGCAAGCATGGATAAAGGCCAAGGGCGACTTTCCGCTGTGGAAGCGTCATCGGCTTTCTGCGCGTCCAAACTGCCGGTGCGGAACAAAAGTTGGAGACAAGCATGAGCATGAAGTCGGCGCAGAATTTGAAGCAAAGCTGGGACCGTATCGCGGCCCGTTTGCGCGCCGAGCTTGGCGAAGACCTGTATTCAAGCTGGTTTGCCCGCATGGAAGCCGAAGAGTGCCAAGACCGTCAGTTGGCAGTTTCCGTGCCAACCCGCTTCCTCAAGAATTGGATCGAGTCGCATTACGCCGCGCGCTTGCAAAAGATTTCCGAAACCGAATTCGGCGCTTTGGATGGCGTTGCGATCCGGGTCCGCAGCCGCGGCCTGCCCGTGCGCCCTCAAGCTGAAACCGAACGCCGTGAACCCGCCGAAGCGCAGCCTGCCGCCACGCGCGTGGCCGCCGACATCTCATCGCGCCCGGCCATTCAGGCTCAGCCGGCTGGCCATGATCGCGGCTCGCCGCTCGATCATTCACTCACCTTCGAGAATTTCCTGCTCGGCCGCTCCAATGCGCTGGCCCATGCCGCTGCCATGCGCGTGGCCGATGCTCAGCCGGGTGAACCTTTAAGCTTCAACCCGCTTTTCATCCATTCCGCCGCAGGCCTTGGCAAAACCCATATGCTCAACGCGATTTCTTGGCGCATCCGCCAGCAGAATCCGGAGCGCAAGGTGCTTTTCATTACCGCAGAACGCTTCATGTACCATTTCATCACGGCCCTTCGCGCCCGTGATGTCATTTCCTTCAAAGACTTTTTCCAGTCGATCGATGTGCTTTTGATCGATGATTTCCAGTTCCTGCAGGGCAAAACCATGCAGCAGGAATTCTGCCATACTTTCAATTCGTTGGTGGATGCCAAGCGCCAGGTGGTGATTGCCGCCGACGTGCCCCCCGCCCAGCTCGAAAGCATCGATCAGCGCATGCGCTCGCGCTTGGCTGGTGGTCTTGTGGTGGATGTGGGCCTGCCAGAGCTTGAACTTCGCCGGGCCATTATCGAAACCCGCCTTGGCGACGTGCGCCGGCGCGATCCATCCCTCATTGTGGGCGAGGATGTGATTGATTTCATTGCCTCCCGCATCACCGGGGGTGGGCGTGAGATCGAAGGCGCCTTAAACCGCATCATCGCCAGCCAGCAGTTGACCCGGGCACCCATGACGGTGGATTTGGCCTCCATGGCGCTACGTGATCTTGCCCAGCCCCAGGCTGATGGTGCCCGCATCCGCATTGATGACATCCTGAAGATTGTCGGCCGCCATTATAACGTTGCGCGCACCGATCTGCTGTCACCGCGCCGCGCCCGCACCATTGTGCGCCCCCGCCAGATTGGCATGTATCTGGCCAAGAAATTGACCCCCCGGTCGCTGCCCGAAATCGGCCGCCGCTTTGGTGGGCGGGACCATTCCACCGTGCTGCATGCCGTTCGCAAGATCGAGGACATGCTCAAGACCGACGACAAGCTCGCCCGCGAAGTGGCTCTCCTCATCAAGCTTGTGGAACAGCAGCCCCCAGCCTGAGATTTAGGCCCGCAAAGGCTTGCAAAAATGCCACTTTCCCGCCACTGTCGCAGGCCCCCCTGAGCTTGGGGGCCAAGTGACCGGGTAAGGAAGGCGATCCATGCGTGTGACGATCGAACGTTCGGCGTTTCTGAAATCCTTGAACCACGTGCAATCGGTGGTCGAGCGCCGCAATACCATTCCAATCCTGTCCAATGTGCTGGTGGAGGCAACTGCCGGAAAGCTGCGTCTAACCGCCACTGATCTCGATATTGAGGTGGTGGAGGAAGTGGCTGCCGATGTGAGCCAAGAGGGTTCCACCACGGCTTCGGCCCATATCATGTATGACATTGTGAGAAAGCTTCCCGACGGCGCGCAGTTGGAAATCGAGCAGGCGGATGAAAACCGCCTTTCCATTTTCGCTGGCCGCTCACGCTTTGCTTTGCAATCGCTGCCGCCGCAGGATTTCCCCGATCTTGCCGCCGGTGAAATGACGCATCGTTTCCACCTGTCGGCCCATGAGCTGAAAATGCTCATCGAAAAGACGCGCTTTGCGATCTCGACGGAAGAAACCCGCTATTATCTGAACGGCATCTATCTGCATGATGTGACAACACCCGAAGGCCCGCTTTTGCGCGCGGTCGCCACCGACGGTCACCGTTTGGCCCAGGTTCAGTTGCCACGCCCGGAAGGTGCCAAGGGCATGCCCGGCATCATCGTGCCGCGCAAAACCGTGCTTGAACTCATGAAGCTCATCGAAGATGCCGATGGCGATATTGAAGTGGCCCTTTCTTCGGCCAAAATCCGCTTCACGGTGGGTGCTCTGACACTCACTTCCAAACTCATCGACGGCACCTTCCCCGATTATGAGCGTGTCATCCCGCGCGGCAATGACCGCAAAATGGAAGTCGATACGCGCCTTTTTGCCCAAGCCGTGGACCGTGTTTCCACGATTTCCAACGAAAAGGGCCGTGCGGTGAAGCTGAATATCAGCCATGACAAGGTAACCCTCACCGTCAACAACCCTGATTCAGGCTCCGCGGAAGAAGAAGTGGCGGCCAGCTATGCCTCCGATCCCATCGATATCGGCTTCAACTCGCGCTATCTTTTGGATGTGACGGCACAGTTCAAAGGCGCCACCGCCAGCTTCCATTTTGCGGATGCAGGTTCCCCCACCATCCTGCGCGATGGCGATGACATGTCAGCGCTCTATGTGCTGATGCCTATGCGGGTGTGACCGCCACGCTCGCCGTCAACCGCATCACCCTCACGGGCTTCCGCAATTACGCGCAGCTTCGGCTCGATACCGGGGCTGGCTCTGTGGTGCTCACCGGCCCCAACGGGGCGGGCAAAACCAACTTGCTCGAAGCCGTCTCCCTTCTTGCCCCCGGGCGGGGCTTGCGCGGGGCCCCTTTCGACGAGTTGGTGCGGCAAGGTGATGCAGGCTGGGCGGTCGCCGCTGAGCTGGAGGCCGCCACCGGCCCCGTGAAGCTCGGCACCGCCTACAGCCTCAGCGATGGAACCGGTGAGGCGGCGGGCCGCCAGGTGACCGTGGATGGGCTGGCCCAGAAGGGCTCCGGTTCCCTTGGCCATCATACTCGCATTCTCTGGCTGACACCGGCCATGGACCGGCTTTTTGCCGGTCCCGCATCCGACCGCCGCCGTTTTCTCGACCGGCTGGTGCTGGCCTTTGACCCCGACCATTCCACCCGCGTTTTGGGCTTCGAAAAAGCCATGCGCGAGCGCAACCGATTGCTCGCCGAACCGCATGCGGATGCAAGCTGGCTATCCGGGCTGGAGGTTGAGCTGGCCGCCCGTGGCGTGGCCGTCGCCGCAGCCCGTCTGGCCGCCATCGACACCCTGCGCGGCTATGCTGGAAAACCCACAGAATCGGGCGGAAAACCGTCGCATTTTCCGTGGGTCATGCTTACATGTGAAGGTGAAGTGGAAAGCCTGATTTTGGCCATGCCAGCCGTGCAGGCAGAGGATCAATATCGTAAGATGTTGCATGATTCGCGGCGTGCTGATGCCGGTGCCGGACGCACCCTGATCGGCCCCCACCGCAGTGATCTGTCCGTAACCCACGGGCCCAAGGACATGCCCGCGCGCCTGTGCTCCACGGGTGAGCAAAAAGCGCTGCTGATCGGCATCGTTCTGGCCCATGCGCGTGCGGTCAAGGCAGGGTTTGGCGGGCTTGCCCCCATCCTGCTGTTGGATGAAGTGGCGGCCCATTTGGATGCGGGTCGCAGGCATGGCCTGTATGGCGAGCTTGAAGGGCTTGGCGGGCAGGTTTGGATGACAGGCACCGACCGCTCCCTCTTCGAGGGCGCAGGGCCGGGTGCCACAATCTATGACGTGAACCATGGTGCCATTGCGGTGCATGGTTCCTGAGGAGAGGCAATGAACGACGAACGTAAAGCCGAGAACGCGGGCGATTATGATGCCGACAGCATCAAGGTACTGAAAGGCCTTGATGCCGTACGCAAACGCCCCGGCATGTATATCGGCGACACCGACGATGGCTCAGGGCTCCATCACATGGTCTATGAGGTCGTCGATAACGCCATTGACGAAGCCCTTGCCGGATGGTGCGACACGGTTGGGGTCACGCTCAATGCCGATGGTTCCGTCACCGTCTCCGACAATGGCCGCGGCATTCCCACCGACATCCACCCCAGCGAAGGTGTGTCGGCGGCCGAAGTCATCATGACGCAGCTTCATGCTGGCGGCAAATTCGACCAGAATTCTTACAAGGTCTCCGGTGGTTTGCATGGCGTGGGCGTTTCCGTCGTCAACGCGCTGTCATCATTGCTCACTTTGCGCATTTTCCGTGGTGGCCATGAATGGTCGATGAGTTTCCGGCATGGCGATCCCGTTGCGCCTTTGAAGATTGCCGGCCCGCAAGGTGATCGCAAGGGAACCGAAGTGACCTTCCTTCCCTCCACCGAAACCTTCACGCAGGTTGAGTTTGATTACGCCACGTTGGAACATCGTTTGCGCGAATTGGCGTTCCTCAATTCCGGCGTCACCATCACCCTGTCGGATTTGCGTGGTGTGGAGCCTAAATCCATTGTGCTGCGTTACGATGGCGGCATTGAAGCCTTCGTGCGTTATCTCGACCGCGCCAAGACAGCCGCTGTGGCGGCCCCCATCACCATGAAGACCGAAAAAGACGGCATCACGGTGGAATGTGCCCTGTGGTGGAATGACAGCTATCACGAAACGGTTCTGTGCTTCACCAACAACATCCCCCAGCGCGATGGTGGCACGCATTTGGCAGGCTTCCGCGCCGCTCTCACGCGCGTGGTGAACACCTATGCCGGCAGCTCTGGTGTGGCCAAGAAGGAAAAAGTGGCCATCACGGGTGAAGACGCGCGCGAAGGCCTGACCTGCGTTTTGTCGGTGAAGGTTCCCGATCCAAAATTCTCATCGCAAACCAAAGACAAGCTCGTTTCCTCCGAAGTGCGCCCTGTTGTTGAAAATGCGGTAAACGCGGAATTGGGCTCGTGGTTTGAAGAACACCCCGCTGAAGCCAAGGCCATTTTGGCCAAGGTGGTGGAAGCAGCTGCCGCGCGTGAAGCCGCCCGCAAAGCGCGCGAGTTGACCCGCCGCAAAGGTGCCTTGGATATGGCATCGCTTCCCGGCAAGCTTGCCGATTGCCAGGAGCGTGATGCTTCCAAGGCGGAACTTTTCATCGTCGAAGGCGATTCCGCCGGAGGTTCGGCCAAGCAGGCGCGCAATCGTGAAAATCAGGCGGTGCTGCCATTGCGCGGCAAGATCTTGAACGTGGAACGCGCGCGTTTCGACAAAATGCTGGGCTCGCAGGAAATCGGAACCCTCATCACCGCCCTCGGCACCGGCATCGGGCGTGATCCAGAATATGGCTTCAAGATCGACAAGCTGCGTTACCACAAAATCATCATCATGACCGACGCCGACGTGGATGGTGCCCATATCCGCACCTTGTTGCTCACCTTCTTCTATCGCCAGATGCCGGAACTGATCGAGCGCGGCTATCTCTATATCGCCCAACCACCACTCTATAAGGTCAAGCGCGGTTCTTCCGAGCAATATCTCAAAGATGGTCCGGCGCTGGAGGATTATCTCATTGCCGCAGGGCTAGATGACACCGTGCTCACCTTGGCCAATGGCGAGGAACGCTCTGGCGCTGATCTGCGTGCCATTGTCGAAGAAGCCCTCAGCGTGCGTGCCGCCATTGATGCCTTGCATTCGCGCTATTCACGTTCGGTCATTGAGCAGGCAGCAATCGCAGGTGTGCTCAACCCGGACATCATGGCCGATGGGACCCGCGCCCAATCAGCCGCCAATGATATTGCCACAAGGCTCGATGGCATTTCTGAAGAAACCGAGCGTGGGTGGAAAGGCTATCCCTCCACCGATGGCGGCCTGACCTTGACCCGTGAAGTGCGCGGTGTAACCGAAAGCTGGAACCTGGATGCGCGCTTGCTTCATTCAGCTGATGCCATAAGGCTGGCCCGCAAGGCTGCCCATTTGCATGAGGTCTATGCCCAAAAAGCTAAACTTCGCCGCAAGGATGCCGACTTCGAAATCCATTCCCCGCTTGAGCTTTTAGAAGCGGTGTTCGCCGCCGGCCGCAAGGGCGTCAGCATGCAACGCTATAAAGGCCTTGGGGAAATGAACCCTGAGCAGCTGTGGGAAACGACCCTTGATGTGAATGTGCGCTCGCTGTTGAAGGTTCACGTGAAGGAACTGGATCAGGCCGATGATCTGTTCACCAAGCTGATGGGTGATGTGGTGGAACCGCGCCGCGACTTCATCAAGGAAAACGCGCTGGCGGTGGCCAATCTCGACGTTTGATCTTGAGGCCATTGTTGATTTCAAGCTGTCTGCCTGATCTGTCAGGATAAGGTTTGTCATGGGCTGGTTCCGCAAATCACAGCGCCCGATGGAAAGGCGCGAACCTCGGCTCATCAGCGAGCCTGAGGCCAAGCGCTGGCGCGAGAAAAAGCCTCGCCGCCGCTTCCGCTGGTTCTCGTGGATCCTCACGCTCTGCCTATGGAGCCTCATCGGCTTCGCCGTGCTTAGCGTTTATGTCTGGCTGTCATTGGCACAGAGATACGTGTTCAAATTGCCCGAACGCGAGCCCGGTGCCGTGCTTCTGGCCAGTGATGGACAATTACTCGCCGAGCGCGGTGCTTTCTTCGGCGACGATGTGCGCCTCGATGAGCTACCCGATTATGTGCCCGATGCCGTGATCGCGGTGGAAGACCGCCGCTTCCGCTCGCATTTCGGCATTGATTTGCAGGGCCTTGCGCGGGCGGCTCTGGCCAATATTCGTGCCGGCCGCATTGTCGAGGGCGGGTCCACCATCACTCAGCAACTCGCTAAGAACCTGTTTCTGGATCACGATCGCACTTATGAGCGCAAGCTGCACGAAGTGGTGCTGGCCCTATGGCTGGAGGCCAAATACAGCAAGGATGAAATCCTCCAGCTTTATCTCAACCGTGTTTATTATGGCTCCGGTGCAACGGGCATCGAAAAAGCTGCCATGAAATATTTCGGCCATTCGGCGCGTGAGCTGACCATTGCCGAAGCCGCCTCCCTTGCCGCCGTGCTCAAAGCCCCCACCAATCTCAACCCACTAACCCGGCCTGCCGAAAATGCCGCGCGCGCTGCCGAAGTCATCAACGACATGCGCGAAACGCAGGTGATCTCGGCAGCGGAAGCTGAAATGGCGCTGAATTCACCTGCCGAAGCCAAGCCGCGCCAGGATTCACCGGCCAGCCTCTACATTGTGGATTGGGTGATGGAGCAATTGCCCGATCTGATCGGCAAATTCGACCAATCCATTGTGGTGGAAACCACCATCGATCGCCGCCTCCAAACGCTGGCTCAAGCATCGCTGAGCGCACGGATCGACAAAGATGCAGACAAGCTCGGTGTCTCGCAAGCCGCCGCTGTCATGCTCAACATGCGCGGTGAAGTGGTGGCCTTGGTCGGCGGGCGTAATTATACCAAAAGCCAATTCAATCGCATCACCAAGGCTCGCCGCCAGCCCGGTTCCGCTTTCAAGCCCTTTGTCTATCTCACTGCCATCGAACAAGGCATGACGCCTCATTCCACCGAGATCGACGAGCCTGTGCGTATCGGCAAATGGCAACCAGAAAACTACAAGCGCGAATATCTGGGTCCGGTCACGTTGACTTTGGCCCTGTCGAAATCACTCAACACGGTGGCCGCCAAGCTTGCGGTCAAAACGGGGCCGAAAAACATCATCGCCACCGCTCGCCGCCTTGGCATCCATGCAGAACTTGCCGCCAATGCCTCGATTGCGCTGGGCACCTCAGAGGTCACACCACTTGAAATGACATCCGCCTTCGCCACCTTCGCCAATGGTGGCACCGGCGTTGTTCCCCATATCGTCAAGCGCATCACCACGGCTGATGGTACGCTGCTTTATGAACGTCGCGGCAGTGGCATTGGCCAGGTTATGTCGAGTGCAGATGCCGGTGCTATGAACTTCATGCTGCGCGAAGTCATCACTTCCGGCACCGGCACGCGCGCGGCCATTCCGGGTGTTGATATTGCTGGCAAAACAGGCACGAGCCAGAATTACCGCGATGCCTGGTTCATCGGCTATTCGTCCTATTATGTGCTCACGGTCTGGACCGGCAATGATGACAACTCACCCACCAAGCGCGTAACTGGCGGTGGGCTTCCAGCCCAAATCTGGAAAGATCTGATGGCACCGGCCCATCAGGGCCTTGCATGGAGGCCGCTACCGGGTGAACCCATCGAAGATGGCATGGCCAATGTGCCGCGCGATGGCTTGTTTAACCTGTTCCAGCAGTTATTCCGGCAGGTGCCTTTGCCACAGCAGTCGCAAGACCGCCCGCGCAATCTGATGGACTGGTGGAACGATCTGGAACGCTGAAATCAGGTCACCCCGATCAGATGCAGATGTGTGCCGTCTTTCTTCAACCAATCTCGTGCTTGTTCCATATGCGGGCAGTGGGCGGCCACCAGAGCCCAAAATTTCGGCCCATGATTCATCTGTTTCAAATGCGCCACTTCGTGCGCGCACACATAATCAAGCACTTCATGCGGTGCCAGAATGAGCCGCCAAGAATAGGAAAGCGCCCCGCTTGCCGAACACGAACCCCAGCGGCTTTGCGTATCGCGCAAAGTCAGGCGTGAATAACGCACGCCCATTTTTTGGGCATATTCATCCGAAGCCCGCTGCAATTCGCTCTTGGCTTGTCTTTTCAGCCATTCCCGCGTGCGCCGCGCCACATGCGCTGGTGCGCCACCTACCAGCAATTTTGTGCCCTCTAACCGCGTCACCGCCCGCAGCCCCGGCAGGCGCGCAATTTCAATCACATTGCCGCGGAAAGGAAAGCAAACACCCTCGGCAAATTCGCGCCGCGCCGGTTGCCGCGTCAGGCGTTCAGCAATCCAACCGATCTGGCTTTGGGCAAAAGAAAGGGCGCGAGAACGCGGCGTGCGCCGCGGTACGGTGAGGATGAGTCCCTCCCCACCCTTGTCAAACCGCATGATGATACGCCGCGCGCGCGCATTTTCTCGAAACCGCACGGGGACTTCGCGGCCCTCAACGACAAGACAAGCCGTTTGGGGCTGGGGGGCTGTCACCTTGAAAAGACGACGCAAAATCAAGCCTTGCGGCTATGGGCCTGCATGAACCCACGGATCTTCGGCGCGATTTCATTGCGGAAACGCGAGCCATTGAACACGCCATAATGACCAACCCCCATCTGTAAATGATGGAGCTTCTTGGCCGCATCCAGTCCGCAGCACAGATCATGGGCCGCTTCTGTCTGGCCCACACCGGAAATATCATCACGCTCGCCCTCGATCGTCATGAGAGCCGTGTCCTTGATATGGGCGGGGTTCACAGGCCTGCCATGATGGGTGAAGGTGCCTGAAGGCAACGCATGGCGCACAAATACCGCATCCACGGTTTCGAGATAAAATTCAGCCGTCAGATCCATCACCGACATATATTCATCATAGAACTCACGATGCTTGTCGGCAGAATCTCCATCACCTTCCACAAGGTGCCAATAAAGCTCGCGATGGGCACTCATATGCCGATCGAGATTCATGGTCATGAAGCCGGTGAGTTGCAAAAAGCCCGGATAGACTTGGCGCATGAACCCGGCATTGGGGAAGGGAACGGGGGTAACCACATTATTGCGGAACCAATCCGTACCGCGCTCCTGCGCCAAGCGGTTGACGGCTGTGGGATTGCGGCGCGTATCAATCGGCCCGCCCATCAGGATCATGCTGGCAGGTGCGCTGGGGTCATTTTCTTCGGCCATCACCGCCGCCGCCGCCAGCACCGGCACCGAAGGCTGACAGACCGCCATCACATGCGTGCCCGGCCCCAGAAGCTGTAGCATGGTGATGACATAGTCGATGTAATCATCCAGCCCGAAGCGACCATCCGCCAAGGGCACCTTGCGCGCATCATGCCAGTCGGTGATGTAGACATCCGCATCCGGCAGCATGGTCTCCACCGTGCCACGCAACAGCGTTGCATAATGGCCCGACATGGGAGCAACGATCAGCAATTTAGGCTCAGTTCTTTTGCGCTTAGCCGGTTCCTTGGCAAAATGCAGCAGGTCGCAAAAGGCAAACTGCGCCACAATCTCTTCGCGCACCGCAATGCTGCGGCCTTGCGAGACAGTGCTGGTAATGCCGAAATCAGGCTTGGCATAGCGCCGGGTCAGCCGCTCAAAAAGATTGAGCGAGGCGGCCAGCGAACGACCAAAATAGGTCGAAGCCAAGGGATTGCCGGGATTGGTCCAGAAAACGCGTCCCGCATCCGCAGCGGCCCGCATGGGGGCCATGGCCGCGTGATTGAACTCGAACAATTGATACAGCAAGCCGATGCCCCTTTCCCATCCCAGGCCCCCAGCAAGGCGGGCACCCCGGATCATCTGCCGCAAGGCTAACAGTAGCCGAGCCCAGCGGCAACGTGACCTTTTGCTTATCCGCCCAAAGCGGCGTTTGGGGTGTTTCAGCCTGCTGCAACCCTATGCAACAAACATACCAGAAAGCAGACGGGGGCTTCCTAGAGCCGCAGGCTTTGGTAAACATCTGCTTAGACAATGTGAAAGAACATCAGACCATGGCGGAACTTGTGCTCGGCGGGGCTCCCGGTTTGCGGTTGCAAACCCTCATCAGGCTGCGCTGGGTGGCGGTGATCGGGCAAACCGGTGCCGTGCTGGCGGTGCGCTTCGGGCTTGGCTTTGAACTGCCTCTTGGGGCTTGCCTATTGGCCATCGTGCTTTCAGCCTGGCTGAATATCTTCCTGAGCTGGCGCTGGAGCCCCACCCATCGGCTTTCCACCCGGGCGGCTGCCTTCCTCTTGGGTTACGATATTCTACAGCTGGCAAGCCTTCTGGGCCTGACGGGCGGCTTGCAGAACCCCTTTGCCTTCCTGTTCCTCGTCCCGGTCACCATTTCCGCCACAAGCCTGCCGCGCCAGGCCACCTTGGCGCTAGCCGCCCTCTCCTTGGGGCTGGCCAGCCTGCTTGTGGTGTTCCACCTGCCTTTGCCTTGGTCACCACCCGGAACCCTCGTTGTGCCGCCCTTATATGTGGCAGGCCTTTGGGCCGCCCTTTTATCGGGCACCATCTTCAGCGCACTTTATGCCGGCCGCATCGCGCTCGAAGCCCGCCAGATGCAGGATGCGCTGATTGCCACCGAAATGGTGCTGGCCCGCGAACAGCAGCTTTCCGCGCTGGATGGCCTTGCCGCCGCCGCCGCCCATGAGCTGGGAACGCCACTTGCCACCATCGCGCTCGTGGCCAAAGAGCTTCAGCGCGAATTGCCCAATGCCAAGGATTTTGCCGAAGACCTTGAGCTTTTGACCAGCCAAGCCATGCGCTGCCGCGAAATCCTCTCGCGCCTTTCCAACCGCGAAGCCCAGGCTGACACCATGTTTCAGCAGCTCAAGCTCACCGTCATGATCGAGGAGATCATCGCCCCCTTGCGCGGCGCGGGCATTGCCATCGCTGTGGATCAGCCGAGCGCGCCAGAACATCCAGAACCCATTCTCTCCCGCAACCCGGCTGTCACCTATGGCTTGGCCAATCTTTTGGAAAATGCGGTCGATTTCGCCCATGCAAGGGTGGAAGTAGAAGCCCGATGGGATGCCGCCACCGTATCCCTTACCATACGCGATGACGGCCCGGGCTTCTCCGAGCAGGTTTATGCCCGCTTGGGCGATCCGTTCGTCACCACCCGCAAAGGCTATGAAACGCCAGAACCGGGTGATGGACATCAGGGCATGGGGCTTGGATTCTTCATCGCCAAGACGCTACTGGAACGCTCTGGCGCGCAAGTAAGCCTTGCCAATCGCCGCGCCCCGGCGCATGGCGCTGTGGTACAAGTGGCTTGGACCCGTCAGGAGATTGCAGCGCCGTAATGATTTTGGGCGAAGCTTGAGAGGATTTGACACGATGACTGCCACCGATACTGCCGCGGAAATGACCCTGCTTTTGGTCGATGACGACAAGCCCTTCCTGACAAGGCTTGCGCGCGCCATGGAGGCACGCGGTTTTGAGGTCATGGCAGCCGAAACGGTGGCCGAAGGCATTGCCAATCTGCGCCGTTCACCGCCTGCCTTTGCCGTTGTTGATTTGCGGCTGGGAGACGGAAGTGGCCTTGATGTGATTGAAGCACTCCATCAGGCCCGCCCTGATGCGCGCGCCATTGTGCTTACAGGCTATGGCAATATCGCCACCGCCGTCACCGCCGTGAAGCTGGGTGCGATTGATTATCTGGCAAAGCCTGCTGATGCGGATGCCGTCTATGGTGCGTTGATGGCCCAAGCGGCAGAACAGCGCGCCGCCTTGCCAGAAAATCCCATGTCAGCCGATCGTGTGCGCTGGGAACATATCCAGCGCGTGTTTGAGCTGTGCAACCGCAATGTCTCTGAAACCGCACGACGCCTGAACATGCACCGGCGCACCCTGCAGCGCATCCTGGCCAAGCGCGCACCGCGCTGATCCTAATCATCAAGCCCAGCATCCGGGTCATCCTGCCGGTGCAATCGCCAAGCTGCAATTTGCGCGAACCGCAAGGTTATTGCCTTGCGCCGTTGTGGTGAAAGTGCTGGCCGTGGTTCTGGCGCGCGCAGGATCTGTGCTCCAAATGCATCCGCCACCACAATTCCGGCAGATTGCGGAATGAGATGCTCCGGCGTGTTGGTGTCGATGGCAAAATAAAAGCCATCACACCATTCAAGATAGTCGGGCCATTTACGGTCGCTCAAAAAATCTGCAGATGATGATTTGATTTCAGAAATAAAAATACGATTTGCCGCATCAATACTCACCACATCGGCACGCCTGCCGCTTGCTAGCGTCAATTCACAAACCGATGCATGACCAAGATTACGCCACATTCGTAGCGTACCGCGTTGAATGAGCAAAGCGCGTTCACTTTGTCTGCCGTCTGGGATCATGTTGTATTCCATGAAAATTTTTATAAGTACATTCCATTCGCTTTAACCATCGCAAGGATCTTCTTGCAGCAAGATCATGCGATGGGTTATAAAGATTCAAGCGCTTGAGATGGTCTTACTTAGATAAATACACCATCACTTCTATAAATAGAAGTTGCGCGATAACTGGCACCGTTTGATTTCAAAAGTCAGGAAACAGGCAATGAGTGAGCTGAACGATTTTGTTTTTCGCATGAAAGCGAACATGCGCGCGGCTGAGAGCGATGCAGGCGCTGCGGTGTTAGACTCATTGTCGCTTGAGATTTTGAGCCGCGTGGGTGACGCCCAGACCAGTGATGAGATATTGATTGTGGGCGACATCATCGGCAACGAGGCCTTCGGCTCTCCCGCCACAGCCCATGGCCGTTTGAAGAAGTTGACCAAGCAGGGTTGGCTGAAACTTGCCGATGATCCAGAAGATGGACGCCGCAAAATTCTGCGGCTGTCAGATAAATCTGTTCGCATGTTCAACAAAATGTCGACCAGCATATTGAAGCTCGCGCAGAAGCATCGCGGCTAAGGATATTGGTCGCAGATCAGACCGGCACAAACAGCGCAAGCTCGGCACGAAGCTCTGCAATGCCATCACCCTTCTCGGATGAGGTCAGGTGAACGCGCGGATGGGCAGCAGGCCGCTTGGCAACCGCCTTTTCAGTTTCTTTGAGAACGCCTTGGGCTTCACGCGCATGGATCTTGTCCATCTTGGTCAGTACCAGCTGATAGCTCACCGCCGTCTCATCCAGCATATCGAGTGTTTCGAAATCCGCAGATTTGATGCCGTGGCGTGAGTCGATGAGTACAAAGGCACGCCGCAGCGCGGGCCGGCCCTGCAGATAGTTTTTGACAAGCTTCTGCCAATTCTTGATCAGCGCCTTTTCGGCTTTGGCATAGCCATAGCCGGGCATGTCCACGATGGCGAGATTGCCAGCCTTGAAATAATTCAGCTCGCGCGTACGCCCCGGCGTGTTCGAGGCGCGTGCCAAGTCATGATGTCCCGTCAAGGCATTCAATAGCGATGACTTGCCCACATTCGAACGCCCAGCAAAGCAAACCTCCGCCGGAAAGGCAGGCGGCAATTGTTCAAGCTTAGCGACCCCCATGAGGAAGCTCACCTCACCGGCAAATAAAAGTCGGCCCGCTTCCAGTTCTTCCGGCGTGAAATCCTCTGCCACGTCAGCTCTTTGCTTTTTTCAAGAAGGGCAAGCTATCGCGGATATTGCCGAGCAAATTGATCTCCACCCCCTGCCGCTTCATGATGGTTGCCTGCTGGATGATCGAGAGCGAATTGTTCCAAGCCCAATAGATCACAAGCCCTGCCGGGAACATGGCCAGCATGAAAGTGAACAATACGGGCATCCAGTTGAACAGCTGTGCCTGAACCGGATCAGGCGGCGTCGGATTGAGGCGCATTTGCACCCACATTGTCACACCCATAACGATGGGCCAGATGCCCAGCATCAGGAAGGAGGGTGGCGCCCAGTCGATGAGACCGAACAGCGTGAAAAGATTTGTGGGATCGGGAGCCGACAAATCCTGAATCCAGCCAAAGAACGGCGCGTGACGCATTTCGATGGTGACATAGATCACTTTATAGAGCGCGAAAAACACCGGGATCTGCACCAGCATCGGCAAGCAACCCGATAGCGGCGAGACCTTTTCCTTCTTGTACAGAATCATCAGCTCTTGCTGCTGCTTCATGCGGTCATCGGGATAAACCGTCTTCAACCGCTCCATTTCCGGCTGCAGCTTCTTCATCTTGCTCATGGATTCATAGGACTTGTTGGCAAGCGGATAGAAGGCGGCTTTGATAAGAACGGTGGCGATGAGAATGGCGACACCGAAATTGCCCGTCATGGCTTTGAGCATTTCCAGAAGCCAGAACAGCGGCTTGGTGAAGAAATAGAACCAACCCCAGTCGATCATGAGATCGAAATGATCCAGCTTCAGCGCGTCATGATAGCCATTGATGATCTGCACCACCTTGGCACCTGCAAACAGCCGCTCCACCGCAGTCACACTGCCACCAGGGGCGATGCTGGTGGCTTCCTGCGAAATGAAATCCGCCTGATAGCTGTCACGCCCACCAGCCCCATCATAGCGAAAGCCCGTGCGTACCTTGGCATCATTGGCGGGGATGAGGGCAGCAGCCCAATATTTGTCCGTGAACCCGGCCCACCCACCGATAGAGGCCGTTTCAACCGGAAGCGCACCTTCTTCCTTAAGGTCAGCATAATCAATTTCCGAAAGCTTGCCTTCGGTCACGCCAATCAGGCCTTCATGCAAAACATAGATGTTTTCAGTCTTGGGCGTGCCATTGCGCTTGAGGCGCGAATAGGCGAGCAGCGCCACCGGGGCCGCAGACTTGTTTTCAACCGAGCGCGTGATGGTGAAAAGATAATTGTCGTCAATCGCGATGGTCTTGGTGAACACCAGCCCTTCGCCATTGTCATAGGTCAGCGTCACGGGGCTTGTGGTGGTAAGCTTGGCATTGGCGGGAGCTGTCCAGATTGTTTTTGGATCGGGAAGCTTGGCTGTTGTGCCGGGGGCTGCCACATAGCCATCTTCGGCAAAAAAGCCTTCCTTGGTGGCTGATGGCGACAACAGCGTGATGAGCGGGCTCGAAGGCGATACCGTCTCGCGGTAATTTTTCAGCTGCAAATCATCCAGCCTGCCGCCCTGCAAATTGATGGAACCGGCAAGGCTGGGCGTGTCGATTTCCACGCGCGCGGATGCCGCAATCGCCTGATCACGCGGCAGGATCACATTGTCAGCCAAGGCCGCTGGTGCGTTGGCGTTGCCGCCTGTCGCCGGGGCTGCCTGTTCGGCCTGCTGGGCCTGCTGAGCCTGCTGGGCAAGCATTTGCTGCTTGAGGGCTTCCTGCTGTGGCCCTGCGTAAAAATACTGCCAGCCGAAAATGATCATGGCTGACATCACGATGGCGAGCAGGAAGTTCTTGTTGTCCCCGGTCATGGTTTCTCTTGGCCTTTCGTGATGTCTGCGGCAGCGCGGCTGCGGGTCTGGGTGTGCAGCGTATCAAGCGCGCTGCGGATGTCCGATACAAGCGCGGCAAAGCAGCGCCCATCGGTGGCTGCCCTGCCGATGATCACATAATCATGGCCGGGCTGGAATTCATCATAAAGCCCGGTTCGCACGGCTTCTTTCAACCTGCGGCGGATGCGGTTGCGCTTGACGGCATTTCCGAGCTTCTTGGTAACCGTGAAGCCGACCCGTGCGGCGGCTTGATCTTCGCGCACGCGCATCTGCACGACGCAGGCCTTGACGGCACGCGAAGGCGAGCGGGCCGCGGCGAGGAAATCCTTGCGCAGCAGCAATCGCTCCATCAGGGTCAAATCCGGAATGAGAGGGTGCCCGCGCGGCATGGCGCGTGGGCACTGGAAAATCAGGCCGTCAGCCGCTTGCGGCCCTGGGCGCGGCGGCGGCGGATGACATTGCGGCCACCCACGGTCGCCATGCGGGCGCGAAAACCATGGCGGCGCTTGCGGACGAGCTTGGAGGGTTGGTAAGTGCGCTTCACGTGACTACTCCGTCTGACTTGAGCCCCGGAGCGTACATACCCCTTGGGACAGGCCACTGACGGCCCGTGTTGGAGGGGCTTATACGGGAAGCGCATGTGTGAAGTCAACGAGTGCCGCTGCGGAGATTTGGGTGAAAAATGGCTAAAAACCGATGGAAAAGGGTCATTCTGGCAGGGTTTTTGCTTGCCCTGCCGGGTCTTGCCGTCGCCGTCACACAATTTTCCGGCCTCAGCTTGCAGGCCCTTCTGGCCTCGCGGGACAGCTTCCGAGAATTTGCCCAAGCCCATGAAATTGCAGCACTTTCCACCTATGTCGCCGCCTATGTGGCAGCCGTCGCCTTGTCGGTTCCGGGCGCTCTCATCCTCACGCTCATGGGTGGTTTCCTGTTTGGTGCCCTGAAAGGTGGCTTGGCCGCGATTTTGGGCGCAAGCCTTGGCGCGAGCCTGATTTTTTGGCTCGCACGCGGCATTTTGCGCGATTTTTTCAAAGGCAAAGCCGATGGCTTGGTGGCGAAAATGGCTGGGAATTTCCAAGAAAACGCCTTCAGCTACCTGCTTTTTTTGCGTCTGATCCCAGTTTTTCCGTTCTTTTTGGTCAATATTGTCCCCGCTTTTTGCCGGGTTTCCCTGCCCGTTTTCGCCAGCGCGACCTTTTTCGGCATCATGCCCGCCACCTTTGCCATTGCCGCGATTGGTGCCGGACTGGATGACGTCATCGCGCGCGCGGGCGCGGATGGTTTCAGCCCCGCAAATCTGCTCACCCCGCCCTTGTGGGTGGGCTTATGCGTATTGGGCTTTCTTTCCCTCCTGCCGGTTGCGTACAAGCGCATCCAGAAGCGTAAAACCAAGGCGAAGGCAGGCGAGCCATGAAAGCGGATATTTGTGTGATCGGTGCCGGTTCCGGCGGCCTTTCGGTTGCCGCCGCAGCTGCCCAATTCGGCCGCAAGGTGGTGCTCATTGAAAAGGGTGAAATGGGTGGCGATTGCCTCAATTTCGGCTGTGTGCCCTCCAAAGCCCTGATTGCCGCCGCCCATCGCGCGCATGCCTTTGAAAATTCAACATCATTCGGCATCGCAGCGGCAAAGCCCAAAATCAGCGCCGTGGGCCTGAAAGCGCATATTGACGGCGTTATCGCCGCCATCGCTCCTGATGATAGCGAGGAACGGTTTACAGCCCTTGGCTGCCATGTCATCCGCGCAGCGGGTCGATTTACGGGGCCACAAGCGGTGGAAGCGGGTGGTGAGGAAATCCGCGCCCGCCGTTTTGTCATCGCCACGGGCTCGCAGGCCTTCGTGCCGGACATTCCCGGCCTGTCGAAAGTTGCGTTTCTCACCAACGAAACGCTGTTCCAGCTAGCCGAAATTCCACAGCATCTGCTTATTCTCGGTGGTGGTCCCATCGGGCTTGAAATGGCCCAAGCCTTCCGCCGCCTTGGAGCAAAGGTAACACTGGTGCAACGTGGGCCTCATGTTCTGACCCGCGATGATCCTGAATTGGCCGCGATCGTGCAAGCGCGCCTGGAGGCCGAGGGCGTGCGTCTGTGCAAGAACACCAAGGTCATTCGCGCATTCAAGGGCCCTGTTTTGGAAATCGCGGGCAAAGATGGTGTTGAAAAAATCGCAGGCACCCATCTGCTCATCGCCACCGGCCGCCGGCCCAATCTGGCCGGATTGGGCTTGGCCGAGGCAGGCATCGCGCACACCGCGCAAGCCATTACGGTGGATGCCGGAATGCGAACGACGAACCCCCGCGTTTACGCCATTGGTGACGTGACAGGCGGGCTGCAATTCACCCATGTGGCCAATTATCAGGCAGGCCTGGTGATCCGCAATGCGCTGTTCCGCCTGCCCGTGCGGCAAAAAACCAGCCTTCTGCCGCGCGTCACCTTTACCGACCCGGAACTGGCGCAAGTGGGCCTGACGGAAGCTGAAGCTGCCGCCCAAGGGCTTGAGGTCCATGTCACCGCTGGCCGCTTCACCGCAATGATCGCGCCCGCGCCATGCGTGAGGACGATGGGCTCATCAAGGTGATTTCAGACAAGAAAGGCCGCATTTTGGGGGCGGGCATGACCGGGCCGCATGCCGGAGAATGGCTTTCCTTCTGGTCGCTTGCGGTAACCCAAGGCATGAAGCTTTCCCAAGTGGCCGCAACCATTATCGCCTATCCCACTTTGGCCGAAGCCAGCCGCCGCGCCGCCATGAGCCAT
>CAJBCQ010000031.1 GCA_903951595.1 uncultured Hyphomicrobiales bacterium | reverse complement strand
CGGAAGGCCACGCATGACACTCAACCTCAAATGCCGTCAGGTTCTCGTATGTGCCGGAAAAATGGGTTCAGCCATGCAGGAAGGCTGGCTGAAAAACGGGCTGGATGCCGCCCGCACCGTGGTGTTCGATCCCGCCCCGCCGCCGGAATCAGCTGCCATGATCGTCAAGCACGGCATCGCCCTCAACCCGCCTGCCGCATCCGTGACCGACGCCGAAGTCATCATCATCGCGGTCAAGCCGCAGGTGATGGAAGATGTACTGCCCGGCATTTCCGGTCTCAAATCCTCCAAGCCGCTGGTGCTTTCAGTGGCCGCAGGCAAAACCATCGCTTCGTTCGAGCGTCATTTCGGTGCCGATGCATCGGTAATCCGCTCCATGCCCAACACGCCCGCCGCTGTGGGCCGTGGCATTACCGCACTGGCCCTCAACGCAAATGTCACCCTCGCGCAAAAATCGCTGGCCGAAGCCCTGCTTTCGGCTGTGGGCGAAGTGGTGACGGTGGAGCGTGAAGAACTGATCGACGCGGTGACCGCCGTCTCCGGTTCCGGCCCCGCCTATATTTTCTATCTCACCGAATGCATGACAGCCGCTGGCGTGAAACTGGGCCTCACCCAAGAACTCGCCACCCAGCTTGCCCGCGCAACTGTGGCAGGTTCCGGCGAACTCATGCGCCAATCTGGCATTCCGGCCGCCACTTTGCGCCAGAATGTCACAAGCCCCAAGGGCACCACCTATGCCGCCCTTCAAGTGCTGATGGCAGAGGATGCGATGATGCCACTTTTCGAAAAAGCCCTCACCGCCGCGCGCGACCGTTCACGCGAATTGGCAAGCTGACCGCGCCAAAGGCCTGACCGACAGCTTTGCAGGCGCGCGGGAAACTGCTAGGCTTGCCCGCATGGAAACGCCAACCAAATCCCCCGCCGAAATCCGCAACGCCGCCTTCGCGCTCGCCGCCGATCGCGGCTGGGCGCGGCTGACCTTGGCCGACATTGCCTTCACCGCCGGAATTTCACTGGCCGAATTACAGCACGCCTTCCCCTCCAAAGCCGCAATCCTCGAAAGCTTTGGACGCGACATGGATCAGGCCTTGCTGGCCTTGACCGCCAAAGACCCGGTAACCGGCACGCCCCATGACCGGCTGTTCGATGTCATCCTGCGTCGGCTCGAAATCATGCAGCCTTACAAAAAGGCGCTCGCCCGCATTCTCGAAAATCCCGGCCTTTCCCCGTCCGAAGCCGCCCGCGCCTGCATGCGCGCGCAAGAAACCTTGGGCTGGATGCTGGCTGCGGCAGATCTCGATGAACCCGGCCTTGATGGCCTTGTGAACCGGCAGGGCTTGGGGCTGGTCTATGCCCGTATCCTGCATGTTTGGGTGAAGGATGAAGATGCAGGCCTCACCCGCACCATGGCCGCCCTCGACCGCAGCTTGCGCGACGCTGCCCTTTGGCGCGGCCGCATCCAAACCCCGCTTGCTCTTGCCAAAGGCTTTGCCGCCTTGGGGGCCAGCTTCTTCAAACAAAGACAGGCCTCATGACCATCAGCTTTGATGATTTCCTGAAGGTAGATGTGCGCGTCGGCACCATTCTGGAGGCGGAAGATTTCCCGCAAGCCAGAAAGCCCGCCTATAAGCTGAAAATCGATCTCGGCCCACAAATCGGCATCAAGCGTTCTTCTGCCCAAATCACGAAACATTATGCGCGCGAAAGCCTTGCCGGACGCCAGGTTGCCTGTGTGGTCAATTTCCCGCCGCGCCAGATCGGCCCCTTCATTTCCGAAGTCCTGACCTTGGGCTTTCCCGATGCAGATGGCGAGGTGGTGCTTGTGACCCCGCAGCAAGCCGTGCCCAATGGCGGCAGGCTTTACTAAACCGGTATCGTCACCACCGCACGAAGCCCACCCAGCGGGCTATCCTCCAACACAATATGCCCGCCATGGGCATGGGCAATATCCTGCGCGATGGCGAGCCCCAACCCGGTTCCCGTCTCATCCAGATTGCGCGCATCATCCAGCCGCACAAAGGGCTTGAACACATCCTCGCGCATGGCCGCAGGAATGCCCGGCCCATCATCATCCACCGTAATCACAAGCTGATTGCGCTCCAGCCTGCCAGCCAATTTCACCCGCTTGGCATAGCGGGCCGCATTGGCCAGAAGATTGCCCACACAGCGGCGCAAAGCATCCGCCTTCACCGGCACATTCATCATGGGCTGCACGGCCCGCTCAATGCCGGAGGCACCACCACGCTCACTCACATCGGCAGCATTTTCCAGAAGCTGCGACACATCCGTCATCTCGCCGCGCTCACCGCCATCGCCCTTCACAAAGGCCATATAGCCTTCCAGCATGCGCTGCATTTCGGCCACATCCTCGCGCAGTTCCGTGACCTTGGGATTATCGCCCATAAAGGCCAATTCCAGCTTGAAGCGCGTCAGGATGGTACGCAGATCATGCGACACACCCGCCAGCATGGTGGTGCGCTGCTCCACATGCCGCTCAATGCGCTCTTTCATGTTGAGGAAAGCCTCTGCCGCGGCGCGCACTTCATCAGCACCGCGTGGCTGGAAATCAGGTGCTTCGCGACCCATGCCAAAATTCTGCGCCGCTTGCGCCAATTCCAGAATGGGCTTGATCTGATTACGCAGGAAAACAACCGCCAGCGTCACCAGCACGATGGACGAACCCAAAAGCCACAGCAGGAAAAGCGGCGTGCTGGATGCATAAACGCGCGCCTGATTGGTCGCAAAGCGCAGGATAACGCCTTTTTCCAGCTCAATATGCACATCGACATAATCAGAATTGCTCAGCGTATCCACCACAAGCGGCCGCTTGAGGCGCGTTTCCAGATATTGCGTGAGCTTGATATCGAGCAGAGAATACAAGGGCTTGCGCGAAACCTCAGGTAATTGTCCCCCGCGTTCCAGCGTGAAAACCAAATCAAGCGTCGCATTGGCCTGTTTCAACAGCGCATCGACCGACGCCGGATCCTTGGGCGAATTGTCATAAAGCGTGGTCACAAATGCCACCTCGCGCGCCACAGAGCGCGACAGCGCCTTGGTCACATTATCCCAATGCCGCTCCATAATGACCGCCGTCATGATGGTCTGCAAAAGCACCATGGGCGCGATGACAATGATGAGGGAACGCGCATAGAGCTTTGACGGCATCCAGCGTTCCAGAAAACGGCTGATATGCCAGTAGGTTGTTTTATGCGGCAACTTCTTCTTCAAGGCACGCTCCCACTAATCCGCCAGCAAGGCATAGCCCGCACCGCGCACGGTTTGCAGGAACAAGGGCTGGGCGGGGTCTGCCTCGATCTTGCGCCGCAAACGGTTGATCTGCACATCCACACTGCGCGCGGTTTCCTCCGCCCCCGGCTGCATAAGATCACCCCGCGCAACCGGCTCACCCGCCTTCAGCGCCAAAGCCCGAAGTAATTCGCGCTCGCGCAGCGTCAGCTTCACCATCGCGCCATCGCGGCGCAATTCCCCGCGCTCGATATGAAACACGCAAGACCCGAAGCGCACTTCCGCCAGAGGCTCCGGTGCCACCGCGCGACGACGCAAGATGCTTTGAATTCTCAATAACAGCTCACGCGGCTCAAACGGTTTGACCAGATAATCGTCACTGCCCGTGGCAAGCCCTTTGATGCGGTCTTCCGTTTCGGCCAAAGCCGAAAGCATCAGCATCGGCACCTCATTGCCAGAAGCCCGCAACGTGCGAGCAAATTCAAGCCCTGTTTCGCCCTTCATCATGACATCAAGCACGATGAGATCAAATTCAAGCCCGCGCATTTTATCACGCGCTTCAGCGGCACTGGCAGCGGTGGAGATGAGAAAACCGTTCTCGGCCAAAAACCCTTTGATCAGCTCGCGAATGCGCCGGTCATCATCAACAATCAGAAGATGCTGCGGCTCACCATTCATGATGCCCGCCGCTCCGCGCCGCGTGAAAGGATTTCATCCACCTGCTGCCTTGCCTCCTCATTGATGAGGCCCAGAAGAACCTCGCGTGCCGAACCACCCCCGGCAAGGGCGCGGCTCACCCGCTCCATCTGGGGCCGCATCAGGCTCTGGCGCAAGGCCTCACCCTTTGGGGTGAGATGCAAAAGCCGCTGGCGACGGTCGAGCGCGCCCTCGGTCTGGTAGACAAGCTCCTTTTCGATCAACTCCCGCAACACCCGCGCCAGCGATTGCTTGGTGATGCGCAGAATGTCCAAAAGCTCCGCCACCCGCATGCCCGGATTGCGCCCGACAAAATGCAGCACCCGATGATGCGCCCGCCCAAAACCATATTCGGTGAGCATATCATCTGGGTCGGAAATAAAGTCGCGATAGGCAAAGAACAGAAGTTCGATGAACTCCAGCACCTGCGCCTCACCGGGCTTTTGAAAATTTATGTCAGCCATGTTGACATATTTTGTCTCATTCATTACAAAAAGCAACCCTTGGCGAGCATTTTATTTCTGGAGACACAGGCTATGGCGGTCATTCCCTTCGATATGCGTACCGGCACCATCTGGATGAACGGCCAATATCTGCCCTGGGCCGATGCCAAGCTGCATGTCCTCAGCCACGGCCTGCATTATGGCTCCTGTGTGTTTGAAGGCGAGCGCGCCTATGGCGGCCAGATTTTCAAAACGCGCGAACATTCCGAACGCTTCCTGAAATCGGCCAACATCCTCGACTTTGAAATTCCCTATTCGGTCGATGAACTCATCGCGGTGAAGCAGGAAGTGGTCAACCGCAATGGCTTCCAGAATTGCTATGTCCGCCCCGTGGCGTGGCGCGGCAGCGAAATGATGGCCATTTCCGCCCAGAACGCCACCATCCACACCGCCATTTGCGTGTGGGATTGGCCGAGCATGTTTGATGTCGCCACCAAGATGAAAGGCATCCGCCTCGATATCGCCGAATATCGCCGCCCGGACCCAGCCTGCGCGCCCTTCGACAGCAAGGCCGCTGGCCTCTACATGATCTGCACCA
Source organism: uncultured Hyphomicrobiales bacterium (assembly GCA_903951595.1). Lineage (GTDB taxonomy): Bacteria > Pseudomonadota > Alphaproteobacteria > Rhizobiales > Aestuariivirgaceae > CABJBCQ01. The sequence goes on along the minus strand of CAJBCQ010000031.1, from coordinate 690 downwards.
TCTCCAAGCACCGCGCCGAAAAGAAGGGCTATGCCGACGCGCTGATGCTCGACTGGCAGGGCCGCGTTGCCGAATGCACGGGTGCCAATGTGCTGTTCACCAAGGGCGATGAAATCATCACCCCCATCGCTGATTGCTTCCTCGACGGCATCACGCGCCGCACGGTGATCGAGCTTGCCAAACGGCGCGGCTTCAAGGTCACCGAAAAGCGCATCCTGCCGGAAGAACTCGCAAGCTTCGACGAATGCTTCATCTGCGGCACGGGCGCTGAAGTCACCCCCGTGGCCGAAATCGGCCCCTACAAATTCACCCCCGCCAACATCTGCCGCACGCTGGTGGAAGATTACGCGGTGGAAGTGACACCGAAGTAAGAACAGCGAAATACGAAAAGGACCCTCGGGTCTTCGCCCGAGGGTGACGCGATGTGTGGTATCCGTCACCCTCACGCTTGACCCGAGGGCGATGCCATCTTTTGTATCCGTCACCCTCGCGCTTGACCCGAGGGCGATGCCATCTTTTGTATCCGTCACCCTCACGCTTGACCCGAGGGTGATGCCATCTTTTGTATCCGTCACCCTCACGCTTGACCCGAGGGTGATGCCATCTTTTGTATCCGTCACCCTCGCGCTTGACCCGAGGGCGATGCCATCTTTTGTATCCGTCACCCTCACGCTTGACCCGAGGGTGATG
>CAJBCQ010000030.1 GCA_903951595.1 uncultured Hyphomicrobiales bacterium | reverse complement strand
TGGCATCAACACCCACAAGGTAAAGCTGGATGAAACCCGCTTCACGCGGCCCCCACAACCCGGCGAGCAGTTAACCTTGCTTTGACGGGTCATCAAAGCTTGCAGGCGCGGCCAAAAACCCGCATCCTTAGGCCCAATCCATCCAGGAAAGCCCGAGAGCCTGATGCCCCATTTTCGACTGATAAGCCGTGCCGCCTTGATGTTGTGTGCCAGTGCCCTTTTCATCACGCCCTTGGCTCCTGCACGCGCGCAGGATGCGCTGTCCGGTATCGAGGTCAATTCGCTCTCCGGCACCTATCTTGCCGGCCGTTCTGCGGGCCTCAACCGAGACGTGGACATTGCCGCCGAACTGTTCAGCAGGGCATTGGACCTCGATCCCAACAACGCCGTGCTCATCGAGCGCGCTTTCCTGTTCGACCTTTCCTCTGGCAACATGGCGCGCGCTGAAGATCTCGCCCCCAAGGTCATCCAATTTGCCAGTGAGCATCGCCTTGCCCGCACGGTTCTGGGCCTGCGGGAATTTCGCCTGAAACAATATGCCAAGGCGCGCGAGCATTTCCGAAAAGCTGAGTTCACGCCCATCGGTGAATTGGCCGCCGCCATGTTTACCGCTTGGAGCCATGCGGCCGAAAAGAACGGCAAGCAGGCACTCAACGCCCTCAACGCGCTCGATACCAACGAAGCCTTTGCCGGTTTCAAGGCCTTCCATGGCGCCCTGATCTCAGACCTTACGGGCCAAAAATCAAAGACGGAGGATTTCTATAAGGAAAGCCTCGCCCTCTCGCCCAATTCCATGCGCGTGGTGCAAGCCTATGGAAACTACCTCGAACGCGCCAACCGCGCCAACGAAGCGCGCACCATCTATGAGGACTATTTGACCGCCAGCCAAGCCAACGCGCTGGTCAACGCTGCCTTGGCCGACCTCAACGCCGGCCGCAAGGTTGAGCCCTTCATGCCAGATGCCCATGTCGGCATGGCCGAAGCCCTGTTCAGTCTGGCCAGCGCCCTCACCGATGAAGAATCCATCGATGTCGCGCTGATCTATGCCCAGCTTTCCCTGTCCGTGGAAACGGACTCGGTCGTTGCGCGCACTTTGTTGGGTGACATCAACAGCGATATTGGCCGCTATGAGAAAGCCATTGAGGCTTTTGAATCCGTGCCCGCAACCTCCTCGCTCAAGCCGGGTGCCGAATTGCAGATCGCGATCAATCTCGACAAGCTCGATCGTCAGCCAGAAGCCCTCGACCGCCTGACCAAACTCATCCAGCAAAACCCAGCCAATTATGAAGCCCATGTCACCATGGGCAATCTGCTGCGCGCTTCGGAAAAATTCACCGAGGCTGGCGAGGCCTATAGCCGCGCGCTTGACCTCGTACCAAAGCCGGAGCGTCGCCACTGGACGCTGTTTTATTCACGCGGCATCACCGCTGAGCGCATGAAGAACTGGCCGCGCGCGGAAGCTGATTTCCGCAAAGCCTTGGAGCTTGAACCCGACCAGCCGCTCGTTCTCAACTATCTCGGCTATAGCTTTGTCGAAAAGGGTGAAAATCTCACCGAAGCCATGCAGATGATCCGCAAGGCGGTGGAGCTGCGGCCCAATGATGGCTATATCGTCGATAGCCTCGGCTGGGCGCATTACCAGCTTGGCGAATATGAAGAAGCCGTCAAACATTTAGAACGCGCAGTCGAGCTGAAGCCGCAAGATCCCATCATCAACGATCATCTGGGCGATGCCTATTGGCGCGCCGGTCGCAAGCTTGAGGCAGGCTTCCAATGGCAACACGCCCGCGACAGCGATCCCGAAGACAAGCTCAAAGCTGAAATCGAC
>CAJBCQ010000029.1 GCA_903951595.1 uncultured Hyphomicrobiales bacterium | reverse complement strand
TCCCGCAGCAGGCCTGCTGCGTCCACGATTGGATAAGCAGCCGCGGTGATATGCGAATGGATGGTATGCAAATCGCGCACCATGTCGATGAACAAGGCGCGCCGCCGCAAAACCTTGCCGCCTTTTTCACGCGGCGCGCGGAAATGCGCGTCGATGATCTTGTTTTCGATGATACGGAACTTGTCCTTCTGCACGATAAGCCGCCGTGCCGCCCCCAGATCACTCGATGCCACCACTCCGCTTGCGATTGTCAAACTGGCCAGCAAAATGGCCGCCAAGGCGTTGATGGATTGCTGTTCCTTCGGCGTGAAGGTGATGGACTCCTTCACCTTCGCCTTGATGCGATCGCACAGGTTCAATTCGATGAGATCACCCGCATGTTCCAGATTGCTCACATAGAGCATGATCTCCAAGGCCTGCCGGCCTTCCACACTGTCGATGTCTTTCTGCGATAAGTCTTCCAGATAGCCATGAATCTCATGGTGATAGCTATTGATAAGCCCATCCGTCTGCTTCACCGATTTCAACGTCTCCAGACTTCCCGTCTTGAGCGCATCGGTGGCGAGCTTCAGCATCCGCTCCAGCAATTCGACCATGCGGATTGTTTCATGGGCGGCATTGGAAAGGGCAACGGCTGGTGTGGCAAGCGCCACGCGGTCGAGATAGCGCGGGGCTTTGAGCGTATCCTCAGCCTGTTTCACATCGGGCAGCAACTGGGCGGTGCCACGCATGATCGGCCCGGCAAATGGCAGGAACACGATGGCGACACAGATATTGAACGCCACATGCAGAGCCGCCAGCTGATGCACGGGATAGATAGACCAGCCATTCAGTAACTGGGCAATGTCGCGCGTGAAAATGAGAATGAGCACCGCCAGCAACCCGCGCGCCAAGAAATTGGCAAGCGGCATGCGCCGCACGGATGGCGGTTGGCCTGCTGTTGCCGATAATGCAGGAAGCCCAGCACCCAGATTGATGCCCAGCATCAGCGCCACAGCCCCCGCCATATCCAAGCTGCCACTGGCAAGAAACGAAGCGACGAGCAGAATGACCGCGAGGCTCGAATAGCTCAGCCATGTCACCACGGCACCCGACAGGAAGGCAAGCATAGGCTCACGCGCAATCGTGGTCAGCACATCATGAAACAGCGTTGCATCACGCAAGGGTGCAGAAGCGGCCACAACGAGCTTCAAAGCCATGAACACCAGCCCCAGCCCCAGCAAAGTGCGGCCCAAATTGCGTGGACGGAATTCCGTGGCGCGGCTGAATAAGGCATAGCCGGTGAATAACAGAATGGGAGCAATCCAGCCGGAAAGCGATGTGCCCGTGGTGGCAAACAGGGCAGCGACAAGCGCCGAGCCAATATCGGCCCCCAACAACACGGCAAGCCCGCGTGCCGCCTCAATGCTCGAATTAGCCGCAAGTCCGGTCAGGATCAACGCCGTGGCCGTGCCAGACTGCACCAGCAAGGTGGTGCCAAGCCCAGCACCCAAGGCCGAAACACGATTGGTGAGATTATGCGAGATGAAATGGTTGAGGCCATCGCCCCAAGCGCGCAAAATTCCCGTGCGTACCATCCGCACGCCCCACAGAAGAAGGGCAACACCCCCCATCAGATTGACGATAACCAATGCCCCAGAAGTCAAATCCCACCCGCCTTCTTATGGGTTCAGCCCGGCCAGGGCAGGGAATAGGTTTTCACATTGGTGAAGAACTTCATGGCCTCAAGAACCCCTTCCTTTACACCATTGCCTGAGTCTTTGATCCCGCCAAAGGGCGACATTTCAATCCGGTAACCCGGCACTTCCCAAATATTGACAGTGCCAACTTCCAGCCCTTCGATATAGCGGGTGATCCGATCAAGTCGGTTGGTGCAAACACCTGAAGAAAGGCCAAAGGCCGTGGAGTTGGAAATGGCAATCACTTTTGCGTCATCATTGGGAACCCGCACAATGGGAATGACGGGGCCAAAAGTTTCCTCCATCACCAATTCGCTCTGGTGGTCCACATGATCAATCACAATGGGCGGCAGAACCGCACCAACCCTACCGGGATTGTAGAGAATCTTCGCGCCCTGTTCTGCCGCCATGAAAACGCGCTTTTCGAAAAGCTTGGCGGCCTGCTCATGCACCACGGTGCCCAAATCCGTTTCCGGGTTCATGGGATCGCCAAACTTGATCTTTTTGGCCTTTTCAACAACCAGTGCCACGAACTTATCGGCGACCGCTTCCATGCACAAAATGCGCTTCACGGCGGTGCAACGCTGGCCGGAATTTTTGGTGGCACCGGCCACCGCCAATTCCGCCGCCTTGTCCAAATCAGCATCTGACAAATCATCGCAAATAATCAGCGGATCATTGCCGCCTAATTCCAATGCGGCCCGCTTATAAGCCGCTTTGCCTGCAATGATTTTGCCAACGGTAACGCCACCTGTGAAGGTAACGATCTCTGCATCTGGGTTTGTCACCATCTCATCGCCAATATCCTTGGGCCAGCCGGTGACGACTTGGAACATCTCAACCGGCAAGCCCGCTTCATACAGAATATCAGCCAGCGCAATGGCGGTGAGCGGGGTTAATTCCGTGGGCTTGCACACCACGCAATTATTCGTAGCAATGGCAGGTGCTACCTTATGCGCCACCATGTTCAGCGGATGGTTAAACGGTGTGATAGCCGAAATGGCCCGCACCGGCTCGCGCTTGGTGTAAATTTTACGTGACTTTCCATGCGGTGTGAGATCACACGAGAAAATCTGCCCATCATCCAGAATACAAAGCTGGCCCGCCAGCGTGAACACATCAAAGGCCCGCCCACATTCATAAAGCGAGTCCTTCTTGGAAATGCCAAGCTCCAGGGTCAACACATCCGAAAGCGCATCCTTGCGCGCTTGGATGATCTCAGCCGTCTTGATCAAAATCCGTTGCCGCTCATAGCGGGTCAGCTTCGGCTTATAGGCAGCCGCGATGCGGAAGGCTTCGCGCGCATGGGCCGCATTGCCCGCTGGCACCGTGCCGATCACTTCATTGGTGTAAGGATAGCGCACCTCAATCACATCGTCGGCATCCACCTTCTTGCCGCCGATACGCATGCTTTCACGGATGATTTTCATTTTCTTTTACTCCGCAATATGGTTGCAGCCGATGGAGAAGGCATCGAAATTCCGCAAGGTTTTGGCAAGCCCCTGGGTTTTCGCATTGATGATGATGGGAATGGTCTGCTCGGTAATGCCGCCATGCGAGCGCAAGGGTTCATTAAGCCCCGACAGATCATGCTTGCTAGCACTGGTGCCGATGACCTTGGAACCGTTCGGCCCACCGGAAACGATAATCAAATCCCCCAACCGATCCGGCGGCAATTCAAACCGCTTGCACCCTTCGGCCTTGGCAAACACACCATCCATGCCGGGCAAGCCCTTGATGCGCCGCGTGGCATCAGCTTCGTTCACATCGTAAAGATACACGGTGGCAAACGAGCCAAGCGCCCCGTGATGGACCACATAAGGATCGGTGATGGGCAGAATAACCTTGGTTGCACCCGCGCCGAACCATTCATCGAGATGATCTTGCAGATAGACCACATCCGGTGATCCATCGGGCAGATGCTTGTCCTTCATGCCGTGATCAGCCGTCAGCACGATAATGGCCCCGGCTTGATCCAGCGCCCCCAAATAGCCATCCATCATGGCATAAAAGCTTTCCGCCCCCGGTGTTCCGGGCGCGTATTTGTGCTGGATATAGTCAGTGGTGGAAAGATACATAAGATCCGGCTTGAAGCTCTTGAGCAGCTTCACACCCGCCGCGAACACAAACTCGGATAGATCGCCGGAATAAACCTCTGGCAGCGGCTTGCCCGTGAAGGCCAGCACATTCTCAATGCCATTATCCACCAATGTGGCCTTATCCGCCTTCTCCGAAGAAAAGGCGATGGCCGTGCCGTCATAGACCAGCCCCTTGGATAACAGCAGCCGCAGCTTGTCCTTGGCTGTCACCATGCAAATCCTGGCACCGGCTTTCTGGAAAGCGGCGAAAATGGTGGGTGCGCGCAGCCATTTAGGATCATTCATCATCACTTCTTCGCCCGTTTCCGGGTCGATGAGATAATTGCCCGAAATGCCATGCACTTCCGGCGGACGGCCCGTCACGATGGAAAGATTGTTGGGATTGGTGAAACTGGGGATGACCGAAAGCCCACGGCGATCCTCGCCCTTGGCGATGATCTTAGCCAAATTCGGCATCAGCCCCTTGGCCATAGCCTGTTCCATATAGGCAGGCTCAGAGCCATCGCAGCAAATCACCACAAGCGGACGCTTGGGCCACGCATAGTCGCGCCCGTTCACACAAACCGTTTTCATCAAGCTCATTCCTTTGCCTCGGCAGGGGCGGTGTTTTTGACGCCCATTTCTTTCAATGCTTCGCGGATGGCGACAAGCAGCGCGCGCATCACATTCTCATCCACCTGCCCAATCGTGCCGATGCGGAAGCTGGATCGCTTGGTGATCTTGCCGGGGTAAATCACAAAGCCCCGCTCTTTCAGCGCATCATAGAAACGCTGGAATTCGAAAGCCGGGTCGGCAGGCGTTAGGAAGGTCTGGATGATCGGCCCCATTTCGCTTTCTGGCAGCAGCGTGGCAAAGCCCAATTCACGCATGCCTTTCAACAGCACAAGGCGGTTCTTCTCATAACGCTGAAGCCGGCCAGGCGCACCGCCCGCCATTTCATGCTCTTTCAGTGCCTGATGAAAGGCGACAAGCGCATGGGTGGGCGGAGTATAGCGGAACTGGCCCGTTTTTTCCATATAAGCCCACTGGTCGAACAGATCGAGTGCCAGCGAATGGCTTTTGCCTTCCGATGCTTTCAGCAGTTCGCGCCCTGCGATGACGTAACAAAAGCCCGGAACCCCTTCGATACACTTATTGGCCGAGGAGATGAGAACATCCACACTGAGCTTTGCCATGTCGATGGCCAGCGCCCCAAAGCTGCTCATCGCGTCCAGAATGAAAACCTTGTTCTTGGCCTTCACCACAGCGGCGATTTCTTCAATCGGGTTCACAAGGCCCGAAGTGGTTTCGCAATGGACCACGAAAACCGTGGTGATCGTGGCATCGGCAGCGATGGCTTTTTCAACCTCCGCCGCCAGCGGCTTGGCACTGTCGCCCTTGTCGATCACGCTGAAGGGGCGGTTGAGCCGCGTCATCATTTTCACCGCACGATCGCCATAAGCCCCGTTGATGACGAGCAGCGTCTTATGGCGTGCGGCAGGCGTGAAACTGCCAAGGGCAGCCTCAATGCCATAGCTTCCCGCACCCTGCAAAAGCACACATTCATGATGGTCCGCCCCGGCGATTTTGAGCAACCGCCGCCGGATGTCAGCTGTCACCTCGCGCAATTCCTGGTCCCAGCTGCCCCAATCGGCCAGCATGGCAAGCTTGACCCCGCGCGAGGTGGTGAGGGGGCCGGGGGTGAGCAGATAGGGCATGTCCTCCTGCCCCTCCGGGCCTCGAAAACTGCGTGGGCTGACGGCATATGGCTTCTGCATCGGGCACATCCCTGACTGGTGGCATTGCGCCGACAGTGCCGCCCACCTGCCCATAAGTCAAATTGCTTGAAATTATCGCTGCCATCAGAAATAAAGATATATGAGCCATGCCCAGTTGAAAGCCTTCCACGCTGTTGCCCGTTCCGGCAGCTTTTCACGCGCCGCTATTGCGGTGGGCCTCACCCAGCCTGCCATCTCGGATCATGTGCGAAAGCTGGAAGAAGCCCATGGCGTCCAACTTTTCCGCCGCTTGCCGCGCGGGGTAGAGCTGACCGATCTGGGTCGCCGCCTTCTGGCACTTACCGAGCGCCTGTTTGAAACCGAAGCCGAGGTGGACGAGCTTTTGTCGCGCGCACGCGGGCTTCGGGAGGGCACCTTGTTGATCGGGGCGGATGCTGCCGTCCATGTGCTGCCACTGCTTGCGCGTTTTCGCAAACGCTACCCCGCCATTGCCCTCAAATTAACGGGTGGCAATACGGCAAGCCTGATGGCCAAGCTGGAAGGCTTCGAGATTGATTTCGCCGTCCTTGCCGAACTACCCACAAGCCCCGCCTTGCGCTCACGGCCTTTGAGCGAAAGCCGCCTCATTGCCTTTGCCCCGGCAGGCTTCGGACAAAAGACCCTCAGCCTAACCGAACTGGCGAGCCTTCCTTTGGTGCTGCGCGAGGAGGGCTCGCTCACCCGTCGCCTTGTGGAACAGGAATTTGCCCGCCGCGGCCTGCGCGCGCGCAATGTGCTGGAAATCGAAGGCCGTGAAGCAGCCGCCGAAGCGGTGGCGCAGGGCTTAGGGATAGGCGTTGTCTCGCAAAGCGAATTTGCGGCCAGCGCCCATCTTATCCCGCTGGAATTCAGCGACTGGCACGCGCCCATGCGTGAATGGCTCGTCTGCCTAGAAAGCCGCGCAGGCCTACACATGATGCGCGCACTGCTCGATTTGACCGATGAAGAAGAAGCCGTAAAACGCCGCCGCAAACCACCAAAGCCACACCGGTAACCCCAACCGTCACCCTCGGGCTTGACCCGAGGGGCCTTTTCATTTGAACGGATCAGCGCGTTCGGAAGCTGAAAGAAAGCGAAGGGGAAAAGGATCCTCGGGTCACGCCCACCCGCCAACCGTCACCCTCGGGCTTGACCCGAGGGCCCTTTTCATTTGAACGGATCAGCGCGTTCGAAAGCGGAAAGAAAGCGAAGGGGAAAAGGATCCTCGGGTCACGCCCGAGGATGACGTGGAGAGGGGTTACCTCACCCCCCAACCGTCACCCTCGGGCTTGATGTTCAGCCCGAGGATGACGTGGAGAGGCGTTACCTCACCACCGCCATCTTCACCCGTGCCAAATTCTCCGCATGGACGCGCTCGTAAGGTTCGTAATAATTCACCCAGCCTGCCTGCAATGGCCCAGCGATGAATTCCTTCAGCGGCAGGGTGGCGATGTCTTCTTCGCGGGTGGCACGTTGCAGGCTGCGAAGATATTGCTGGTTCGCGCGGATCAGCGTTTTGCGATAGCCTGTGCCTTCGATGATCATGGGGTCGCCGTGATTGGGGTAAACCTTCTCAATCTCCCAGCCCCACATGCGGTCCAAGGCTTCCAGCTGTTCGGGGATGGTGTCAGGCTCTGCCACCCAGCTAACGGTATCTTCCAGCGTATCACCCGCCAGCAACAAAGCCTCATCGGGCAAATAAAGCACCGTTCCATCACGACTATGGGCCGCGACATGGCGAAGCTGCACTTCAAGGCTTCCCACATGCAGCGTGAGCTGGTCTTCATAGATGCGCGTTGGCAGCACCAGTGGATGAATGGCAGGAGGCCCATGAAGCGTTCCCGTCTCAATCGCCGCCTTGTTCTTCTCCAACGCTTGCAGCGTGAGCCGATTGGCGATGATCTCGCAGTCATCAAAAGCGCAAGTGCCCGCCACATGATCAAGATGCCAATGGCTCAACACCACGGTGATCTTGCTCACATGCATCTTGTGCAAAGTGCGCCGGATCATCTCGCCATGCGCGGGTGAAACATGCGTATCATAGACAAGTGCTTCGCCCTCATCCACCAGCGCATAGCTGCAAATGCCCAGCGACAAGGCACCCGCATTCACCCAATTATCGGTGCCATAGGCCACGCCCTCACCACGCCCATCATAAAAGCCGATGAGATTATCCGTAAGGCGCAATACGCGGAAATGTTTGAAATCGGTCATCAGCCGATCATGCCAGAGCCGAACCGGGCAAGCTAGAGATAGTCGGCAAGCTGCGGCTCATCAAAGAAACGCGCAATGGGCACAATGGCGCTCATGCGGCCCTGTGATATGAAAGCGGCATGGCTGGCGGCCATTTTAAGGTCATCCGGCTCATGCGAAACGAGAATGACGGTTAGCCCACGCTCGGCCTGCAAATCCATCACCAGTTGAAGCATTTCCCGGCGAAGCTTTGGCCCTAACCCCGCAAAGGGCTCGTCGAGCAGCAGTACCGGCTTGTCGCGTAACAAAGCCCGTGCCAAGGCCACCCGCTGGCGCTCGCCACCGGACAATTCGGCAGGCTTGTTGCCCGCCTTGCCGGCAAGCCCAACGCGGGCAAGTGCGGCTTCCACTTGCGCCGTCTCACCCGCTGAAAGCGTGAGCGATGGCGCAAGGCCAAGTGCGGCATTCTCAAACGCGCTCAGATGCGCGAACAGATTGTGTTCCTGAAACAGCATGGTCACGGGGCGCGCGGCGGGGGTGGCTTGGGTGACATCCTCACCCGCCATCCAAATGCGCCCCGCTTGCGGCTGGGCAAAGCCCGCCAGCAGGCAAAGCAGCGTGGTTTTGCCACCACCGCTTGGCCCCAAAATGCCAACAAAGCTGCCTTTTGGAATTTCCGCATCAAAGCCCGCGCGGAAATCGCCAGCGATATATTCCACATTTTCCAGCCGGATCATGTTCTGCGTTCTCCCAATCGATCCGCCAAACCGGCCAGCGCCAAGGCCAGCAGCATGAGGATCAGCGCAAGCCCTGCGGCATCATCCGTGCGGTAACTGCCAAGTCGCTGAAACAGCAGGAAGGGCAGGGTGACAAAATCCTCCGTCCCAAAAAAGGCAATGACACCCAAATCGCCGAAGGAAACCATAACCGCCAGCACAAAGGCCAAGGCCACGGCCCTGCGAAGCTGCGGCCAATCAATGAGGCGCAAGCGGGCCAAGCCTTGCAGCCCCAAACTTTCGCACAACCGATCATCCACCGCCGCAGCGCGCGTGAAGGCCCCAAGCAGAGCGGTGAGCGCAAAAGGCAAAGCCATCAGCGCATTGCCCAGAATGACGAAAAGCGGTGCCGACCAATCCGGCAAGCGATGACCGAGAAGAAACCAACCCGCACCCAGCACAATGGGCGGAATGAGCAGCGTGATTTGGCCCAAAAGCTGAAACGCTTTCACACCCCGCCCCGCCATGCGCGCCAGCGGCAAGGCCAAGGCCAACGCAAGGCTTGCCGCGGCAACCGCGATCAGCGTGGATGTCGCTATGGCCTGCCAAGTGCGGGCCTGCGTGAGAAGCTTCAGCACATCCGCCTCCAGCCCCGCCACGGCCACAGCAGCAAGCGGAGCGGCAACGAACAGGCCAGCAAGCAACAGCAGCGGCGCATCCAATGCCCCGCGCGTTGTGGGCCTTTCGCTGCGAACCCCCATGCCTGCTGATGCCGCCATGGGTGTGGCAAAGCGCGTGGCAAAAGCCATGAAGGCCGCGCACAACACCAATTGCGCCAGCGACAGCATCAGCGCAAGGCGCGGCTCATAATCAAACCGCAAAGCCTGATAGATCGCCACTTCCAATGTCGCCGCACGCGGGCCACCGCCCAGCGTCAACACGATGGTGAAGCTCGTGACACAGAGCATGAAGATAAGCCCCGCAATGCCGGGCAGGGCTTGCACAATCACCGGCCGCTCGATGATGCGGAAAATCTCAACGCGCCCCATGCCAAGCTGTGCCGCCAACCGCCAGCTTTCCCCCGGTATCGTATCCAGGCCAGCTAGCAACAGCCGCACGGCGAAGGGCAGGTTGAAGAATACATGGGCCAGCAGAATGCCTGACAATCCATAGATGGAGGGCATGCCGGCAATAAGTCCCGCCTGACCGAATAGAGCGAGCAAGCCCAACACCGCCACCAAGGGCGGCAGCGATTGCGGCACAGCAAATAGCTGCATCAGCAAGCTGCGCCCCACAAAATTCCGCCGCGCCAGGACGAGTGCCACCGGCACCGCAAGCCCTGCCGAAAGCAGGGTGGAGAATGTCGCCTGCAACAGCGTAAAACGCGCCGCCTGCCATAGATAATCCCAGTTTGGCGCGCCGCTAGAGCTGGCCGATAACCCCAATGCGGCAAGGGCCGGAATGATGGCTATTGCCATCACGCCTGCCACAATCAGCGCACTGGGGGCGATACGCATGCCGCTCAGCGACCCATCGCTTTCAACCAAGCATCCGTCCAAGCCCGCCGATTGGCAGCCACTTCCTGCGGGCTGTAGAGCAGCACCTTGGAAGGCTGCACAAGCTTGCCAAACGCTTCCGGCAAGGGCTTTGAGGTAGCAGCCGCCGGGAACATCCAATTGGTTTGCGGGATCTGATCTTGGAAAGCAGGCGAGACCATGAAGGCGAGGAACTTGCGCGCAAGCGCCTCCTCGGCTGATCCCTTCACCATGCCAGCCACCTCCACTTGCAAATAATGCCCTTCGCTGAAGGAAGCCGCCTGATAACGCGCAGTGTTTTCGGCAATCATGTGATAGGCGGGTGAGGTGGTGTAACTCAGCACCATCGGCGCTTCGCCCTTGGTGAACAGCCCATAAGCCTCGCTCCAGCCCGGTGTGACGGTGAGAACCCGCTTCGACAGCTTTGCCCAAGCCTCTGGTGCCTTGTCGCCATATGCCTGCTGCATCCATAAAAGCAGCCCAAGGCCCGGCGTGGATGTGCGCGGATCTTGGATGATAATTTTCTGCGAAGCATCGCCATGGACGAGCTCATCAAGGCTCTTTGGCGGGTTCGTCATTTTCTCAGTGTCATAGACTACGGCAAAAGGCGCATAATCAAACGGCAGGAACTGGTCGTCATTCCACACGATTGGCAATTTCACCACATCCAGCCCAATGCCATGCGCCGCGAACAAGCCCGTTTCACGCGCTTCGGCGGTGAGGTTCGTATCAAGCCCCAACACCACATCAGCTTGCGTTGAAGCGCCCTCGGCTTTCAGCCGATTGAGCAGTGCCACACCATCAGCCAGCGCCACGAATTTCACCTCGCAGCCACATTCAGCTTCGAAGGCTTTTTTCACGCCGGGGCCGGGGCCCCATTCGGCGGTGAAACTATCATAGGTGTAAATCGTCAGCGTTGGCGCAGCGTGCGCGGCAGGGGCGCACAGCAGGAGACTGGCTAGGGCAGCAGCGATCAGGCGCATAAAAGATCCTCCAATTCTTCCGACTTCATATTTTCGGATAGGGAGGATACGCGGGGAACCGGACGATAGGCCCAAGCGATGCTCATCCTCCCTCCGCCGGCATTATCCGGATCAGGTTCATCGGGTTGGCGGAAATCTCCACCTCTCAGGCCCAGCATTTGCCAAGGCACCCCGTCGAGCCATTGCAGTTTAGGTGACTGAAACTACCCGCGCAAGGGTCGGGGATGACTTCCCCCATCCGCCAATGCTACTGAACCTTCATGGAAACCCGCTTCAGCATCCTCCTCGGCGGCAGTCTCATGCCCACGGATCGGCTCGCCCAGCAAACCCGTGGCAGCCGTGTCATCGCGGCTGACAGCGGCATTTTGCATGCCGAAACATTGGGCCTTGCGGTGGAACTATGGGTGGGTGATTTTGACTCTACCCCCACCGCCGAAGTACCCCGTTTTGCCCAAGTGCCGCGCGAGGAATGGCCTGCCGACAAGGACCGCACGGATGGCGAAATCGCTGCCGACGCGGCCATCGCCCGCGGGGCTACTTCCATCCTGTTTGTGGGTGGCCTTGGCGGCCAGACCGATCACGCGCTGGGCCATTTCACCCTCGCTTTGCGCCTTGCGCGGCAGGGCGTGAAAGTGCTCATTTCGAGCGGGGATGAAGAAGCCATGCCCCTGATCGCAGGAAGCCATGAGCTCGATCTACCACCGGCCAGCCGCCTCAGCCTCATTGCGCTTACCGATCTCAAATCCCTCACCCTGAAAGGCGTGCGTTGGCCGCTTTCTGCCGCTGACATTCCCTTGGGCAGCACTTGGACACTTTCCAACATTGCCGAAGGTCTGGTGCAGATACAATTGGAAGCAGGCTACGGCATCGCCGTGGCCTATCCAGCCTCTGCGAGCGGTTTTGCCACAAGTGCGGCTCAGTGAAAGTGATGAGACATGAAACTGCGCGAGCTTGAAGGCTTCGGACTCTTTCTCTGGCCTGCCACCGCCTTGCTGGCGGGCCTTGCGGCTTGGGCGTGGGGCGACCAGGCTTGGGCCGATCGGCTCTGGCTCATCGGCACCGGGCCTATTCTGGTCGTTCTCATCCTCACCATCATCCGCGCGCTCGCCAAGGGCCAATTTGGGCTGGACATTATCGCGGCCTTCTCGATGGCAGGTGCCTTGTGGCTGAATGAATATCTGGCTGGCATCATCGTGGCGTTGATGTTCTCCGGCGGCACCATGCTGGAAAGCTTCGCGCAATATCGCGCAAGACGAGACATGTCGGCTCTGCTGGCCCGCAACCCGCATCTCGCGCATCGCTATGACAAGCAGGGACTGCGTACCGTGGCACTGGATGCCGTGGTGCCAGGCGACCGTTTGCTGGTGAAAGCAGGCGAAACCGTTCCCGCCGATGGCACCATCACTGGCAGCAGCCCCGGCGTGCTGGATGAATCAGCCCTGACCGGCGAGCCATTGCCCGTCACACATCGAGCCGGTTCGGAAATCATGTCAGGCAGCGTGAATGCCGCTGGCCCCTTTGATATGCTGGTAACACAAGCACCCGCGCAATCCACCTATGCCGGCATTATTCGCCTGGTGGATGAAGCGCAAAATTCCAAAGCCCCGGCCCAGAGGCTCGCGGATCGCTACGCGCTTTATTTTCTCGCCCTCACCGCCATCATGGCTGCCCTTGCCGGATTGCTGTCAGATGATCCGCGCCGCATTCTGGCTGTCCTCGTCATCGCGACACCGTGTCCGCTCATTCTTGGGGTGCCAGTGGCGATTGTGTCGGGCCTTTCAGCCGCCGCGCGCCATGGTGTTCTCATCAAATCTGGCGGTGCGTTGGAGCGATTGGGCCGCGTGCGCGTGTTGCTATTCGACAAGACGGGAACCCTCACCCAAGGCCGTCCTGATATCATCAGCATCAACGCCGCCAAGGGTTTCACGCCGGATCAAGTGCTAACCTTTGCCGCATCTCTCGAACAGGTGTCGCATCACGGCGTTGCCGAAACCATAACGGCGGCTGCCATCGCCAAGGGGCTTCAGCTCCAACGCCCAACCCGCGTGAAAGAAGCCCCCGGTGCGGGGCTTTCTGGCACCGTGGCGGCCAAGCAAGTTGCCTCTGGCTCGGCTGAATTCGTTTTCGCCACGCTGAAAGCAAAGCCCCGCAACGGGCACGCATTGGGTGAGGGGGATGGCGTGGCGCTCACCGTGTTTGTGTCCATCGCGGGCAAGCTTGCCGGTGCCATCCGGCTTGCTGATAGTATCCGGCCTGAATCCGAAAACGCCATTTCCAATGCCCGCAAATATGGCATCCGCCGCTTCATCATGGTGACAGGTGATCGGCGCGATGTTGCCGACGAGGTAGGCGCGCGCCTTGGTGTGGATGAAGTGCATGCCGAACTAAAACCCGCTGAGAAAGTGGCGATTGTGGCGCGTGAACAAGCCATTGAGCCTGTGCTGATGGTGGGCGATGGCATGAATGACGCGCCAGCCTTGGCGGCTGCGGAAGTGGGCATCGCCATGGGTGCGCGCGGCTCGGCAGCTTCCGCGCAAGCCGCTGATGCGGTGATCGTGGTGGATAAGCTCGATCGCGTGGCCGACGCGCTTCGCATCGCGCGCCATTCGCGTAAAGTGGCGCTGCAATCGGTAGGGATCGGCATGGGCCTTTCCTTTGTGGGCATGATCGCTGCGGCTTTAGGCTATCTCGGCCCCGTGGAAGGCGCTTTGGCGCAAGAGGTGATTGATGCTGCCGCTGTTCTCAACGCATTGCGGGCACTGCGGAGCTGACCAAACAAAAACGCGCACCCTTGCGGATGCGCGCGCCATTCAGTTGATCTGCCGTGAAGCCTTAGAGAAGCTTCAGATTTTCGGCAGAAGCCTTGCCATTGCGCCCCGGCGTTAGGTCGAAGGAAACCTTCTGGCCCTCGCGCAGCATGGTAAGCCCCGCGCGTTCAACCGCCGAAATGTGGACAAATGCATCCTTGCTGCCATCGCCTGGCTGAATGAAGCCATAGCCCTTGGCCGTATCAAACCACTTCACCGTACCCGTAGCCATTTCAACTCCTCGTCAAAGGAACATAAACCGGCGGCAAGCCCCGCCTTGCAGCAACGTTCACAGCGCCGGGAAGGTGTACGTCCGAAAGACAGCAGTGCAACGTATGCCCAATCATATGCTCACATTCTGCCGCATTTCAAGCGTCCACTGAGCCGTCGGGGGGCGCATTGGAAGGGCAAGGAAAATGGCATTTGAACGACTGACGGCCGAGCTTTCGCTGCTCATGCAGGAGGTGGAAAAAGCGCCGGAAAACAAGCATGAACTTTACCTCGAAATCCATGAAAAGCTTCAGGAATTAAGAGGGTTAGGCCTACCCGTGCCGACCGACCTGGAAGCCCTGGAACAGCGGCTGGAAGCTGAGTTTTCAGGCCGCGTTCCCAGTGCCGGCTAGGGCTGCTTTTCGGCCCGATTCTCCGGCCCCGCCCGCCCATAAAGCAGTCGGTCCACCAGAAGGCCCAGCGTTAAAAGCACAAGCGCGGCCAGTGCCGAAATGGCCCCGACGCGCCACAGGCCCAGCCCACAGGCAACCCCGATGCTCGCCGTGAGAAGCGTGGTGGCAGCGGTCGTCAGGTTTTGGATGCGGGTGCCGTCTACCTCGCGGATGATCATGCCCGCGCCCAGAAAGCCAATGCCACCGATAAAGCCCTGCACGATGCGGCTATAGGCGTTCATGTCGCCAATCCGCGCCATTTCTTCGGCAAGGATCATCAGCAACGCGCCCACCATCGCCACCAGCGCGTTCAGCCGCACCCCAGCGGGCTTGCCGTGCAAATCCCGGTTCACCCCAATCGCCGCCCCCGCCGCAATGGCGGCAAACAGGCGAAGGGCGATCTCAGACCAGTCGGAAGAAAGGTTCATGGGGCTGACCGCTTTTCCAAGAGCCGCAGTCTGAAAACACTCAGTCCTTGGCGCGTTCCACGTAAGAGCCGTCTTCGGTTTGGATCACCACGCGCACGCCTGCCGAAATATGCGGCGGCACGTTGGTTCGCACACCATTCGACAGCATGGCGGGCTTGAAGGAGGACGAGGCCGTTTGGCCCTTGGTTACAGGTTCGGTTTCCACGATTTCCAGCACCACACGGGCCGGAAGTTCAATGGCAACAGGCCCCCCATTATGTATGGAAAGCTGCACTTCCATGCCTTCTTGCAAGTAAACCGACTGGTCGCCCACCATGTCGCCGGAAACTGTTACTTGCTCGTAATTCTGCGGTTCCATGAACACAAAGTGCTCACCTTCCTGATACAGGTAGTTGTACTTGTGCTGCTCAACAATGGCGCGTTCCACCTGTTCGGTAGTCTTGTAACGGTCGGTCGTTTTCACACCGTCGGAAATGCGGCGCATGTCGATTTGCGTGGTGGGCGTGCCCTTGCCCGGATGGAAACTTTCGGCAGACAGCACCACGTAAAGCTTGCCATCGATGTCCAGAACATTGCCCTTGCGGATGCTGCTTGCGATAACTTTGACCAAGATATTTCACTCTCTTGTTGGAAATTGTTGGGTGCGTCATACCAGCGTGGCCGCAAAAGGCCAAGGCCTTCGCCGCGAGGAGATTGGAATGAACCCAGCAAATCCGTGGTGGAACCCGCAAAACCACGCCGACCGCCGCCCCCTGCTGCACGCCCGCGCCCGCCTGATGGGGGCCGTTCGGGGCTGGTTTGACGGGCAGGGTTTCCTGGAGGTCGATCCCGGCTGCTTGCAGGTTTCCCCCGGAAATGAGGCCCATATTCATGGTCTGAGCGTGCAAATCCGTGGCAAAAACGACGAAAAAGCCGAAGTTTTCCTCCATTCCTCGCCCGAATTTGCCATGAAAAAACTGCTCGCGGCAGGTGAATCCCGCATTTACAGCCTAGGCCATGTCTGGCGCGACCGCGAACACAGCCCCACCCACGCGATCGAATTTACCATGTTGGAATGGTATCGCACGGCGGCCCCTTATGAGGCCGTGATGGCTGATTGCGCCGCCCTGCTGGCGCTGGCCTGCGCCACCACAGGGGCCAAAACGCTGCGCTATAAATCCAGCCAAGCAAACCCCTTTGCCGAACCCGAATACATAACCGTAACGCAAGCCTTTGCCCACTATGCCGGGATCGAACTCATGGCGGTGCTGGATGACCCCAAAGCCTTCGCCAAGGCTTCCGAAAAAGCAGGCATTCCCGTGGCCGCCGATGACAATTGGTCGGACATTTTCAGCCGCCTGATCGTGGCCAAGGTGGAGCCGCATCTGGGCCAAGGGCGCATGACGTTTCTCACCGAATATCCCGCCTGCGAGGCAGCCCTTGCGCGGCGCAAACCAAGCGACAATCGCGTGAGCGAACGCTTTGAGCTTTATGCCTGCGGGGTAGAGCTTGCCAACGGCTTTGGCGAATTAACCGACCCAGCCGAACAACGCCGCCGCCTGGAAGCGGAAATGGATGAAAAACAGCGCATCTATGGTGAACGCTATCCGCTCGATGAGGATTTTCTGGCAAGCCTTGCCTTCATGCCACAATCCAGCGGTGTGGCCTTGGGCTTCGACCGCCTTGTGATGCTCGCCACAGGTGCGCCCCGGATTGAGCATGTTATATGGACGCCGCTGACGCTGGCCTAACTGCTGCAATTCTGTCACAATATCGTTACATTAAATTTTCCCCTTTTCTTGGTGCGTTGCTCATCCATGTCTCGTTATCTACCCGCGATCGCGAAATTCGCGCTTGCCTATCTCATCCTGTTGGCTATCACCGCTTGGCTTGGTCGGTGGGATGCTGAATTTTTACAGGGCCGTGATCTTTGGCACTTTGGCCTGTCACGCATGGTGGTGCCCTTCATCGCCTTGGGCGTTTTCGCTGCCTTTGCCCGCCTTGTGCCATCGGCACTTCTTCTGGCTTCCATCCTGCTGATCATTGGCACGGCTTCAGCCATCAAGCGCGAGGCGACGGGTGAGCCGTTTCAGGTAAGCGATCTATTCCTCGCCGAGCAAAGCACGCATCTTTTTGCCTATGTGAGCTGGCAGAATTGGCTGATGGGCATTTGGATTTTTCCGGCCGCCATCTACTATTTCCGCAATCTGCGTTTCACCCGTTACAGCCTGCCTGTTTTCGCGCTGTGTTTTGGACTTCTTTCCACCTATCGCATCGAAACGGTGGTGAAGTTCATTCATGATAATGGTGTTGATTATGGCATCGAAAACCTCACTTTCAGCCAAGCTGAGAGCGAGCGCATGAACGGCATCGCCACGCATCTTTATTTCTCAACCGCTGGGGTTTGGGTGGCTGATTTCACCGCTGATGAAGTGACCGCCGCGATGGACCGCCTGATCGGTGCTGCCCCGGTGGCGGCGCAAGAACCCAAGCCGGATATTTACATCGTTCTGGGCGAGGCTTGGTGGCGCGATCCGACTGATACCCAATCACCGCTCAACCGCTTGGCCGCGCTGGGCTTTGCCGAAGGCCAAGCCATTTCACCCATCTATGGCGGCACCACGCCCAATGCGGAATTTGAAGTGCTGACCGGGGTTTCGATGAAAGCCTTCCGCTCCGGCATCATTCCGTTCCAGCATTACAATACTTATTTCTCCAAAAACGCCCGCACCCTGCCGCGCCTTTTGGTCGAGCATGGCTATACCGCGCGCGCCTATCACAATTACACGCCACGCTTTTGGCTACGCGACCAGAACTATCCGCGCTTGGGGTTCGAGAGCTTCGATAGCTCCGACGAAATGGGCCTAACGATCACCAAGGACATCTGGCCCACGGATGATCATCTTTATGCCAAGGTGCTGGAACATAGTGTGGGCGAGAAGCCGCAATTTGCCTATGTCGTGACGGTGGAAACCCATGGGCCTTACAGGGCCAAGCCCGACTGCCACTTACCCGGCAAGCACGGTGCCTGTGATTATCACAACCGGTTCAACCATGCAGTGACGGCATTTTCGGATTTTGTGGAGAAGGTGAAAGCGCGCGGGCGCCCCTTTGCCATCATCGCATTCGGCGATCACCTGCCCGGAACGCGCATGCACCAGATCAAAATGGGCATCAAATCCAACCAAGACCCGCGCCTGCATCAGGTGCCGGTGCTTTCTGCTTCGAGTGAGGAAGGCATGGGCAAGGCCCTGCGCGATCGCCTCAACGGCAAGCCACTTTTCTGCTTCCCACCGCTGATCTCGGACACATTGAAGCTTGGCATAGATGACCGCTTCTTCCTGCATCTGGTAAAGACTTGCGATGAGGGAACGGCAGGTGTGCCCGAGATGGCGGTGATACAGCGGCAGTTGTTTGATTGAGAAGCGGGTTTCTAAAGAAGTTTTTTCAAGTCTGCCGTTTCATCCTGCAAAATATTGCGATCTGGTGACACCTTCGCGGCAATCAAGCGTTTTGCCAGAAGAAACTCTCTGGGCCGGTTCACCGCATCCACCGCAATCAAGCGGCCTTGGGCGAAATAAAAGGCGGCAAAGCTGCGCCCCGTCGCGGAATCCCCGCGCAGCACCACTTCGTCATAGCCCTGCGAAAGCCCGGCAATTTGCAATTTCAGATCATATTGGTCTGACCAGAACCACGGCAGCACATCATAAACGCTGACATGGCCTGCGATATTCGCCGCCGCCACCCGCGCCTGATCATTTGCGTTCTGTACCGATTCCAGCCGCGTGAGACGTTCATAATGTGGGCTGAAAAAGCTGGTGCAATCACCCGCCGCATAGATGTTTTCATCCGATGTGCGGCAATGCGAATCCACAAACACGGCACCGGCTTCCATTCGCAAACCCGCCATTTCGGCAAGCTCGATATTCGGCAACACGCCAATGCCTGCAATCAGCACATCTGCGGGCACAAAGCGGCCATCGGCAAGTTCTGCCCCATCAGCGCGCAAAGACTTGATGCTGACGCCGGTGAGGATCTCAACGCCTTCCTCGCGGTGGATGCGCGTGTAAAATTCAGATAAAGGTGCCGCCGTCACGCGCTGCAAAATGCGCTCCATCGCTTCCAGCACCGTGACATGAAGCCCAAGCTTTTTCAGCATGGCGGCAGCTTCAAGCCCGATATAGCCGCCCCCGATAATGAGCGCGCGCTTGCCCGGCGCGATAACGGCGCGAAGCCCGTCAATATCCGCCAGCGTGCGGATGTAATGCACCTTCAGATGACCTGCGCCGACAAGCTTTCGCGGCCTTGCACCTGTGGCGAGGATGAGCTTGCCATATTGGGCTTGCACCCCATCAGCAAATGTCACCACGCGGGACGCCGCATCCAGCTTCACCGCGCGCGCATTCACCCGCACGGTGATATTTGCCCCCACATAGGCTTGGCTCTCGCGGATGAGCAGGCTGTCGGCGGTCACATCTTCCGCCAGGTAGGTTTTGGACAGCGGTGGGCGCTGATAGGGCAGGCTGGGCTCATCGCCTGCCATCAGGATGGACCCTTCAAAACCTTCTTTACGCAAGCAAAGTGCGGCTTCCGCAGCGGCATGGCCGCCACCCAGAATGATGCACCCAAAATTTTCCGTCATGGCATCAATTGCCCGCCATTCACTTCCAGAATCTGGCCGGTCATATAGCCGGACAAGGCGTTGCTGGCGAGGAACAAATATGCCCCCACACAATCCTCATCCGTGCCAAGACGGCCCAGCGGCACGGCCTTGGCGATATTTGCAAGCCGTTCGGGTGTTGTGTAGCGGCGATGGAAATCCGTCATGATGGTGCCGGGTGACACGCCGTTCACGCGGATTTGGTCTGGCGACAATTCCACCGCAAGCCCGTGCGTATAGGTCGAGAGGAAACCCTTGGAGGCGGCATACATGCCCGATCCCATGCTGCCGCCCGTGCGCGATGCAATCGACACCGTGTTGATGATGCAACCCCGACTTTCCTTCAGGGCCGAATAAGCGGCCTGAGATGCCATGATGGCCGAGCGCGTGTTGAGGTCGAACACTTGCGAGATGAATTCATCGGTGAGTTCGGAAAGCCGTTTGCGCCCGACCATGGTGCCCGCATTATTGATGAGCACATCAAGCCCGCCGAGCTTGTCGATGGCACCTGCCACCACGCGCCTGACTTGGTCCATATCCGTGAAATCGCCCTGCATGACGCCAACCGCGCCGATTTCCTTGGCTAAGGCTTCGGCGGGTGCAAGGGTGGCATGCGCGTGCAGCATGACACGGGCGCCCGCCTCCGCAAAAGCCCGCGCAGCGGCAGCGCCAATGCCCCGGCTGGAACCAGTGATGAGAACGCGCTTGCCTTTAAGGTCATTGGAGAGGATGTCGGTCATGTTCGGCCCTTTTCACAATAAGGTGGCGATATTCCGCCATGCAGCCCTTGAGCGCAATGGTGCCGTTGCATGTCGCTTTTTTGCCTGACAACGCCGCAAACCTGCTCCATCTTCCACTCATGAATAGCGTCACCAGCATAGCTGCCAAATCGGCGGATACTTCACGCGGCATTTTGCTTGTCGCAGGCTCTGCCCTTGTCTGGAGCTTTGGCGGCACCATTGCCCGATTTTTAGAAACTACGGACAGCTGGACCATCGTTTTCTGGCGCTCCTTCTTTGCCGCTGTGTTTCTGTTCGGCTTCATGCTGTGGCGCGATGGCCCGCGCGGCACGCTGGCCATGTTCAAGGGCATGGGAATTCCCGGCCTTGGCGTGGCGGCCTGCTTTGCGATTGCCTCAACAAGTTTCGTCGTGGCGTTGAAGCACACCACCGTTGCCAACATTCTGCTGATACAGGCAGGCGTGCCGCTGATCGCAGCCCTTCTGGCTTGGGCTTTGTTCCGTGAGCGCGTTTCAGCCGCCACATGGGGGGCGATTGCTGCCGTGATTACTGGCGTTGCCGTTATGGTGTCTGATTCCTTCGGTGGCAAAGTCTCGCCAATTGGAGACGGATTGGCACTGCTCATCGCCTTCGCTTTCGCCACGGCCACCGTTATCACCCGCCGCCATTCGGGTGTGCGTATGATGCCGGCCGTGTGTCTGGGCGTGGTCATTGCCGCTTGTGTTTCGGGCGTGATGGCCACGAATTTTGTGGTGAGTGCGCTGGATTACGGCCTGCTATTCGCATTCGGCGCGTTGAACTTAGGCCTCGGCCTTGCCTTATTCGCCACCGGTGCAAGGCTGGTGCCTGCTGCCTTGACGGCCCTCATCGGCACCTTGGAGCCCATTTCCGGCCCCATCTGGGTTTGGCTTGTGCATGAAGAAGTGCCGACCACCCGCACATTGGCAGGTGGCCTCATCGTATTCACCGCATTGGTGGCCCATTTGCTGATGGAATGGCAGCGGCAGAATCGCTGAATTACAACAAACCCCGCCCCGCCAGATTACGCATCAGCTCGCGCATGCCGAAGGTCCATTCGGCACATTCGGTGGAAAGCCGCACCACATTGGTAAGCGTGCCGAGCCGGTCGTTGGAAATCTCCACCACATCCCCCAGCTTATGCGTAAAGCCTTCGCCCTTTACATCGCGGTCTTCGGTGGGTGCGAAAAGCGTGCCGCAGAACAGCATGAAGCCATCTGGATATTGATGGTGCCGCCCCACCGTTTGCCGCACGAGTTCTTCAGGATCGCGGCTGATTTCCTTCATCGAGGAATGGCCTTTCAGCACATAGCCATCCTCACCCGTGACAGTCAGTGACAGCTCGGCCTTGCGTACATCATCCAGCCCATAGCTTGCATCGAAAAGCCGGATGAAGGGGCCAATGGCGCAGCTGGCATTGTTGTCTTTCGCCTTGGAAAGCAGAAGCGCCGAACGGCCTTCCACATCGCGCAAGTTCACATCATTGCCCAAGGCGGCCCCCACGATGCGGCCCTTGGAGGATACGGTGAGCACGATTTCCGGCTCTGGATTGTTCCATTTTGAAATGGGATGCAGCCCCACTTGCGCCCCTGTACCCATCGAGGAAAGCGTTTGCGCCTTGGAGAACACTTCCGCATCCGGCCCGATGCCCACTTCCAGATATTGCGACCACAGCCCTTCTTCGATGAGGGCTGCTTTCACCTGGGCCGCTTCGGGTGAACCGGCCTTGATATTCCGCAGGCTGTTGCCGATGGCTTGCGCGATCTTGGCGCGAATGGCTTCGGCCTTGGCGGGGTTGCCTGCGGCCTTTTCCTCAATGACGCGCTCCACCATGGAACGGGCGAAAGTGACACCGCACGCCTTCACCGCCTGCATATCGCAAGGGGCCAGAAGATGCGGGCGCGTGAGATCGCCGACCTTATTGGCGGCAATCGCGGCAAGCGGACCAACTTTCACGCCGGGGGCTGATTGCACATAAGCTGCCGGATTATCCATTTCAGCAATGTCGCGCACCACGGGGGCGATGGTGGAGGTGATGTCCCACAAATCGCCATCCCGCAGGCTGACAACCGCAGGGCCCACACCGGGCTGCCAGATGCGGCCCAGAAAGACGCCATTTGCTTCGAGTTTCATGTGGCTCTCCGTCTTCAATAAACTGCTGAATGACAACCTTAAGAGTGTTTCATTGATTTTTACACCCAAATTGAATTAATGGGCCAATGAAACCCTCTACGAGTGGCAGAATGCCCCCGATGATTGCCGTTTGTTGTTTGACCCGACAACGCCCCGTCATGCTGACGGCGCTGCTAAAGTCTTTTGTCGCTTTGAACAAGCCCCTCAACGCGCGCACCCTGTTTGTGGTGGTGGAGAATGACACAGGCCCCCATTCAAAAGCCATCGTAGAAAGTGAGCTTCGGGGCGAGAACTTTATTTATGCGCTGGAACCCGTGACCGGCATTTCGCGCGCCCGCAACTTGGCCGTGGAAAAGGCCTTGGCGGCAGGTGCGACCGCG
Organism: uncultured Hyphomicrobiales bacterium; assembly: GCA_903951595.1. GTDB lineage: Bacteria > Pseudomonadota > Alphaproteobacteria > Rhizobiales > Aestuariivirgaceae > CABJBCQ01. The sequence continues at coordinate 18,333 of CAJBCQ010000029.1, read as the reverse complement.
GTGCTGTTTGTGGATGATGATGAGGTTGTGGATGCTGGCTGGCTCCAGCATCTCGTGGCCGCTTGGCAGGCCGACAGAGGCGATTTTCTGGGTGGCCCCGTGCGCGTGAAGTTTGCGCCCGGCCCCAAGACCGCCATGTGCCGATTTGTGGAGAAGGGCCTTACCCAACGCTTTGATCGGCGCGCCGCACGCAAGGCAAGAATGCGCGTGAATGTGCCAGTGTGCACCAATAACTGCCTCATCGACAGCGCGGTATTCGCCACTTCCGGCTTGCGTTTTGATGTGGCCTTGCTTTCCGGCGAGGACCGTGAATTATTCCGCCAGGCCCTTGCGCGCGGCTATCGCGCAAGCTGGGTGCCTGCGGCCATAGTGCATGAAACATGGCCCGCTGAGCGAGTGAATTTCAGTTATTTCTTCTTGCGCGCCCGTGAACAGATCAAGGCGTCGGCTGGCCCCAAAAGCAGAACCATGAACATCATCGCATCCATCGGCCTTGGTACCTTCGCCTTGCTGCAATTTCTCTGTATACCGCTGACGGGCGCAGGTGGCACCCTACAGGCGGTGCGAAATATGGGAACGGCAACTGGCTATCTGCAAAAAGCTCTCGGTGTTCCCGCGCGCCCTTACGGCGACATTACTGGGAATTAGCCGAAAGCCACGCGCCAAGGCGTGGCCTGACTTTGAGGAACTGGAGATAAAGCTGCTCCAGAACCCTTAAGATCGGCGCCCACCGTGCAGCAAGACCCAGTGGACGCAATAGCGGGATGGCCCGCCACATGGCCGCGAAAGCCGCAGCACCCGAAACGATTTCCCCGCCAACTTCCCGCGCATGAAACCGAGCCAGCAATGCGGCCCGATCCAGCGGGCAGACCGACTCCGGCGACTGCAGATCCACGAATTCGATAGCCCGCCGCCAATCCAGCCGCCGCATGAGCGCAATCTCGCGCTGACAGACCGGGCAGGCCCCATCGAACCAAACAGTGAGCTTAGTCTCATGGCTGTGCTTCATCATGCTGGATCATACGCGAAAAAGCTGTCGGTGGATGAAAATTTTAGCGCGGCAGCTTTACCACGCGCTTTGCCCCTGCCGCCTTGCGCGGGCGAATTTTAGGAAGGTGTGAAGGGCTGGGTGAGGGGCAATTGAAACTGCACGCGAAGGCCCGAGGGCAGGGCATTCGAAAATTCAACCGCCATTCCGTTCGCATCGAGCAGATCCTTCACAATCGCTAGGCCGATGCCGGTGCCAAGCGTGCGCTCATCAAGCCTGAGGCCTCTTGAACCCAAAGCTGAAATCATCTGCGGCGAAACCCCCGGCCCATCATCGCAAACTTCAAGCCAGTGCTGACCATCGCGCAAGATAAGCCTGATGCTGACTTGGCCTCTTGCCCATTTGCGCGCATTGTCCAGCAGATTGGCGATGATCTCGGTTAGATCATCCCTGTCCATGCGAACAGTAATTCCATCCGGCATATCAAGATTGAATATGAGATTTTCGGATCGCGGCAATTTCTCAATCGTTCTCGTAATTCCAGAAACAAGATCACGCAAATCTTGCACGACTTCACCATGTCCAGCGGCTGAGCGGGCGCGCGCAAGTTCGCGCTCAACATGCCGCAGGATTTCCTGCGTCTGCGCACGGATTTCCAAAGCCCATGCCGGATTTTGCTCCCGCACCATCGGTTGCATCGCCTCGATGATTGCCAGCGGCGTTTTGAGGCTATGCGCGAAATCTGCCGCTCTGCCACGTGCGCGCGCGATTGACTTCTCCTGGTCCTGCAGCAACCGGTTCAAGGTTGTGGCAATGGGCTGTATTTCGTTGACATAGTTATCCCCCACTTGCCGCTTGCCGCGTTCCAATTCCAAGACTTCTCGCGTGAGGCGATTCATGGGCCGCAAGGCCAGCCATAATGGTATCGCAGCCATCAATGTCAGCCCCGCTCCAACGACAAGCAATGACACGAAAAGATTGCGCTGAAAGCTTTGGAGAGGCTCGGCAACCTGCTCGGCACTCAGGGCAACGACAATCTGCAAGGGTTGCTCTGCGCCTGGCAGGGAAATGGTGCGTGTCCGCAGCAATAAGCGACCCAGACTTGTGCCAGTATCCAATTCAATGTCGTCTTCGGATTGGACATCACTGGGCACTTGCAGCACCTCATCCCAAAGCGAGCGCGAGCGCAAGGTTGGTGCATTGCTTTGGTTGATTTGCCAGTAATATCCGCTGAAGGGTTTGAGAAACCGAGTGTCAGCCAACAATTTCCGCTTGATGACTTCACCATCCTTGTTCACCGCAAGCGTATTGATCAGTTGCAGAAGATGGCTATGAATCTCTGTATGGATGCGCCCCGTGATCTCCTGCCGGAACAGGCCGAGCAGCAGAAACCCGATCACCGCCAAGGCGACAATATTCGTGCCAAGAGCAACCAGAATGGCCTGCGACTTCAAAGACCTTAGCTTCATCATTTTACGGCAATCCGGTATCCGAAACCACGGCGGGTTTCGATATGTTCCGAACCGATCTTCTTTCTCAAACGGCCAACCAATGCTTCAATCGCATTGATGTCACGATCATGATTATGGCTATAGATCGAGTCCGCTAATTCGGTTGCCGATGAAATGCGTTCTCGGTTGAGCAACAAATGATTGAGAAGGCGGAATTCCATGGTGGTCAAATCAACACGCTTGCCACCAACATGCACTTCAGATGTAGACATATTGGCGGTGAGTTCTCCGCATGTGATGACATTATTGGCCTTTCCTGTCTCGCGGCGAATGATGGCGCGAAGCCGTGCGAGCAGCTCTTCAATTTGAAATGGCTTGGTCAGATAATCATCGGCGCCGCTATTGATGCCATCAACACGCTCACTCCAACTGCCGCGCGCGCTCAGGATGATGACCGGAACCCGAATCCCATCTGCGCGGAGATTTTTCAACACGGTCATGCCGTCCATCTTGGGTAGGCCGAGATCGAGAATGATGGCAACATAATCTTCAGTTGCCGATTTCTGCCAGCCTGTCTCTCCATCAGCCGCATGATCCGTGGCAAAGCCGTTGTCTTGCAAAGCATTTAACACCAACTTTGCCAGCTTCAACTCGTCTTCTATTAAAAGTACGCGCATCAGAAGCCCGTTATGCGTAAAATCTTGAAGGTTTTGGCAGCCACCCGCACTGTGCCGATGCGCCCATCAGCATTGATCATCTTGACATCGTAAGCAGGCGGATTTTGGTTGACCAGACGAATGTCAATGATCTCGCCGCGCAGCTTCTTTTTCAGGATGGCGATAAGGTCTCCTGTGGATGATGCGTTTCCGCTTCGCCTGGCATTTAGCGCGTCGTCTTGATCACTATCATCGGAGGCATAGTCATCATCATCGCCACCATCATCGTTGCCGCCATCGTCGTTACCGCCGTCATCGTTGCCGCCACCATCATTGCCGTTGTCATCATCACTGGCATGGGCAGAAGGGGCATGGATAGCGCCCACGGCAAAGCAGCCTGCGCCAAGGAGCATCCACTTCAAAAAATTTCGGCGCATCAACAAGGTGTTTGGCACTTTCATTGTGGAAATTCATGGAATGGCGATTTTGTTACAATTATCGAACTGACAGGAGGCTGACATGTCTGGGTACGTTCCATCCTTGGCCTTATGCGAGCGCGCATTGCGCTTTGAGTACGCGCTGTACTTGCAAGTGAATTACGATTCTGTGGCTTCATCCTGAGCCGTCAACTATTTCTAAGCCCTGTCAGGTGATTGTAAGTTTCACATGTCGGTAAAGCCAGATAAGGCGGTACCCTATGTGTTTTTTGCATATTACATTTTGTAGCTAAAAATCCAAGAAATGGAAATGAAGTCAGGAAACTGTCAGCGGTGAGTTGCTAGAAATGCCGCACTGGTTCAGCAACACACGAATAAACAGGAGCAGAAAATGAACTATAGAATGAGCATCAGCGCCTTTGCCTTGGCGGCATTCATGGGCGTATTTACCTCAAACGCCAATGCCAGCTGTGGAGGTGGTTTGATCGAGGTGACTGACAATGGCGTGGAAAGCTGCGTAACCCAAGAGGTTTTCGCTACCCTGAGTGATGCCGTGAAAGCGACAGCCGATCCAGAAGACGTACAAGAAGCTATTTCTGGTGAAGAAGACGAAGCTGGGGATGATGTAGACGGCGTCGATGACTCGCCCGAGGACAGTTCCGATGACAGTTCCGATGACAGTTCCGATGACAGCTCGGACGACAGTTCTGACGACAGCTCGGATGACAGTTCCGATGACAGCTCGGATGACTCCAATGATGGCCCGGATGATTCCGGCCCCGACGATTCTGGACCGGATAATGATAGCTCGGATAACGGTTCTGATGATGATTGATGTGGGTTGAGATCTCTGGCTGGCCCAGCGTATCTCCCAAAAACCAAAAAGACGGGTGGCTTTCCTTCCAGGGGAGCCACCCGTTTTCGTTTGTCTGCAGAGGTGCGGAATTGCCTGATATTAAATTCTACAAACCAATCTTACATGTGGGGTTTAATAATCGGATAAAAGGTTCTAAATATTGCAACTTGAGATTGAGGATAGTGATAAATTCAGCATGCGCTCTCCCGGGGTTACTCTCTTCACCTAAAATAATGAGTGGGTCCTCAGCGCATGAGTTACATTGCGCTAGAAACCACCCGCCAGATGAGCGATAAAATTTGGGCATCCACTCGGTGGATCTGGCGCAGGAGCGAAGGACGAAGCGGATGAAAAAGCGCCCGCGCAGTATCCAGTTTTCAAGGGACGAGCGCCCACCGTTGGCCTCCATTGCGCTTCTTGCCTTCCAGCATGCCGCGCTGCCCGCCCTTTTCCTCATCTATGCTGCAATGATTGCCAAAGGCGCAGGCTTCACTGCTGTGCAACAGCAGTCGCTGCTGGTGGGAACCTTACTCAGTTGCGGGGTTGGTGCTGTCATTCAGGCGAAGTTTGCCCGCCATGCGAGTGGGCTTCTCGCCATACCTCTCGGAACGCCCGTGTTCGTGTTGTTCGGCATTCAGGCTGGCGCTGCGGCAGGCCCAGGCGGCGTGGCTGCGCTGGTTCTCATGGGTGGGTTGGTGCAGATCGCCATGGGACACGTGCTGGAAAGACTGCGCGGCTTATTCCCGGCTGAAGTGTGCGGTGTTGTTGTTCTCATGCTGGGCGTTTCCATCCTACCGCTTACCTTCAACCGTATCCTCGGGATCGAAGATGAGGCCACTTTCTATGCACTCGATAGCCGTGCGCTTGCTATCAGCCTAGCCACAATGGGCACCATCATCGTGGCTGCGGTGTGGCTTAAAGGTACGAAACGCTTCTTCGCCCTACTGATGGGTTGCGCGGTCGGTTATCTGATGGCGTTCTTCTTGGGTGAGTTGGACGGGTTTGGTGAAGCCATCGCCACAGCACCGTTCATGGCACCACCACAATTCGTGCTGCCAGATTTCAGTATCGGCATCTCGCTCATCATCGCCTTTGTTGTTCTTTCGATGGTCTCGGCGGTCGATGATATGGGCGTGCTTATCAGCATGGACAGGCTGGACGATGCCGACTGGAGCAGACCCAACATGAAGCAACTGTCGCAGGGCGTCTCCAGCTTGGGCGTAACCAGCGTGCTTTCTTCTTTTCTTGGTGGAGGCTTCATCGGGCTTTCCTCCACCAATATCGGGCTTGCCTTTGCCACGGGTGTTACTTCGCGCATTGTTGGCACGGCTGCGGGCATTGTACTCATCGCCGCCAGCTTCTTTCCTAAGCTCACCACCATCGTGACTGCCATGCCGGAACCCGTGGTTGGCGGTATCCTTGGCTATGCCGCGAGCTATTTCATCGTGGCGGGCGCTGAGTTGGCGCTGTCGCGCATGATGTCGCCTCGCCGCATGATCGTCATTGGCGTGCCGGTAGCAGCGGGCATCGCCGTTCAAGCGACACCAGTACTGGTGTCGAGCGCCACGGGCATCATGAACATCATTCTGCACTCACCGCTCATTACCTCAGCTCTACTGGCCATCGCGCTCAACGCGCTGATGCGGATCGGCATCGCCCAGACCGAGGCGATGGAAGTGCCCGACGGACTGGCCCGCCACGACAAGATACTAGAAGCCCTCGATATTTGGGGTGAAACGTGGGGATTGAAGCGGGCCACAGTGTTGCAGGCCAATGGTGCAGTGAACCAGTTGGTCGAGGCTGTTTCTGAATTGTGTGAAGGTCCAATACGTCTCGAAGCTCGCCATGATGAGCTGAATTTTGACTTGCGGATTCTCTATTCCGGCCAGCCAATGGTGTTCCCTGATCGGGCACCCTCACCAGAGGAACTAATGAATGATCCGGATGGCGTCTCGCGCATGGCGGGCTGGCTGGTTCGTCACTTAGCCCACCAAGCCCAACCATTCATGCGTGACGGACAGCAGGGGATTCTGCTGCGCTTTGAATCTTAGGTGGTTGTAAGCTTGGCCAAGCCATCGCCGTCAAGAGACAGTGGATTAGGCCACCCCAACTTCTCAACATCGCAGCACAGCAAATCGTTCTCGACGAAAGACGACGCAAGCAATAATCTATAGGGGTATATGGTTAAATATTGCGTGAGTATCACTGACATTGTAACGTCACCCAATTGTCATTTAGCTCACAGATTGTTGTTAGCTTGCAAAGGATTGGCGGAAATGGCTGACAGCCTAAACCTGAACGGCAAAATCGCGCTGCGCCGCGCCATCACAACCTCGGCCTTCACCATGATCGCGCTGGTAGTGGTTATTGGGCTCTTCTCGCTATTTTCAATCTGGTCCATCAACCGTGCTTGGACAGCTGGAACAAGCGAAACGGCTGAATTGCAGGACCTGTCGCGTGTGGGGCTATATTCACAGGTTAATTTCAAGGTGCAAATCCAAGAATGGAAGAATGTTCTGCTTCGGGGCGATGAAAGCGCGCTGTTGGACAAGCACCTCAATTCATTTCGTGTTCATGCCCAGAAGTCACAGGAAGAGCTTGGCAAGGTTGCCGCTGGTGCAACCAAGCTCGGGCTAAAGGACGAGGCGGAGCAGGCCGCCGCGCTGAGCAGCAAGCTGCAAATCATGACATCACGATATGAGGCTGCGCTCGCTGAGGAGCGTGGCATGTCTATAACTCTCACACCCGAAATGGCCAGTCTCATCGACAAGAGCGTTCGCGGGGCTGACCGCGATTTGGAGGCCGGCATCGGCAAGCTGTCCGGGGCCATTGCAACAATTTCCGACACCCGCAGGAACATTTTGCTCACCCAGATGCAAGATCGTTATGCCAGTCTCCGCTTGTTCATTCTGGGAGTCATCGGCCTTAGCCTTGTCATCACGGTCTATGTCCTCATCAGCGCGCTGCGGGCTACACGGGGTTGACGGTGATGATGTCCGACACCGTTGCGGCTTTTGCCGGCCTTGGGTTCTTCCTCGCGGGGCTTCACATGCTCGCTGAGGCTGTCCGTGCGCTCTCGGCTCGCCATGTTCGAACCGTGTTTCGCGCACTTGCAAAACTTCCCTTGTCTGGTCCCATCATGGGCATTCTGCTCGGTGCCCTTACCCAGAGCACAAGTGCGGCGACGTTTGTGTGCATGGGGCTTCTGAATTCACGGGCCATCACCTTTCCGGCGGCGCTATCAATAACGGCTTGGTCGGGAGTGGGAACTGCGGTTTTGATTTTTCTAGCCTCTATCGATTTACGCCTAGCCGCACTGGGTGCCCTAGCCTTGGTTGCGATCTTCTACCTCGCAGCTCTGCACCGCCATGCAGCAGGCCGACGGAGTGCTGAATTGTTAGTCGCCATTGGCCTGACACTGTTGGGTCTGGCCATGATTAAAGAAACCGGCCAAGGCCTTCAGCAGAATGGCTGGGCGCAAGAGTTCTTTATCTTCGCATCTACCTCGTGGATATATGGGTTTCTGATCGGTCTGGTCATTACCCTGGTGATGCAGTCCTCCTCCACCGTTTCGATCATCACCGTTGCCTTAGGTGCAGCAGGCCTGCTGCCACTCCATTCCGCTCTTGTGATCGTCTGTGGGGCCAACCTTGGCTCAGGTCTTAGCGTGGTGCTGGTATCGTCACACCTTGCCGGCTTGCCACGTCAAATTTCGCTGTGGCAGGCCGCGGTGAAGCTGCTCGGCTCGCTCGCCGTCCTCCTACCCATAATTTTGCTGCAGGCTTTTGAAAGCATGCCGGAGCCGGCCTCGCTAGGCGTGTCGTTACAGATGGTCATTGCGCTTACCTACTTGGCCCTGAACGTGGTGGGCGCGGTTCTCACAGCTTTCCTACAACAGCCTTTGCTGTTCCTTCTGCAAATAATGGCGCCGCTTGATAGCGAGAGACAGCAATATGAAGCGGAGTTCCTGATTGACGAGGCGGCTGAGGATCCAGAAACTGCACTCATGCTTGCCCAACGCGAATACTCACGCCTTGTTGCGCTCATGCCCATATCCCTGATGCCACTTCGACCTGAGGCGGAGGATGGGGGCATGCTCACGCTGGATAATGAACAGCGCCGTCGCTTGGCACTGGAACTTGCCCAGCAGATTGAGGACTTCATAAGCCTCGCAGTAGCAAGCCATCCTCGCAACACAGATGTTGGCGGCTTGCTGCTACTACAGCGTCAAAATGGCGAGCTTCAATCCCTTATTACGGTTCTGCATAATTACGTGGAAGAGTTGGAAAACCTTCAAGATCCGGTGCCTCATGAAACGGCTAAACGCGAAGCCATGACCGAGACGCTTCATTTCTTGCTCGGTCTGCTGGCTGAGTATGCCACTGGTGAAGGTGATGCGGATACGCTGGAAAAATTAACCCGCGACCGAGGTGGTGTGATGACGCGCTTGCGTGGCCAAATCATTGAGCATGAGACGGTGTCGAATGCAAATCGTGAGGCTCTTTATGTCGCTACAGGTCTGTTCGAGCGCATTGTTTGGTTGGTGCGTGAGTTGGCTACCAATCAGGGTTCACGCCTTTCCGAAGCATCGCCGAGCTAGCTGCGTTAAAAGTCGATGGTGAGGAGGGAAAAATCATCTGGCAAGGGGCCAGACCCATTGAGGCTGCGCACCCATTCCAGCACTTCACCGGGGCTATCCGCACGGCTTAACCGCTCTACAAAATCGTTGAAGGAAAGCATTTCGCCAGGTGCCGTTTCGACTTCGAAGGTACCATCGCTCACCAGATGGAGGCGATCTCCAGGCTCGATCACGCAGTGCCCACCACGATAGGACATTTCGGGCATCATGCCGATGGCGATGCCGGGTGTGCAGAGCGTCAAAACCTGTGCTTCTTTTTTGCAGAGAATAGAAGCGGGGTGACCCGCACTCGCATATCTGAGCGCGCCAGAACTGCGCTGGTAAACGCCATACCAGATAGTGAAATACATGTTGTTCTGCCTTTCCATGGGAAAGGCATCATTGAGCGAAGACAGAACTGCGCCGGGATCACGGAAATCTGTGTTCGGAAGGGCTGCAGATCGCAGCACGTTAATGGCCGTCACTGACAGAAGGGCAGCACCCACACCATGCCCGCACACATCAAGAAGATAGAATGCGATGTGGTCCGCATCAATGTCATGATAGCCGAAGCTATCCCCACCTAGCTCCGTTGACGGTACCAAAAGCCATTGCGTTCTGGGCGCGGCAACGCGCGGTTCTGGCAGGATGGAGAATATGTAGTTGGTAGCTTCCGTCAGTTCTTCCGAGAGCCGCTTCTGTGTTTGCTGTAGTTCCAGATTACTTTCGGCCAGCTGATCTTCAACCGCCTCGCCATGCTCAATCGTGGCTTGGTAGAGCAGCGTCAGATCATCGAACTCGGCCTTCAGGCGCGAAAGCTCGTCTTCCACTGTCGCCAGTTGGACTCGCAGTTCCTCGCTCACGCTCAACCGAACGACGCGCGCGCTGCATCCACGCTATCATGCAGGCCGAAGATCGCATCAAAGCCGCTGACGGAGAGTACTTCCTTCACATTGGCACTCGCGCAGGCAATGGTAAGCCCGCCGCCAGCTGCCTTGGCCTTCTTGGCTGTGGTAAGGATGACCCGCAGCCCGGCAGATGAGATGTAGTCAAGGTCGGAGGCATCGATCACCACCTTCTTTGGCCCACTTTCAACCAGCGCGCTCGCGGCATCCTCGAATGCCTTGGATGTGCTGCTGTCAATGCGCCGCGAGGGCTTGAGAACAAGACTGCCGCCGATCACTTCATGGTTCAGGTCTGTCACGTTCTTATTCTCCCAATTCTCGCGGCCCGCTAGGCCGTCTTCAGTTTCATTTCTAAATTCACAAAGTTGAACCCGCCATCACGTTTATACCCGATGTGGTCCATCGCGTTCCTGACCAAAGCAATCCCCAAGCCGCCAATCCTGCGGTGCTCGATATCGCCAGTGGGTGCCTCTACCTCCGCCGCGAAAGGATCGAAGGGCGGACCATCATCCACCAGTTCAGCACTCAGCACGCCGTCCCGCTGTTCGACAATGAGCCTTATGTTGCCACCGCTTGAGCCCGAAAATCCATGCGAGATGATGTTTGTGATAAGCTCGTCCAGCGCGACCGCGAAACGGAGGACCTGCTGTTGCGGGATTCCGTTACGCACGCCGAACTCCTCCAGACTGTCGATAACGCGACCTACTTCTTGGAGGTCGTTCACCAGCGACATATCAAGACGGCTTTCCAAACCGCACTCCTTGGCCGAAAACAAGCTGAGGTTACGCAACTCCACCCAGATGGTCAAGATCATAGAATTTGGTTGCAAAGTCAATTTTAGCGAATTTTGGTACTGCTAATCACAAAGACTTGTTATAAAGGGTATCTTGAGATCAAGACTGAGCGCAAAATTTTGGGGGACGAGCATGTTGACGGTTTGCGAAGAGTTCCTGCTCCTGACGCTGAAAGATGAAGATGGCGGCTTCGTCGATATTCCTCTTGAGTATCAGCGCGCCGGCTTTCTTGGCGCAGCGATTATGGAACTGGGGCTTGAGGGCCGCCTTGACAGTGACCTCAATCGCATTTGGGTTGTTGACAAGACCCCGACAGGCAATGCTGCGCTTGACCAGGTGCTCGCCCAACTTAGCGCCCCGGATTTCGACAGCCATGCCGAGAAGCTCATCAGCCAGCTAATTGGGCTCGGAGATCAGGTGCGTGCCGATTCGCTCCAAAGACTCTGCGACAAGAAGATTCTAGTTGAGACCGAGGGCCGCCTTCTGTGGTTCCTCAAAACGCGCCGTTATCCGGCCATTGACGGCAAAGAAATTCGCGAAGTGAAGCTGAGGTTGCTTGAGGTATTGCTGCGCGATGGTCTTCCTGATCCGCGCGATGTGTGCCTCATGTCGCTTGCCGAAACCTGCGGCATCATCCGTCAGATTGTTCCGGCATCAGAACTCAAGGTCGCGCGCGAGAGGATTGCGAAATTCTCGAAGATGGAGCTTATCGGCCAGAACGTAAGCCACTACATCGAGTTATTCGAGCGTGCCATGGCAGTTGCCGCTCACGCACATATGTAAGAACGGCTCATCTCTCGACCTTGTCGAGGTCGGCTTTCATGTCTCTTGTGCGTTCCATGGTCAGGAAATCAAGTGTCATGGGCAAGCCAAGTTCTACCGAAGGCGCGTGCTGGATGCCGATGGTAATGCCGTTCGGTGCGGCAGCAAGAAGATGCCCGCCCTTGGTGCGGTCTGCTGTGATGAAGTGGAGATGAAGGCCCGGTAGGTGCACACCGCTGAGAAATGTCGGCGTATAGAATCCCACAATGGTTCCGGCGATATTTCTATATTCAAAAACCGTTTGCAGCTTGGCGATCTCAGCTAGCGGCAGGTAGTTGCTCTGCTTTGGCACGGACCGCGCGCGCACATAATCGAAATGGCCATCGATGCGGATCGCATACATTAAGTTCGATGAAGGGATGAGGTCGAGCACGGAAGACTCGAATGCGTCCTCGGCAACCGCACCCTCGAACCTTTCCTGCGTATCGCCCTCAAAATGGGTGGCGAGTGCAAAAGGTGTTTTCACATCATCGGGAATAATCTCGGCATCGCCCTGTGGCCTCAGACAATAGACCTGCCCATCCAAGAGCACCATTTCCCCGTCAAGGTCATTGAAGGTTCCAATGCCAAGATTGCCCTTCTGGCGAATGATCCCAATAGGCGTGTCCGCCCGGTAGATCCCCTCAACCAGGGCCGCCAGTGGGGCAGAGATGAACACAGGTGGGCGGGCCTTTCGTGCTGCGGGTACGTCCATTCTGATGCTCAATTCGCCCTAGTCGTTTACGGTTGCCCGAGAAATATGAATAGCCACGGTAGAACCATAAGCTAAATTTGTTTAATAAAACAAACAGTTCTTGCTATCAAAGTTCTGATAAGTAATGATATATATGAAGCCTCGAATTACACGCTTACATTGAGCAGCGGGTTTCACTGTTCGCGAGGAAAGACGTTAGGGCGAAACATGAGCGGAACAGATCAGCTTCTTGAGGTTTCCATGGACGTCGCGGACTTTTCGTCCGAATGGCTGCATTGTGACCGCATTTCATCCTATTTCGCTACAATGGCCAGCAATAACCGCGCTGACTCGCTTCTGTATGCCAATTTGCTGAGTTCTGCGGTTAACGAACTGCTGGAAACCGTGTTTTGCAACCATGGCCCTGCAGGGAAGTTCAGCATCCGCGTCCGGCGTTCTGGACCACAAGATGTCATCGAACTCACGCTGCCTTGTGATGATCCGACACTTCAGTTCTATACCGATGCCACAAGCCTGCTGAAGCGTGACGACGTGGCGGAGGTTTATCGTTCGGCACTTTTTTCCGCCGGTGAACAGGATCCTCGGCTGGGTCTGCTCGAATTGGCGGTCGATTACCAGGCAAAGATCAGCATCACGCCCGCCGGTGAGCGATTGACACTCTCGGCTGAGATGATGATTGAGGGTTCAGTCTGATGCGGCAGGCCGGTAAGTCCACCTTTGAGGTGGCGTTTAACGAGAACAATCAGGAATTCATTATCGCGGGCAAACTGCGCCCGCGCAGTGATGCGGAAATAGCACTCCTTGCACGCTCCCTGAATTCCGCTATCGAGAAAGTGCAGGGCACCCTTTATCTAAACGTAAAGCGGCTTGCGCGTCTGAATAACGTTGCCTTCCGCAATATTGCCAGCCTCATCATTGACATTTGCCAGCGGCGAAAAGAACTCAAAATTGAGATCATTACTTCTAGCGTCATGGGATGGTCGACGCGCAAGTTCCAGTCGTTGACTCCGCACTCGGCAAACATCACCGTGTCAGAATACGACAAGGACTTCTATCCGGGCCAAGCCTTCGTCGAGGATGGTGGCTTCATTCCTATCTTGCGTAACCAGACGCGCCTCACTTGGCGGCACGAGCGCAATCTGTTGAAGCGTCACGGACTGGATTCGGGCATGAAGATGGCCGACATCTGCTGCGGCATCGGCGATTTCGCCGTGCTGGTGAAGAAGGAATTCAACCCGTCCAGCATCCTCGCTCTCGATCATTCGCGCGCCAGCCTCGACTATGCGCGCAAGGTAGCAGCGGAATTTGGCGTCACAGACATTGAATATGTCTATGGGGATGCCTCCGAAATGGTGATCGAGGACAACAGCTTTGACTTCGTCACCTGCCGTCATTCTCTGCAAATTTTTGATAAGCCAGAGATGATATTGAAAGAACTGTTCCGCATCTGCAAGCCGGGTGGGCGCGTCTACATAACGAACGAAAAGAATTCGCATTGCTTAGGCGAGCCGCGCAGCGAAAGTATCCAGCGCACTTACACCGAGGTCGCAAAGCTCTTCGCGGATTTCAAGATGGACGTGGAGTTGGGGCCGAAAAGTTATCGTTACCTCAAAGACGCCGGCTTTCAGGACATCAAGGTCGACAGCTTCATGGTCACCAATCTCGATGGTGATCCGCAGGAGTTCGCCGACATGATTCAGGCCTGGGAGAATGTCTTTGCGGGGCAAATGGCCACGGATCGCGGCGATAGCGAGGAATCCATCGCGCAGTTCCGACAAGGCTTCCAAGACCACATCTACGCCGCGCTTCATCCCAAGGGATATGCCGGCTGGCCAATCTGGGCAGCATCAGCACGGAAGCCCATATGAGCAACACGTCTGAGATTTCCATGAAGGCAGGTTTTCTGTCGAGCTTCCGCGCTAAGTTCATCGCAATTATGTGCGGGGCTGTGCTGCTGTCGCTCTTGCTGGGTGGCGGTATTGCGCTGTGGAATGTGCAGCGCTTATCACGCGATGCTTCTGCCGAAATCGAGAGCGGTCTATCCAGGGCCACCGAACAATATTTGACCCGCTACATCGACATGACGGCCCAACGCGCCGACCTCATGTTCGCGCGCACCTTTGATCAGGTGAATGCGCTCGCGCAGTTTGGTCAAAGCCTCATTGACCAACCAGAATTGGACGCAAGTATCGGCAAGACACTGGAAAATTATCCAGGCTTCAAAGATCAGATGGAGTTTAACAGCGACAAAAATTGGCTCCAGAATAAGCCCGGCGAGACCTCCGTCATTAGCGTCTGGGGCTATTTGCTCGATGGGCCTGGGCGTATGCGCCCTGATGTTCAAGATGCTGTGCGCAACTCCGACATATTCGAACTTGTGGTGCCGCCCCTCATGCGCTCGGGCCAGAACAAGCTGCAGATGTACTATGTCGGCCCAAAGGAACGTCCCTTCATGCGTACGATTCCCTATTCGGAACAGGCGCAGACTTTTGACAAGCTTTATGGCGGCCACAATGATCAGAACTGGTGGGACTTCTTCTTTCCAGGCGTTTACGAGGCTTGGCAACAATGGGCCAAGAACCCTGCTGCACGCCCAGTTGAAACCGACATCACAGTCTTAGCGCCCTATGTTGATGCCACCACCGGCAAGCTTATCATCAGCTACTTCCATCCGCTCTATAACAAGGGTCGCGATGATGTCGCTGGCATGGTGGGTGTTGATATCACGCTGGAGCAATTGACAGGCCTCGTGCAAGACGTGAAAATTGCTGAAACCGGCTTTGCTTTCCTGTCTCTGCAGGATGGTAATGTGCTGACCGTGAACGAAATGGGCGAGGAGCTACTCGGTATCAAGCCAGAAAATGCCACAGGTACAGGCGTGACGGGGCTTGAGCGTTCGCTCACCAAAAGCCGCTTCTCTGATATCGCAGGCCTCAAAATTCCAGCGCCCGGTGCCACCAGCATCACGCATGTGACTGTGGAGAAGAACGGTAAACCTGAAGGCCTCATGATAGCCCTTCACCCGCTGGAGCCGATGAACTTTTGGCAGCCTAACGCTGGCATCGCGGCCCAGCGCTTGGTGTTGGGCTTTGTGGTTCCTGAACGTGAAATCTACGCCTCGCTCTATGCCGCGCAGGGCCAGATCGACAATGCCACCCAACGCATCATTAAAGGCATTTTCGCTTCCGTGCTGGCATTCCTTGTGCTGGTTCTTGCGGTGTCTGTTGCCGTATCAAGGCGCTTCACCGCCGGTCTCGTCACGCTTGCTGATGCAGCAGGTCGGCTCTCGCGCTCGGACTACAATATACAGATTCCAGTCAAGGGACGCGACGAGGTCGCGCTTGTGGGTGCTGCGTTTAACTCCATGGCGCGCGAGATCCGTGAATACACCGAAACGCTTGAACAGCGCGTGACGGACCGTACTCGCGAACTAGGCTCCGCGACGCAGGAAATTCAACGGCTCTACGAAAAGCTCAAAGATGAGAACCTTCGCATGGGTGCCGAACTCGACGTGGCACGGCGCATTCAGATGATGGTGCTGCCGGCAGCATCGGAGCTTGAAGGCATTCTAGATCTCCAGATCGCCAGCCATGTGGAACCGGCCGATGAGGTGGGTGGCGATTACTATGACGTTCTGCACACACGCAATGGGGCCAAGATCGGCATCGGCGATGTCACCGGCCACGGCATTGAAAGCGGCGTGTTGATGTTGATGGTGCAGTCGGTTGCACGCGCACTCCATGAGCGTGGGGTCGATGATCCAGCTGGATTCCTCGAAGTGCTGAACCGAACTATCTACAAAAACGTCGAACGGACCAAATCCGGCAAGCATCTTTCACTCGCTTTCATTGATTACGAAGGTGGTAAGGTCACGGTTTCGGGCCAGCATGAGGAAGTCATCCTCATCCGCCATGACGGCTCAGTTTCACGCATTGATACGATGGACCTTGGCTTCCCGATTGGCTTGGAAGAAAACATCGGCGACTATGTGTCGAGCATCAGCGTTGAGTTTGGCGCTGGTGACATGCTGGTGCTGTTCACAGACGGGATTACGGAAGCTGAAAGCGAGGCAGGTCAGCTCTATAGCATCGAGCAGCTCATTGAGTCGGCGGCCAGAGTGCATGCCGGTTCTGCATCCGATGCAGTGACGGCCATTATTTCAGACCTTAAGACACATATCGGAACCCAGAAGGTTCACGACGATATAACGCTCGTCGTGGTGAAACACAGGTGACATCATGAGCGTATTATTTGGAGAAACACAGGCTAACAACGGCACCAATGCCTTTGGCATGTCGATTGTACTGTCGGAAGGGCCTCTCGCACTAGGCTGGCATCATGCCAGTGCCACTTGTGAGTTCCTCGGCGATATATTCGCTACGCAGCATGCAAAGTCTGGTCAGGATTACAGCGAGGCCCGCCACTCCATCATCTATCTGGTGAACGAGCTTCTTGAGAACGCCGTCAAGTTCAGGAGCCCCGGAGACATCGAGCTGCATTGCTCGCTTGAGGATGGAAATTTTGAGCTGCTCGTCAAGAATAGCACTAGCACTCAAGTCGCGTCTGGTTTCCATTCACTGCTGGCCGAGGTGACCACGCGCGATCCCGGTGAGCTGATGATTGAGCGCATCGAGGCCAATGCGGCGGATGAAAGTTCCTCGGCCTCTGGCCTCGGCATCCTTACTCTTTTGAATGACTACGGTGCCCGGCTCGGATGGACATTCCACGACGCGCCCCGGGATGGCGAAGTCATCATCAGCACCTATGCATCACTCACGCTTAACTGAATACTGAAGGTTAGAAACACATGGAAATCAAGACCGCCGAATACAATGTATGGACCGAAGGTGCCATCATCCACTATGAGGGAACCCTTCGTCTCTCAGGCACGGATGCATACCAGCCAATTCTGGACATGATGCAAACCGTGCTGGCGGAAAAGCCGCAGACTGTTGTGCTCGACCTGACGCAACTCGAATTCCTGAATAGCTCCGGAATAAATCTGCTGGCAAAATTTACGATCGAACTTCGAAAGTTACCGGAAATTGGTATGAAAGTGCTGGGTTCAACCCAGATTCCTTGGCAAGCTAAGTCACTCCCCAATTTGCAGAAACTGCACAAGGGCGTGGAACTTACGATCAGCTGAGTTCTTCCGTCACCAACGCAGCTGGCTCAACCGGTGCTGTCGAGCCGCATCAAAAGATAATCGCCCTGACGGTATTGAAGGTGCTTGAGTTCCTTCACCGTCTTGCGCAGCAAGCGCAGCGATAGGCTTTTCTCGTCATCGGCAGGAATTGCCGCTGGCAGTGCGCTGAGAAGTTCCTCAGCGTTGCGCTCGTTGGGGCCGGTCACCATCTCGACCTCCACCTCACCCTTGATGTCCGACAACTTGACGATCAACTTGCCGGCCTTGCCAGCTTGCTTGCCATCATGCTCCTCGCACAGAACGAGCAAGGCTTCCTCCACCGCCAACATGAGCCGGTTCTCAGCCAATTCGTCCCAGCCAATCTTGGATGAAAACTTTTTTACCATGTCGCGCAGTGAAACAAGCGAGCGCGGATCGAGTGGCACAGTAACCCGGTCACCGCCGCCCTTTCGCCAGTTGATAATCGTCATCAACGCGATGGCCGTCACCCCCCCTATAGTGGTCCCGTTGGAGAACACGGTCTGCAGCCATGTGGGCAGAAGCGTGTTCATCAGGCCGCCTGACTGCGCACCAAAACCGATCCAGAAGCTGAGGCAGACAGCAAGCCCCATGTCGAAACCCATTCCGTCTTCTGTTACCAACCGCACACCATGCCCAAAAATCAGGACAACCAGGATCAGAATGTAAGCCCCTGCGACCTGGCTAGGTATGGTGGCCACCATGGCGGCAATCTTCGGCGAGAAGGCAAGGGCGATCAGAAATAGTCCTCCCCATGCGCCCACGCGGCGCGCGGCGACGCCAGTGATTTCGCCCACGGCGATAGAGGTCGAGTACACGGTGTTCGGCACCGTGCCCAAAAGCCCGGCGAACACACTGCCCACACCATCTGCGTTAATCGCACCCTGCACAGATCGGAAATTAATAGGCCTCTGATTGCGGTGTGCAATGCGCTGTACCGAAATCGAG
>CAJBCQ010000028.1 GCA_903951595.1 uncultured Hyphomicrobiales bacterium | reverse complement strand
GCGGCCAGAGGATTGGCAAGGCCCATGGCTTTGAGATCACGCATGAGGGTGAGGGCATTGCCGTAATTCACATCCAGTCGATCCAGATCCGCCACCGGCAGGCCAAAGCCTGCCCGCTGCAATAAGGCACCCCAGGCGCGCACTTCGGCAAAGGGGATGACGCGTGGGCTCACGCCACCGGATGTTTCGCTTTCTGCCGCCAGAAAACTCTGGCGCAATTCCTTCAGGCTTTCGCCTGCCAGAACGCAGGCCAAAAATAGGCCATCCGGTTTCAGGGCGCGGCGGATTTGGATGAGGGTGCCGGGCAGATCATTCACGCTTTCAAGCCCTGCCACCCAAATGACGGCATCAAGGCTTTCGGGCGCGAAGGGCAGGATTTCGGGATCGATCACCAGGGCGGAACCATGTGGAACGATTTCAGCGTTGATGATGTGGCCTGCCTTGCCCGTCTGCGCGATGCGCGCGGCAAGATCACCTGGAGCGGAGCCGATGAGCAGGAGTTTGCTGAATTGCCGCAGCACAAGATCCAGCCGCCATAGGATTTCAGCTTCCATCGCATCCTGCAGGAATGCCGGGGCTGGGCGCAGAAGGGCGCGCGCACGGTTGCGGCGCGTGGCCTTGGCGTCAAACAGGGTGGGTGGGGCTTGCTTCATGCTGTCTTATATGGTCCGCCATTGCGCGCGCGTCAAAGTCTGCGCACCATGGGTTCCATGCAAGGAATTCTGGTGCAGGCATGGCGGGGGCTTCAGGATGCGGTTTTGCCACCGCAATGCCTTGGCTGTGGGGCGCGCGTGGCGGCCGTTTCGAACCTGTGCGGGGATTGTTGGGGCCGGCTCAATTTCATCGATCAGCCCTTTTGTAACCGGCTCGGAACGCCTTTTGAAACCAGCATGGGCGAGGGGGTAACGAGTGCGCGGGCGCTTACCGATCCGCCCGTTTGGGACCGAGCGCGCGCGGCAGTCACATTCGAGGAACTGGCGCGCGATTTGGTGCATGGTTTGAAATACTATGATCGGCTGGAAAATGCCGATCTGATGGCCCGCATGATGGCGCGTGCTGGGGCGGGGTTGCTAAGTGAGGCCGATATCATCATCCCCGTGCCGCTTTACCGCTGGCGGCTGTGGCGGCGTCGGTTCAATCAGGCCGCGCTTTTGGCAAAGCGCATCGGTTCTGCCTCCGGGGTGCCCGTTTTGGCCGAAATTCTGGTGCGCGGACGCGCGACCGCGACCCAGGTGGGGTTGAAGGCGGCCCAGCGGCGGGTAAATTTGCGCAAAGCCTTTGCAGTGGCCCCGGAAAACCGATCCCATCTGGCGGGACGGCGGGTTTTACTCGTAGATGACGTTATGACAACCGGTTCCACGGCTTCTGCTGCAAGTTTGGCACTTTTGGAGGCTGGGGCCGAGGCGGTGGATGTGCTGGTGTTCGCGCTTGTCGCGGAACCATTCCGGACCCATATTTAGGCAAGCTTCGCTTTGGTTGGATTGTCATGAGCCGGATTGAAATTTACACGACCCCGTTGTGTCCCTACTGCATCGCCGCCAAGAACCTGTTGAAGGAAAAGGGCGCTGCTTTCCATGAGATCGATGTATCGCGCGATGCTGCTTTGCGTGAAAGCATGATGGAGCGGGCGGGTGGTCGGCGCACCGTGCCGCAGATTTTCATAGGCCAGACCCATGTGGGCGGGTGCGATGATCTTTACGCGCTCGATAAAGCCGGCGGGCTTGATGCGCTATTGGGGCAGTCATGAGCCATTTGCAGGTTGGTCTTATCCAGATGTGTGCAGGCCGGGAGCCTTCGCGCAATCTTGCCGATGTTTCGCAAATGATCGCGGAGGCGGTTGGTGCGGGGGCGGGCTTTGTGGCCACGCCCGAAATGACCAATGTGATGGATGAGGACCCGGCACGGCTTCTGGCCAAGCTACGCAGCGAAACCGAGGATGAGACGGTTGCGGCTTTCGCGGCCCTTGCTAAACGTTTCCAGATTCATCTGCTGGCAGGTTCCTTGGCCTTGCGTGAGGGCGACAAGCTTGTGAACCGTTCCCTGCTGTTTTCGCCTGAAGGGCGTGTGCGTGCGCGCTATGACAAGATCCATTTATTCGATGTGACTTTGGGTGGCGCGGAGACTTATCGGGAGTCTGATCGTTTCCACGGGGGCAAAAGGGCTGTGGTGGCGGATGCGGGTGAGGCAAGGTTTGGCCTTACCATTTGTTATGATGTGCGCTTTCCAGCTCTGCACCGGGCATTGGCCACGGCGGGAGCGAATGTGTTGATGGCACCTGCGGCTTTCACGAAGATCACAGGCCAGGCGCATTGGCATGTGCTGTTGCGGGCGCGGGCGATTGAGACGGGTTGCTTTGTGCTGGCACCGGCGCAATCAGGACTGCATGAGACGGGGCGGGAGACTTATGGGCATACGCTTGTGGTCAATCCATGGGGCGAGGTGATTGCGGAGCGGGCTGATGGTGCAGGTGTGTTGATGGCGCAGCTTGATCTTGCCGAGGTGGAGCTTGCGCGCGGGCGCATTCCTGCCTTGCAGAATGGCCGGGAATTCACATTTTGATCCGCTATGATCTCATCTGCCCCAAGGGGCATGGCTTTGATGGCTGGTTTCGCGATAGTGACGGCTTTGACGCGCAACGTGCATCCGGCGTGGTTGCTTGCCCTGTTTGCGGATCGGTAGAAATTGCCAAGCAGTTGATGACGCCGGGCATTCCAAGCAAATCCAATGCAGCACCGGATCCGCGCGTGAAAGAGCTTCTGGAAGCCATGCGTGGGATGCGCGAGAAAGTGATGGCGGAAGCTGATTATGTGGGCGATCGTTTTGCCGAAGAGGCGCGGCGCATCCATTATGAGGAAGCCGAGATGCGCGGCATTTATGGCGAAGCCACTTTCGAGGAAGCCAAGGCACTTCTGGAAGAAGGCATATCGGTGGCACCGATGCCACGACTGCCGGAGGATGGGAATTAAGCGGACGCGGGGCCAAGAAAAATGGCCGGGCTTGCGCCCGCCCATTTTGTTTTCATTCACCATTATCCGTTGGCGCGGGCGCTGATTTGCGGACATAGGCGCGGCGGGGGCGCGGGGCGGGGGCAGGATCTTCGGGTGCCGTCATTTGCGGCGCAGGCTCGATCACGGGCTGGGCTGCGGGAGCGGGAGCTGGCGTTATCGGGGCCAGAGGGGCCAAAGCCGCAACGGGGCGCTTCAGGAAGGACGGCTGCGGGCCGGTCCAGCCTTCATCACCCACCATGGGCTGTTCATCCATCACGCGCGGTTCGCGGAATTCGCGCTGAGGGCGGCGCTGGTCGTCAAAGCGGCGCGGCGGACGATCGCCACGCGGTTCGCGGTTGAAGTCACGATCCCGGTCACGGTCACGATCCCGGTCACGCTCGCGCTGTTCGCGCGGGGGCGGGGGGGTGAACATGGGGCTGTCGGGAAGATCGGGCTGTTGGCTGGCCTGATCGTCTGAACCTTGTTGCGGGTTAAAGCTGCGTTCGGTTTCGGTCGTGTCGATTTCGTCCTCATAGCCTTCGTCAGCCGAACGGCGCTCAGATTGCTGGGGCGCGTTTTGCTGGTTGAAGGCCTGGGCTGCGGCGAGGATACGCAGATAATGTTCAGCGTGCTGGTAATAGCTTTCGGCCATGACGGGATCGCCTGCCGTGTGGGCATCCCGCGCGAGCTGTTGATATTTTTCCGCGATGGTTTGGGCATTGCCGCGCACCTTCAGGTCCGGGCCGTTGCTCTCATAAACCCGGTTGATGGGATTGCCGCCGCCACCGGGACGATTGCCGCCGCCGCCACCACCGCCACGCTGGCCGCCACGGCCGCGCTGTTGCTGGCGATTATTGTTATTGTGGCGGTGTTGCCCCTGTTTCATCCTGCCTGCGTCCATGATGCCTGATCGTTGCTGGTTATGCCGGTCAAAACCGGCTTGCTCGGCCCTGCCTCAACCATTGAGGTCAGTTACCGGCGCATCGCGTGAAAGGTTTGTTCGGCGCAAATTTGCGCTGAGAAGTCCCCCAAAGTCGGCTGCCATAAGGCTGTACCGGCCTGCCCGATGACGATCCTGAATGAAACCCCGGAAAACCGGGGCCGGACGCCTAGCGCCTGCCCTAAACGCGGGTGGCGGCTAATGATCGGAACTAAACGGTAATTGAAGCTACCTGTTTCTGCGGCAAAAGACAAATGCATTTGAAGCGGGCAGTTTAGCCCGGAAAGCGGCCAACGATTACCCGAATAATGCCTGCCAGATCGGCCTGTTGGGAAGGCATGGCGGTGGGGTTTGTGAAGCCACTGGCGGCCAGCAGGGCGGCAACATCGCGTTCCTGGCCTTGGCCGATTTCGAAAAGCATGTGGCCGCTGGGCTTGAGGTGGGCTGGGGCGGCTTGGGTGATGACGCGGTAAGCGGCAAGACCATCCGGGCCGCCTTTCAAGGCCAGATGTGGATCATGCAGGCGCACTTCGGGGCTTAGATTCTCCACCTGCTGGTCGGGAATATAGGGTGGGTTGGAGACAATGAGATCAAACTTGCCGTGAAGTTGTGCAAACCAATCTGACTGCACCAATTCCAGCCGATCGGATACGCCGTTCATGATGGCATTGGCGCGTGCGGCATCAAGCGCACCTTGAGAAATATCCGTGGCGGTGCCTTCTGCGGATGGCAGCGCGTGGAGCAGGCTCACAATGATGGCGCCCGAACCAGTTCCGAGATCGAGAATTCGCAATGCCTGTTGCCCGCCTGCCAGGGTGAGGGCGGCGGTGACGAGGGTTTCGGTATCTGCGCGCGGGTCGAGCGTGTCTGGTGCTAAGGTGAAATTCAGGCCGTGAAATTCACGCGATCCCAGAATCCGTGAGACGGGCTCGCGAGCCGCGCGGCGGGTGATGAGGGTGTTAAAGGCGTTGAGTTGGGATGGGTTCATTTCCGCCTGCGCTGAGGCGATGAGGCTGGCGTGACTTACGCCCAAGGCCTGCTGTAGCAGCAGCCGCGCGTCGAGCGCAGGGGTGTCGATGCCTGCCGCTTCGAGCGTGCGGGTGGCCTGGCGCAGGGCTTGTTCACGAAGCATCGGCTTCCACGCGGGCCAGAAGTTCTGCCTGATGCTCCTGCACCAATGCCTGCACCAGTTCCTCCAAGGCGGGGCCTTCGATCACGGCGTCAAGCTTATAGAGCGTGAGATTGATGCGGTGGTCGGTGACGCGGCCTTGCGGGAAGTTATAGGTGCGGATGCGTTCGGAGCGATCACCTGAGCCGATCTGGCCGCGCCGTTCGGCCGAGCGTTCAGCATCCAGCCTTTCGCGCTCGCGGTCATAAAGGCGTGCGCGCAAAATCTGCATGGCCTTGGCCTTGTTTTTGTGCTGGCTCTTTTCGTCCTGCTGAGAGACGACAACGCCTGTGGGCAGATGGGTGATGCGTACCGCGCTATCGGTCGTGTTCACCGATTGGCCGCCGGGGCCGGAGGAGCGGAATACGTCGATGCGAAGGTCTTTGTCTTCGATGTGGATGTCTACGTCTTCCACTTCGGGAAGCACGGCCACGGTGGCGGCGGAGGTGTGGATGCGGCCTTGGGTTTCGGTGGCTGGAACCCGTTGCACGCGATGCACCCCGCTTTCGAATTTCAGCAACGCATAGGGGCCTGAGCCTGAAATATTGGCAATGATTTCCTTGTAGCCGCCATGTTCGCCTTCGCTGGCGGAGATCATTTCCACCCGCCAGCCTTTGAAGCTGGCATAGCGTTGATACATACGGAACAGATCACCTGCGAAAATGGCGGCTTCATCACCACCCGTTCCAGCGCGGATTTCAAGAATCACATTGCGGCTGTCGGCGGCATCTTTTGGCAGCAGCATGAGCCGGAGGTGTTTTTCCAGCTCGTCGATCTTGCTGTTGAGCAGGGGGCCTTCGATTTCAGCCATTTCGGCCAGTTCACCGCCGCCTGCGATCATCTCGGCCAAGCTGTCGCGCTCGTCATAGGCGGCAAGCAGGGTCTGGGCGGATTTTGCGACAGGCTCCAGTTCGGCATATTCGCGCGACAGGCGCACAAAGGCTTCCCCCTCGGTGCCGCCGGAAAGCTGGGCTT
This sequence comes from uncultured Hyphomicrobiales bacterium, assembly GCA_903951595.1. Classification (GTDB taxonomy): domain Bacteria; phylum Pseudomonadota; class Alphaproteobacteria; order Rhizobiales; family Aestuariivirgaceae; genus CABJBCQ01. Next base: position 3,423 of record CAJBCQ010000028.1, on the reverse strand, counting down.
CGAGGATTTTGAACCGGTCGATCAGCCGGTGGAGGCGTTCAGGCTTGAGAATGCTCATGGGACTGTCGCCCTCTTAGCGGAGAGGGCGGGGCATTGTCCACATGCAGGGCTTGGGGCTCAGCCGGCAAGTCCGGTGAGAGAAATGGGCTTGCCGACGAGGATTTCACCCGGATTGCCGAGAGTGCCCTTATCCACGCCGTCGATTGAATAGCTGATGAGGCCGCCATCGCGCGCAATCACGACAAGGTCTTGACGCAGGGGCACGCGATATTGATCGCCCGGCTTGAAGGTCAAGGTAGCCACGACATTGCCGGAGGCATCTTCCAACCGCAGCCAGACCTGGCCTTTGGCCTCCAACACCACGCGGGCATCGGTATTTTCGGCACCGAAGATCTGGCGACCGTTCTGGGTGACGGTGGAAACGGGCTTTGCCACATCCCCGCTGATGGCGGCTGCGGGTTCAGCGCGCGGGCCGATGCCGGAGGCATCCACAGCTGCCACGGTTTCATTGATGAGCGCACCCAGACCCTCAAGTGCTGTGCCTTCGCCGGTTAAATTTTCCGGTGGTGCCACGGCCTGCGGCAGGGTTTCTTCTTGTGCCGCCTTGGGGGTAGGCAAGGGCGCGGCCACCACGGCTTGCGGGGCTTCGGCCACCTGGTTTGGTTGGGAAGACGTTGTGAGCTGCCAGCCCGTGACGAGGAAAATCATCACGATAATGGAAGCCGAAATGGCGATGAGCTTGCTGTCGGTAATGGACAAACGGGGCCGCTGATGCGGGGCGGGCGGGGGGGCCACGGTTTCGGCCTGTTCTTGGCGCGCAAGTCGCACATGCGCCCTTGGCACTTCATGCAGGCGCGGGAAAAGCGTGATGTAATGGCCGCAAAGCGGGGCCGGATCAAAGCCCAGCCAATTGCCATAAGCCGAAATGAGGCTGATCGCTTCATCCACCGGGGGCAAAAGATCGAGCCTGCCCTGTTCAAGGGCGATGAGCAGATGAACGGGCACGCCGGTATCTTCGCGCGCCTCGCTCAGCGTCAGATTTTTGCGGAGACGCTCGCGCTCCAAGTACCAGCCGGCTTGGCCTGCGGCATCTTGTGGCTTTTGGCGGATGGTGAATTCGGAATGCTTCAACGCATGGGCAGCGGTCATGATACTCGCCTTACTCACCTGCCAGAAACAGCTTCCGGCTTCTCATGTCCCAAATAGTGAATGAAAATGGTAAGTAATTCCTGAACGCGGGTTTCGCCCATTTTAGGTTATTTGGAAAACGGCAAAAAGTCAGGGAATTTCAAGCACTAGCTTGCCCGTAAAGCGTTTGGAGATGAAGTGTTCTTGCGCTTGGGCCATCTCGCGCAAGGGGTAGGTTCGGGCAATGAGGGGGCGAAATTCGTCGCCTTCGATATAGGAAACGAGATTGTGAAATACGGCATCCGATTGCAGGGTGCAGCCCAAGAGGCTCAAATCTTTCAGATAGAGGGTGCGCACATCGAGGGTCACATGCGGGCCAGCAATGGCACCGGACACGGCATAGCGGCCCTTTCTTTTCAGAACATCGAGCAGGGCGGGGAATTGCGAGCCCGCGACCACATCGATCACCACATCCACACTGTCATGGCCTAGAACCGAGGCAAGATCGGCATTGCGTGGGATGGTTTGGTCCGCACCCAGCGCCTTGAGGTCAGCGGTTTTGTCGGGCGCGCAAATGGCGATGACTTCAGCACCCCGGCGCTTGGCCAATTGCACGGCAGCGGTGCCAACGCCACCTGAAGCCCCAGTGATGAGAACGCGCTCGGCCTTCACATCCGCGCGCGTGAGCAGGTTTTCCGCTGTGGAATAGGCGCAAGGGATGGCGGCCAGTTCCACATCCGACCAATCACATTCCACCTTGAAGGCGTGGATGGCCGGCACGCAGAGATATTGCGCGAAAGCTCCATCCAGTTCTGAGCCGAGCGTTATCAGATCATAAGGGGTGGCACCTGGCATCATGGTACGCACGATGACACGTTCACCGATCCTTGCGGTGGGGACACTCGCGCCAACCGCCACAATGCGGCCAGAACCATCAGCACCCTGAATGCGCGGCAGGTGCAGTGGGCTGCCTGTCCAGCCTGCGTCATCGGCATTGCCGGTTTTGGAATACCAGCCGGTGCGGGTGTTGATGTCGGTATTGTTGATGCCTGCTGCTGTTACGCGGATCAGAACGTCTTGCGGGCCTGGTTGCGGCATGGGCACGGCTTCATTGTAGACAAGATTTTCCGGGCCGCCATGACCGGTTAATTGTACGCCGATCATGGTGGTGGCAAGCATCAGACCGGAATGCCGTGTTGTGCGGCAAAGCCTTTCAATTCCTCGCGCACAGAGCGCGCGCCGCTTGTCAAAAGTGGCGTGAGGAAGGCTTGCAGCTTGCCGACATCAAGCGCCATCAGCATTGCTTTTACCGGGCCGATGGAGGCGGGGTTCATGGAAATGCTGGTCAGGCCCACGCCCAAAAGTGCCATGGCTTCCAGCGGACGGCCGGCCATTTCACCGCAAAGGGTGAGTGGAACCTCATGATGCTGGGTGCGCGCGGCAATATCGCGCAGCACGCTGAGAACAGGAGGCGACAGCGTGTCATAACGCTGGGCAAGCTTCGGGTGGCCACGATCAGCCGCGAACAGGAACTGTACAAGATCATTCGAGCCGACCGATACGAAATCGGTTTCGGGCAGAAGCTGATCGAGCTGCCACAGCAGGGAGGGCACTTCGATCATGGTGCCGATCTTGATAGAGGCAGGTGGCGCATAGCCGCGTGCGGCATAATAGGCTTGGGCCTGCATTAAGATGGCGCGAGCACGGCGGAATTCATCGACCTCGGCAATCATCGGGAACATGATTTTGAGATTGCGGCCCTGTGCTGCACGCAAAAGAGCGCGAAGCTGGAGGCGCAGCAGCGCGGGCCGATCAAGCGCCATGCGGATGGCGCGCCAGCCCATGGCTGGGTTGTCCTCTTTGGGTTGGCGCAAATAGGGCAGCACTTTGTCGGCACCGATATCTAGGGTGCGGAAGGTGACGGGCTTGTCATGCGCCTGATCCAGAACAGCGGAATAGTGTCTGGTTTGCGCGTCCAGCTTGGGGAAGGATTGGGCCAGCATGAATTGCAGTTCGGTGCGGAACAGCCCGATGCCATCGGCACCGGAATCGTGCAAATGTGGCAGGTCCACCAGAAGGCCCGCATTGATGTTCAGGCTGATGTGGCGGCCATCAACTGTTACGGCGGGCTTTTCGCGCAATGCTGCATATTGCGCCTGCCGCTTGGCATAAAAGCGCACCTTGTCGGCATAGGCGTTTTTGACAGCCGTGGAGGGGCGCACGTGAAGCTCGCCGGTTTGGCCGTCCACGATGATGGCGTCACCGGTATCCACAAGATCAACGACGCCGGGAACT